>NZ_JBSSDH010000015.1:0-137051 GCF_054060555.1 Pseudomonas sp. TE6283
GTTCGGCCTCCTGAAGTCGCGAAGGTACGGGCGGCGCCTGGGCTGACGCAGCTGTCGCTAGTGGGCTGTGGTGTTAATCTTCTGATCGCCAAAGCCAAAGCCAAAGCCAAAGCCAAAGCCAAAGCCAAAGCCAAAGCCAAAGCCAAAGCCAAAGCCAAAGCCAAAGCCAAAGCCGTCGGTCTGGTTTCAGGTCCTGGCGATCTGGGCGCGCCTGCAAGGCTTAGAGATTGAACCTTCCCACCATGCCCCGCAACTGCTGTCCCAACTGCTCCAACTCCCCACTCGAAACCGCAGTCTGTTCACTGGCCGCCCGCGTCTGCTCCGACACATCCCGCACATTGATCACGCTACGGTTGATCTGCTCGGCCACCACGCTCTGCTGCTCACTGGCCGTGGCAATCTGCTGGTTCATCCCCTGGATCGTCGACACCGTCTCGGTAATCTGCCCCAGCGCAGCGCCAGCCTTGCGGCTGAGTTCGACGCTTTGCCCGGTCAGGCGCTTGCTGTCGTCCAGCAGACCGGTGACCTCGTCAGTGCCACGGTGCAGGCTGTCGATCAGCAGTTCGATCTCCTCGGTCGACTGCTGCGTGCGCTGGGCCAGGCCGCGCACCTCGTCGGCCACCACGGCGAAACCGCGCCCGGCCTCGCCTGCCCGGGCCGCCTCGATGGCGGCGTTGAGCGCCAGCAGGTTGGTCTGCTCGGACACCGACTTGATCACATCGAGAATCGAACCGATACGCTGGCTTTCACCGGCCAGGTGACCCATGGCCGTGAGGCAGTGGTCCATCTGCCCTGCCAACTGCTCGATACGGGCAATCGCCTCGGCCACCACCTGGTCGCCCAGCTGGGCCTGGCGGTCGGCGGTGGTGGCCGCCTGGGAGGCCTGCTCGGCATTTTGCGCGACCTCCTGCACCGTGGCGCTCATCTGGTTCATCGCCGTGGCCACCTGGTCGGTCTCCTCTTGTTGCTGGCCAATGCGCTCGCGGGTGTCCACGCTGGCGCCGGCCAGCGCCGTCGCTGCCCGGGACAGGTGACCGACGCCTTGGTCGATGCCGCCAAGCAGCTCGCGCAAGCTCAAGGTCATCTCGCGCATGCTGGCCTGCAGCTGGCCCATCTCGTCGCGGCGCTGCACCGTCTGTACCTGGCTGAGGTCGCCGCGGGCGATACGCGCGGCCTGGGCCAGCACCTGGCGCAGGGGCTGGGTGACCTGCCGGGTGATCAGCCAGGCAGCGAGGATGCCGAACACCAGTGCTAGTACAGCCACGCTGGTCAGCAGCGAACGGTCGGCCAGGGCCTCGTTGTCGCGCTGCTCGACCTTGCGCTCGCTCAGTTCGCGGCTCACAGCCTGCAGTTCGTCGCCTATCTTCTCCATGCCGTCCTGCAACTGCTCGACCTTGAGCGCGGCCTCGCGGTATTGGTGCAGGACGTCGCGGTAGCGGTCCAGTTCCACCTGTGGGCGTTGGGTCAATGTGCCGGGCAGTTCCAGCGGGGTGATTGCCCGCAGCAACTGGCCCAGGCTGGCATTCGCCGCCTGCAGCGCGTCATCGCCCATGCTGGCAAAGCTGTCCCGGGGCGAGAAGGCATAGGCTGGCACCAGGCTTTGCTGGCTGGCGGACTCGATATGGCGGCCCAGGGTATCCATGAGGCCGACCACGCTACCCTGCCGGCCGTCGCCGGGCAGTTTCAGCAAGGCCTGGGTCTGCAGGTCGTCGATCACGGTTTCGAGCACGCCCGCCTGCGCCTGCATCGCCGCGCGCAAGCCTTCACGGCTGTCCACGGTGCCTTGCAAGATGGCGAAGTCGGCCTTCAGGCGCTGGAGCAACTGCAGTTTCTGGTTCAGCATCTGCCGCGACGAATCGACGCCGCTGCGTTGCTGCAGCAGGGTCAGGCGATCGTGCAACTGGTCCAGGATGGTCGCGATGCGTGTCCTGCTGACGTCGTCGGCGAGTACTCGGTAGGTGATGCGCTCGGCGCGCAGGTCACGGGTCAGATCGTTGAGTTGGCCGATGTCGCTCAGTTGTTCCGAGCGCTCGATGGCGCCGTCCAGCGCACGCCAGCCGCTGAGTGTGGTGGCCAGGGTGAGCAGCAGCACCACGGCGAAACCCAGGGTGAGCTTGAGCCCGACGCCGAGGTTGCCGAGCTGGCGGTCAAGGTATCCGAACATGGCAGGTCTCCGTCCGATTGAGAAAAGGCCATGGCGGCAGAGTGCCGCCATGGCCTTTGCTCATCGGCCGGAAGTCCGTCGGACTGGACCTGCAAATCGAGTAGGAAAATTCTCTGCGGGCTGAAGGGTAGTGCCTACAGCCCGCAAGCCGCGAATTAGAGCCTGAAACGCCCCACCAGGCCCTGCAGATGCGTTCCCAGGCGGGCCAGCTCGACGCTGGAGCTGGCGGTCTCCTCACTGGCCGCCGAAGTCTGGTCGGAGATGTCGCGCACGTTCATCACGCTGCGGTTGATCTCTTCGGCCACGGCGCTCTGCTGTTCGGCGGCGGTGGCGATCTGCTGGTTCATCGACTGGATCGACGACACGGTGCGGGTGATGGTGCCCAGCGAGTCGCCGGCGCGACGGGTCAGCTCGACGCTGCTGTCGGTCAGGGCGCGGCTGCTGTCCATGACGCTGGCCACGCGCTCGGTGCCATTCTGCAGGCTGGCGATCAGTTCCTCGATCTCCTCGGTGGACTGCTGGGTGCGCTGGGCCAGGCTGCGCACCTCGTCGGCGACCACGGCGAAGCCACGGCCCGCTTCGCCGGCACGGGCGGCTTCGATGGCGGCGTTGAGCGCCAGCAGGTTGGTCTGTTGTGCCACTGACTTGATCACATCCAGCACGCTGCCGATCTTGTCGCTCTCGGCCTTGAGCTGGCTCATCGCTTCGCTGGAGTTGACCACCTCGCCGGCCAGGCGCTCGATCTGGCTGATCGCCTCGCCCACCACCTTGTCACCCTCGCGGGCCTGCTGGTCGGCCATCAGCGCCGCTTCCGAGGCTTGCTCGGCGTTGCGCGCCACTTCCTGGACGGTGGCGGCCATCTCGTTCATGGCGGTGGCGACCTGGTCGGTCTCGACCTTCTGGTTGTTGACCCCGGCGCTGGTCTGCTCGGTGACCGCCGACAGTTCCTCGGCGGCGCTGGCGATCTGCGTCACGCCGTCACCAATGCCCCCGATGAGCTCACGCAGGCCCTGGGTCATGCGCTGCATGCTGGCCTGCAGCTGGCCCAGTTCGTCGCGCCGATCGGCCTTGAGGTCCTGGCGCAGGTCGCCGCCGGCCACGCGCTCGGCGGCGGCGAGGGTCTGGCGCAGCGGCACGATGATCTGCCGGGTGATGGCGAAGGCGGCCAGCACCCCCAGCAGCAGCGCCAGGGCGGTGGCGCCGGCCAGCAGGGTCTTGGCCTGCTGGGTGCCCTGGTCACGCACGGTGGTTTGCGAAACGGTCATTTCCTGGCTGGCGGACAGCAGCACCTGGCCTTGCGCGGCCATGCGCGCCAGCGCCTGCTCACTGGCCGTCTGGGCGTTGCCGAACTGGTTCACCGCGTCGCGGTACGCGGCCAGTGCGCTGGCCGCGTCGTCGAGGCTGGCGGCGAATTCGGCCGGAAGCTTGCCTGGCAGGGCCTTGAGCACGGTCATGGCCTGGTCGATGGCGCCGAGCGCGGTCTGCTGGAACTCGGCCTTGCCGCTGTAGGTGTAGCCGCGCACCTGGAAGCGTGCCTGCTGCAACAGGGCGGCGACCTGCACCACCTCCTGGTACTGCTGGATATCGCCGCCCTGCAACAGGCGCTGCTGGACCTTGGCGATCAGCTCGGCGGCCTTGTCGGCGCTGTCGCCCAAAGTGGCGCGGCTGGCCTCGCGGCGCAGGCCGGCCTGCTTGAGTTCGGTGAAGGCCTGCTGGTACTGGCGCACGGCGTCCTGCTGCTTGTCCAGGCGCTGGCGGTCGGCGGGTAGCTCGATCTGGCCGAGCATGAACTGCACCTGGCGCTCGAGGTTGGCCAGGGCTTTTTCCAGTTCCGCCACGGCGGCGTCGTCTCGGTTGCGCTCATAGCCCAGGCGGGCCAGGCGCAGGTCCTGGGTGTACTGGTGGATCACCGAGATGTTGCCGAGCTTGTCGCCACGGCTGGTGACGCTGTCGATGCCCAGCCAGCCGGTGAAGGTGATGCCGAGGGTGAGCAGCAGCACCAGGCCGAAGCCGATCCCCAACTTGCGATTGACGCTTACATTTCCCAGTGACTGGGCAAACCAACGGTACATAGACGACTCCCCGGCGCGCGGCAGTGCGGATTATTGTTCTGTTGCACAGGCCATCGGCGCGGGGCGGGGAAACTTGATGGCAAAAACTTGACTATTGCGTCAGAAAATTCGCGAGAGCAGGGCGGTGACCGCCGTTTCCACCCGCAGGATGCGATCGCCCAGCTGTACCGGGGCCAGTCCGGCCTTGCCGAGCAGCTCGACCTCGTAGGGGATCCAACCGCCTTCGGGGCCGATCGCCAGGGTCACCGGGCCTTCCACGGCGCGCGGGCAGGCAGGATAGGGGCCGGGGTGGCCGACCAGGCCCAAGGAGCCTTCGGCGATGGCGGGCAGGCGGTCTTCGACGAAGGGCTTGAAGCGCTTCTCGATGATCACTTCCGGCAGCACCGTGTCACGGGCTTGCTCCAGGCCGAGAATGAGGTTTTCGCGGATGGTCTCGGGCTGGAGGAACGGCGTTTGCCAGAAACTCTTCTCGACCTTGTAGCTGTTGACCAGGATCAGCCGCGGCACGCCCAGGGTGGCGACCGTCTGGAACAGCCGACGCAACATCTTTGGCCGCGGCACGGCCAGCACCAGGGTCAGCGGCAGCTTGGCCGGCGGCGGCTGGTCGAAGGCCACCCGCAGTTCGGCCCCGTGGCCTTCGAGGCGGATGACCTCGGCCTTGCCCATCAGGCCGCCGATGCGCCCGACGCGCAGGCTGTCGCCCACCGCCACGCGGTGGATCTCCTGCATATGGGTGAAGCGGCGATCGGCCAGGACGACACGGTCGGCCGACACGAAGTCGGCCTC
Source organism: Pseudomonas sp. TE6283 (assembly GCF_054060555.1). Classification (NCBI taxonomy): domain Bacteria; kingdom Pseudomonadati; phylum Pseudomonadota; class Gammaproteobacteria; order Pseudomonadales; family Pseudomonadaceae; genus Pseudomonas; species Pseudomonas sp. TE6283. Next base: position 5,023 of record NZ_JBSSDH010000015.1, read on the forward strand.
TTCAAGAAGCAACAGGTTCACGGTTGGGTCGCAGGCGGCTGGTCGTTGTGGTCGTTGTTCGCTTCGTCCGGCTCGTGGCTGCGCTTGCGGATCAGGCTGCCGCACAGCACGCCGACCTCGAACAGCATCCACATGGGCACGGCCAGCAGGGTCTGGGAGAAGATGTCCGGCGGGGTGAGGATCATGCCGACCACGAAGCAGCCGATGATCACGTACGGGCGGATCTTCTTCAGGTACTGCACGTCGACCACGCCGATCCACACCAGCAGCACCACCGCCACCGGGATTTCGAAGGCGACGCCGAAGGCGAAGAACAGGGTCATGACGAAGTCGAGGTAGCTGGAAATGTCGGTCATCATCGACACGCCCTCGGGGGTGGCGCTGGCGAAGAAGCCGAAGATCAGCGGGAACACCAGGAAGTAGGCGAAGGCCATGCCGGCATAGAACAGGACGATGCTCGATACCAGCAGCGGGATGGCGATGCGCTTTTCGTGGCGGTACAGGCCCGGAGCGATGAAGCCCCAGATCTGCTGCAGGATGAACGGGATCGCCAGGAACAGCGAGACGATCATGGTCAGCTTGAACGGCGTCAGGAACGGCGAGGCCACGTCGGTGGCGATCATCGTCGCGTTGGCCGGCAGGTGCGCGCGCAGCGGCGCCGAGACCAGGGTGTAGATCTGCTGGGCGAAGGAGAACAGCCCGGCGAAGATCAGGAAGATGGCGGCGACGCAGCGCAGCAGGCGGGTGCGCAGTTCGGTCAGGTGCGAGACCAGCGGCATCGGCTGGTCATGTTCCGGATTCTCGCTCATGGGGCTCGTGGCGGTTGGGGCGGCTCGGAGGGTGGCGTCGCGGTCGGTTGCGCGGGGGCGGCTTCGACGGCGGGTGTGGCGGGCGTTTCAGCGCTGGTCGGCGGCTGCGCCGGTGGCGTCAGCGGGTTGAGGATGCGCTTGGCCTCCTGCTCCATCTGCAGGATGTGCTCGTTGTGCAGCTGGCGGCGGATGTCGTCGGCGCCGATCTCGCGCTCGACCTCCATCTTGATCGCGTTGAAGCTGCGCTTGAGGCGGCCGATCCACAGGCCCGCGGTGCGCGCGGCCCCCGGCAGGCGCTCGGGGCCGAGCACCAGCAGGGCGACCAGGCCGACGAGCAGCAGCTCGCTGAAACTGATGCCGAACATGGGTCAGTCTTTCCGCTGTGGCTCTTGGACCGGCTGGGCCTGGCCCTCGATGGTGTGGCCCTGGGCCTGCTGCGCGGTGTTCTGCACCGGCGGAACCGGTTGGGCCGGCGGCGGGGTCTGCTCGGCGGGCTTGGTTTCTTCTTCGTTCATGGCCTTGCGGAAGCCCTTGATCGATTCGCCCAGGTCGCTGCCGAAGTTCTTCAGTTTCTTGGTGCCGAACACCAGCACCACGACGACCAGCAGGACGATCCAGTGTTTCCAGTCAAAAATGCCCATTTCGTACTCCTGAAAAATGTGTGTCGGTCTATCGGGCCCTGGGGCTGCCTTGCAGCCCATCACAGGGTTCAGCGAATCGTTCAGGCGACGCGGCCCCCTGTAGGAGCGGCCTTGCCGAGGCGTCGTACCGGTCGGAAAGGGGCGCAACGCGCCCCCGGCAATCTTCAGGCAGACGGCTGACGCGCAGCCTTCTCATCATGCCCGGACAACCCGAACCGACGCTCCAGCTCGTCGAGCACCGCCTGCGGATGCTGGCCCAGCGCGCTGAGCATGACCAGGCTATGAAACCACAGGTCTGCGGTTTCATAGATGACATCGCTGTAATCCTTGCTGACGGCGGCATCCTTGGCGGCGATGATGGTCTCGATGGACTCTTCGCCGAGCTTCTCGAGGATCTTGTTCAGGCCCTTGTGATACAGGCTGGCCACGTAGCTGCTGTCCGGCGCCGCGTGCTTGCGTTCTTCCAGCACCTCGGCGAGGCGGTTCAGGGTGTCGCTCATGTCAGTGTCCTGCGCTGTAGATGGCGTTCGGATCCTTCAGGACCGGGTCGACGGTTTTCCACTGGCCGTCCTCGAAGACGCGGTAGAAGCAGCTTTCGCGGCCGGTATGGCAGGCGATATGGCCCAGTTGCTCGACCATCAGGATGATCACGTCGGCGTCGCAGTCCAGGCGCATTTCATGCAGTTTCTGCACATGGCCCGACTCTTCGCCCTTGCGCCACAGCTTGCCCCGCGAGCGCGACCAGTAGATGGCGCGATGCTCGGCGGCGGTCAGGGCGAGGGATTCACGGTTCATCCAGGCCATCATCAGCACGCGCCCGGTCTTGTGGTCCTGGGCGATCGCCGGCACCAGGCCATCGCTGTTCCACTTGATCTCGTCCAGCCAGTCTTTCATCGTCGACTCCAAACCAGGCCCGCTCCCGTACCGGGCCCCTGTGCGCTAGTGTGCCAGCCGACGGCGCGGCTGGCTATCGGCGCACGATAAGGTACAGGCCCGCGGCCAGCATCAGCCACGCCGGCCAGGCGGCCGGGGCGCTGAGGCTGACGGCGCCGGCGGCCAGCGTCGCTCCGCCACCCAGCAGGCCGGCACCGAGCAGGCGCAGCGCCCAGTTGTCGCCGGCGCGGCGTCGCTCGGGCAGTTGCGGATCGTGCAGGTGCGGTTGCGACAGGCGCTCGAGCAGGTCGCGGGTCATGTCGGCCAGGTGCGGCAACTGCTCGGCCTGGCTGTACAGGTTGCCGATAACCGCCTTCGGGCTCATGCGCTCGCGCATCCAGCGTTCGAGGAACGGCTTGGCGGTGCTCCACAGGTCCAGGTCGGGATAAAGCTGGCGGCCCAGGCCTTCGATATTCAGCAGGGTCTTTTGCAGCAGCACCAGCTGCGGCTGGACTTCCATGTTGAAGCGCCGGGCAGTCTGGAACAGGCGCATCAGCACTTGGCCGAAGGAGATGTCCTTCAACGGTTTTTCGAAGATCGGCTCGCACACGGTGCGGATCGCCGCCTCGAATTCGTTGACCTTGGTCTGCGCCGGCACCCAGCCCGAATCGATGTGCAACTGGGCCACGCGACGGTAGTCGCGCTTGAAGAAGGCGATCAGGTTGCGGGCCAGGTAGTCCTGGTCCTCGGCGGTGAGGCTGCCGACGATGCCGCAGTCGATGGCGATGTACTGCGGGCTCCATGGCTTGACCGTGCTGACGAAGATGTTGCCCGGGTGCATGTCGGCGTGGAAGAAGCTGTCACGGAACACCTGGGTGAAGAACACTTCCACACCCCGCTCGGCGAGCATCTTCATGTCGGTGCGCTGGTCCGCCAGCGTGACCATGTCGGTGACCGGAACGCCGTAGATACGCTCCATCACCAGCACCTTGGGCCGGCAGAAGTCCCAGTACACCTGGGGCACGTACATCAGCTCGGAGCCTTCGAAGTTGCGCCGCAGCTGGCTGGCGTTGGCCGCCTCGCGCAGCAGGTCGAGCTCGTCATAGATGGTCTTCTCGTAGTCGCCGACGATCTCCACCGGGTGCAGGCGACGGGCATCGGCCGAGGCGCGTTCGGCGGCCTTGGCGATCAGGAACAGCCAGGCCAGGTCCTGGGCGATGACCGGCTTGAGGCCCGGGCGCACCACCTTGACCACCACTTCCTCGCCGCTCTTCAGGCGCGCGGCGTGGACCTGGGCCACCGAGGCCGAGGCCAGCGGCTCGACGTCGAAGCGGCTGAACACCTCGGCCACCTTCGCCCCGAGCTGTCCCTCGATCAGCGCCACGGCGTGCTGCGGGTCGAACGGCGGTACCCGGTCCTGCAGCAGCATCAGCTCGTCGGCGATGTCGGTGGGCAGCAGGTCGCGGCGGGTGGAGAGCAACTGGCCGAACTTGATGAAGATCGGCCCCAGGTCCTGCAGCGCCAGGCGCAGGCGCGCGCCGCGGCTCAGCTCCAGGGGCTTGCGCGGCAGCCAGCGCCAGGGCATCAGCAGGCGCAGGCTGGCCAGCCACCAGGGCAGCAGGGGCTGTTCGAACAGCAGGTCATCGAGGCGGTAGCGGATCACGACGCGCTGGATGCGCAACAGACGGCGGACGGCGAGCAGCTTCATGCGTTATCGCTGGTATCAAGAGTGTGGGCGAGGCGGCGCAGGCGCGCCTCGAGACGTTCGATGTCGACTTTCAGCGCATCGAGCTCGCTGAACGCCGCTTCGGCTTCGCGTTTGCCGACCAGGGTGCGGGATTCCTCGGCCAGGTACTCGGAGAGGTTCTCGCCGAAACGGGCCAGACCCTGGCGGGTCCAGCGCGCGCGCAGGCGCAGGTGGCCGGCGATCAGCGCGGTGGGCACCGGGCCCAGCCAGCGCTGCAGCTCGTATTCCCAGTCCAGCTCCAGGTCTTGCACGATGCCGAACAGGTCGAGCAGCACCGCGCTGTCGCCATGCAGTTCGACCTGGGGGCTGTGCAGTACGGCGGTCTTGTCCTTGGCCAGGGCCAGCTGCGCCAGGCGCCCGGCGGGGGCACGCAGAGTGCAGTCGACCTCGCCCTCCCAGTGGGCGGCGAGCATCAGGCCTTCCTCGTCGGGCAGCACGAACAGCTTCAGGGCCGGCTGCACGCAGTCGATCTCGATCACCCGGCCCTCCAGCGCCGCCAGGCGCGGGAGGGCGGTGCTGTCCAGGCGCAGGACACGGTTGAGCCCGTGCTCGGCGCTGGCGAGCAGGCCGGCCAGGAGCATCAGGGCTTGATCCCCCGGTGCACGGCGACGATGCCGCTGGTCATGTTGTGGTAGGTGACGCGGTCGAAGCCGGCCTCGACCATCATGCTCTTGAGCGTTTCCTGGTCGGGGTGCATGCGGATCGATTCGGCCAGGTAGCGGTAGCTTTCCGCGTCGTTGGTGATCAGCTTGCCGGCCAGCGGCATGAAGGCGAACGAGTAGGCGTCGTAGGCCTTGGACATCAGCTTGTTGGTCGGTTTGGAGAACTCCAGGATCAACAGGCGGCCACCGGGCTTGAGCACCCGCAGCATGGAACGGATGGCTTCGTCCTTGTGGGTCACGTTGCGCAGGCCGAAGGCGATGGTCACGCAGTCGAAGTGGTTGTCCGGGAACGGCAGCTTCTCGGCGTCGGCCTGGACGAACTCGATGTTGCCGGCCACGCCGCGGTCGAGCAGGCGGTCACGGCCGACCTTGAGCATCGAGTCGTTGATGTCGGCCAGCACCACCTGGCCGGTCGGGCCGACCAGGCGCGAGAACTTGGCGGCCAGGTCGCCGGTGCCACCGGCGATGTCCAGCACCCGGTTGCCGCTGCGCACGCCGGACAGCTCGATGGTGAAGCGTTTCCACAGGCGGTGCATGCCGCCGGACAGCACGTCGTTCATCAGGTCGTACTTGGCGGCCACCGAGTGGAACACCTCGGCGACTTTCTTCGCCTTCTGGCTCTCGGGCACGTCCTGGTAGCCGAAGTGGGTAGTGGGTTCGGCGTGGTCGCCTTTGCGCTGGTCGGTCATATCGCTTCACCAGAAAAAAATTACGGCCATTCTAGGGGCTGCGGGCGGATTTGTCTTGGCGGGGTGTGTCATGCAGAGGGGGCGGGCATAATGGCGATTATGTCTTCATATCCAGGATCACCCGCATGACCCAGATCAGCGTCGAACGCAAACACTCCCTCGGCCGTGACGCCGCCCGTGCCAAGGCCGAGGCGCTGGTCGACAGGCTCAGCCGCGAATACGACCTCAAGGCCACCTGGAATGGCGACCGCGTCGATGTGACGCGCAGTGGTGCCAATGGCAGCGTGCACATTGGCGAGGACACCATCAGAGTCGAGCTGAAGCTGGGCATGATGCTGTCGATGATGAGCGCCAGCATCAAGGGCGAGATCGAGCGGGCGCTGGACAAGGCGCTGGCCTGATTCGCCCGTACCGTCCCGATCCCTTGTAGGCGTGGCACAAGGCCGCGCCTACACCCAGCAGGCCTGAAGCGGCAATACGGCCCACCTTAGGGTGAGGATTCTAATTTTTCCGCCTACCTTCACGCTCAAGCCCTGCCTCCCAGGGCAGTTCCTCCCTCCCTTGAACGAGCATGAGGTGCAGAGCATGGCCAAAGTGAATCTCAAGCAGAAAGACGACGCCCAAGGCAGTACCCTGGGTGAGGTACGCGGCTACGCCCGCAAGATCTGGCTGGCGGGCATCGGTGCCTACGCCCGCGTCGGCCAGGAAGGTTCCGACTACTTCAAGGAGTTGGTGAAGGCCGGCGAAGGCGTCGAAAAACGCGGCAAGAAGCGCCTGGGTAAAGAGATCGAAGCCGCCAACGGCCATCTCGACGAAGCCACCCAGGAAGTCAGCCGGGTACGCGGCAAGGTCGAGGTCCAGCTGGACAAAATCGAGAAAGCCTTCGACGCCCGTGTCGGTCGCGCCTTGAATCGCCTCGGCATTCCGTCTAAACATGACGTTGAGGCGTTGTCCATCAAGCTTGAACAGCTGCATGAGCTGCTCGAGCGCGTCGCGCACAAACCATAAGGAGAGCAGGATGGCTGGCAAGAAGAACACCGAGAAAGAAGGCAGTTCCTGGATCGGCGGAATCGAGAAGTACTCCCGCAAGATCTGGTTGGCTGGCCTGGGTATCTACTCCAAGATCGACCAGGACGGTCCCAAGCTGTTCGATTCGCTGGTGAAGGATGGCGAAAAGGCTGAGAAACAGGCGAAGAAAACCGCCGAAGACGTGGCCGAAAGCGCAAAGTCGTCGACCAACTCCCGGGTGTCTGGCGTGAAGGACCGTGCGCTGGGCAAGTGGAGTGAGCTGGAAGAGGCTTTCGACAAGCGCCTGAACAGTGCCATCTCGCGCCTGGGCGTGCCCAGCCGCAATGAGATCAAGGCCCTGCACCAGCAGGTCGATTCGCTGACCAAGCAGATCGAGAAACTGACCGGCGCGTCGGTGACGCCGATCTCCAAGACCAGTGCCGGCAAGACTGCGGCCAAGCCCCTGGCCAAGGCGGCAGCCAAGCCTGCGACCAAGACCGCCGTGGCCAAACCGGCGGCCAAGCCTGCGGCGAAAACCGCGGCGGCCAAGCCTGCGGCGAAAACCGTGGCGGCCAAACCGGCGGCCAAGCCTGCGGCGGCCAAACCCGCTGCGGCCAAAAAGCCGGCCGTGAAGAAAGCCGCTCCGGCCAAGCCTGCGGCAGCCAAGCCGGCCGCTCCAACGCCCGCCGCCACTGCGGCTCCGGCTCCGAGCGCGGCCCCGACCAGCAGCACGCCGTCGGCTCCGGTGAACGCGGCCACCCAGGCCTGACACCGCGTCGCCCTGATCGCGGGGCAAGCCCGCTCCCACGAAGCCTGCACGGGACGCGTGGGGGTGGGTTTGCCCGGTGATCGTTTCAGCCTTCCAGATAGCGCATCGCCAACTGCTCCGCCGCCCTGCGCGCCGGTGCCTGCAGATGCGGCGCCACCAGCATCATCACCTGGTATACCACCACCCCCACGTCGCCCTCGCGCCCCAGCACCCGCTGGTAGTCCAGCGAGCACATCAGGGTCAGGGTGATCTGCTCCACCAGTTGCCCCAGCGCCTGGGTCTCACTGGTCACCTGGCCCTGGCCCTTCAAGCTGGCCAGCAACGCGGCCAGGGTGCGCTTGAGGGCGTTGATCAGGCTGCGCATGCCTCGCGCCAGCTTGGGCAGGCGCCCGGTGAGGTTGGACAGGTCCTGGAACAAAAAGCGGTACTGGGCCATGCGCTCGACGATCAGGTGCAGGAACAGCCAGTAGTCCTCTGCGTCCAGGCGCACATCCAGGGGCGGATCGAGCAGTGGCATCAGCTCCTCTTCGAAACGCTCGAACAGGCCGATCACCAGCGGCTCCTTGCCGTGGAAGTGGTAGTACAGGTTGCCGGGGCTGATCCCCAGTTCATTGGCGATCTCCAGGGTCGAGACGTTCGGCTCGCCCTGGCGGTTGAACAGCTGCAAGGCACATTCGAGGATACGGTCGCGGGTCTTCATCCGGTCAGCGCGCCAGTACGTAGCTGCCTGGCGCGGGGCCCAGCGGTGGATAGGTGGCGTTGCCCAGTTCCTCGCGTGGCGCCTTCAGCGTGCCGGAGCGCTCGCTGATCCACTCCAGCCACAACGGCCACCAGCTGCCGTCGCGCCGCTGGGCATCGTGGAACCAGGCCCGTGGGTCGCTGGAGAGCTTGGGGTTTTCCAGGTAGTAGGCCTTGGGATTGCCGGGTGGGTTGATGATGCTCTGGATATGCCCACTGTTGGCCAGGATGAAACGTCGGTCGCCACCGAGCAGCAGCGCCGAGCGGTAGACAGCGTCCCACGGGGTGATGTGGTCGTTGCTGCCGGCCACGGTGAAACTGTCCAGCCCGACCTGCTTGAGGTCGATAGGTGTACCGCACACTTCCAGGCCTTCCGGAAAGGTCAGTGGGTTGAGCTTGAAGAAGTCCAGCAGGTCGCCGTGCAGGGCGGCGGGCAGGCGGGTGTTGTCGGCGTTCCAGTAGAGGATATCGAACGCCGGCGGGGTCTTGCCCATCAGGTAGTTGTTGACCCAGTAGTTCCAGATCAGGTCGTTGGGGCGCATCCAGGCAAAGATGCGCGCCACTTCGCCGCCGTCTAGCACGCCGCGCTGGTACGAGCGGCGCTTGGCCGCCTCGATGGTCTGCTCGTCGGCGAACAGGCTGGCGGGACTGTCGAACTGGCTGTCGAGCAGGCTCACCAGGTAGGTGGCGCTGCGCACCTTGCGCAGGTGCTTCTTGGCCTGCAGGTGGCCCTGCAGGGCGGCCATGGTCAGGCCGCCGGCGCAGGCGCCCATCAGGTTGGGATCACGGCTGCCGCTGATGCTGCGGCAGGCGTTGAGCGCCTCCTCCAGGGCCTGCACGTAGCTGGACAGGCCCCATTCGCGATGACGCGGGTCAGGGTTGCGCCAGCTGACCATGAACACCTGCAGGCCCTGCTTGAGCATGTACTGGACGAAGCTGTTGGTCGGGCCGAGGTCGAAGATGTAGAACTTGTTGATCTGCGGCGGTACCACCAGCAATGGCCGGGCGTACTGTTTCTCGCTCATGGGCTTGTACTGGATCAGCTCCAGCAGCTCGTTGCGAAACACCACCGCGCCAGGGGTGGCGGCCAGGTTGCCACCGACTTCGAAGGCCCGTTCGTCCACCTGGCGCGGCAGGCCGTCGTTGTGGCGCAGGTCGTCGAGCAGGTGGCTGGCCCCGCGCAGCAGGCTCAGGCCGCCGGTGTTGAACAGCTCCTTGATCGCCAGCGGGTTGAGCAGCGAGTTGCTCGGCGCGAAGGCGTCGCTGACCAGGTTGAACAGGAACTGTGCCCGGGCGCGGTCATCGTCGGCCAGGCTGCTTTCCTCGATCCACAGGCGAGTTTGCTTCTGCCAGGCCAGGTAGGCCTGCAGGCCGCGACGGTAGAACGGGTTCTGGCTCCAGGTCGGGTCGCTGAAGCGCGCGTCGCGGGGATGGGGTTGATAGGCGCTGTCACCGATCAGCACACGGCCCAGCTGGCCGCCCAGGCTCAGCAGATGGTGCGCGGTGTGCAGCGGGTTGCGCAGGCCGATCCGGCCGACCTGGCGCAGGGTCGAGATCAGGTCGCGACCGCGCAGGCCGGTGATGGCGTTCTGCACGTTCATGCTCGTGGCGGGGACCGGTGTCATCCCTCTGGCCGGTTTGTCCTTCATGCCAACACTCCTTCGTCAGATCCATTTCCGCGTTGGCCTCGTCGCGGCCCGCCCGCGCGAAGGTGCGCTGGGCTTGGCCACAACTCGCCTGTGCTGACGCATAAAAAGCCTTTCTAACCCCTGGCCGCTGGCCGAGGGTGCATGACCGCGCGTTGGCGTTCCTGCTCGAGGAATTTCATGATGATCGGCGCGACGGCTTCGGCCCGGGTGATCAGGAACAGGTGGCCGTCGTCGATTATGTGTAGCTGGGCATTGGGAATTCGCCAGGCCAGCAGGCGCATGTTGATCAATGGGATCAACGGATCGTCGTCGCCGGCCAGCACCAGGGTGGGTTGGTGGATCTTGTGCAACCAGTGGATGCTGGTCCATCCGAGTCCGGCGAACAGTTGCCAGTAGTAGCCCAGCTTGCCGCCCGAACGGACCTTGGAGGCGTGGTGCATGGCCAGCTCAGGGTCGCGCCGGAAGCCGCCACCATAGATCAGCGGGGCGATGCGGATCACATGGGAGGGCTGCACATAGCGCCGCGGGCTGGCCATCATCCACAGCACCTTGGGCTTGCCCGGTACCATCACCGCGCCGGCGGCGGTGGCGGCCAGCACCAGCTTCTTGCAGCGCTCCGGGTAGTCGTGGGCGAATTGCTGGGCCAGGGCGCCGCCCCAGGACACACCGATGACGTTGACCTGGCCGTAGTCCAGATAGTCGAGCATGCGCGCGGTCAGCTTGGCCAGGCCGGGAAAGCGGTAGGGGTGGCGCGGCGTCGACGAGCCGCCGACCCCGGGCACGTCGAAGGCGATGACTTCCAGGTCCGGGTCCAGCGCCTCGATGAAAGGGAATACCAGCTCGAGGTTGGCGCCGATGCCGTTGAAGATCAGCAACGGCGTCAGGTGTGGCTTGCCCGGGCGGACCGCGGTGCGGATGGACTGATCGTCCAGCTCGACGGTCCTGAAGATGTACGGTTGCGGCATGCGCGTGACTCTGTGGTGAAGGTAGCGCCGCGATGAGCCGACTGGCCCATCGCGGCGGTTCGGTTCAACGCTCGTGCACGTATGTTCCCGGTGCGGCCTCGCCTGCGGTATAGGTGCGGTTACCCAGCTTTGTAGGCGCCTTCTTGAGTTCGCCGGCGCGCTCGCCCAGCCAGGCCTGCCAGTGCAGCCACCAGGAGTCGGCGTGCTTGATGGCGTTCTCCTGCCAGGCCACCGGGTCGTCCGGGCGGTCCTCGCCGGTCATGAAGCGTGCCTTGGGGTTGCCCGGCGGGTTGAGGATGCTCTGGATATGGCCGCTGTTGGACAGCACGAACTCGATCTTGCCGCCGAACAGGTGCGCCGAGCGGTAGCACGATTGCCACGGGGTGATGTGGTCGGCGGTGCCGGCGACGCTGTAGATGTCGCAGTCGACCTTCTTCAGGTCGATGGCGGTGCCGCACACTTCGAGGGCGTCGGAGCGGGTCAGCGGATTGTTCTTGAACATTTCGATCAGGTCGCCGTGGAATGCGGCCGGCAGGCGGGTGGTGTCGTTGTTCCAGAACAGGATGTCGAACACCGGCGGTTCGTTGCCCAGCAGGTAGTTGTTGACCCAGTAGTTCCAGATCAGGTCGTTGGGCCGCATCCAGGCGAACACCTTGGCCATGTCGCTGCCTTCGAGCACGCCAGCCTGGTAGGAGTGGCGCTTGGCCGCCTCCAGCGTTTGCTCGTCGACGAACAGCGCGACCTGGGTGTCGACGGTGGTGTCGAGCACGCTCACCAGCAGGGTGAGGGCGTTGACCTTCTTCTCGCCGAGCGCGGCGTAGTGACCCACCAGCGCGGTGCAGGTGATGCCGCCGGAGCAGGCGCCGAGCATGTTCAGGTCCTTGCTGCCGGTGATCGCCAGCACCGCGTCGACCGCCTCCTTGAGCGCGTCGATATAGGTCGACAGGCCCCACTCGCGCTGGGCCTTGGTCGGGTTGCGCCAGCTGATGATGAAGGTCTGCTGCTGGGAGCGCAGGCAGAAGCGCGCCAGGCTCTTTTCCGGGCTCAGGTCGAACACGTAGAACTTGTTGATCTGGGGCGGCACCACCAGCAGCGGACGGCTGTGCACCTGCTCGGTAATGGGGCTGTACTGGATCAGCTCCAGCACATCGTTGCGGTACACCACCGACCCTTCGCTGGTGCCGAGGTTCTTGCCGACCTCGAAGGCATCCATGTTCACCTGGCTGGGCATGCCGCCGTTGTTGACGATGTCCTTGGCCAGGTTGGACAGCCCGTCGAGCAGGCTCTTGCCGCCGGTCTCGAAGAAGCGCTTGACCGCGGCGGGGTTGGAAAGGGTGTTGGTGGGGGCCATGGCCTCGGTCACCAGGTTGATGACGAACTGCCCGCGGCTGATGTCCTGGGGCGACAGGTCGCTTTCGCTGATCCAGTCGTTGAGCTCCTTGCGCCAGGCCAGGTAGGTCTGCAGGTAGCGGCGGTACAGGGGGTTCTTGCTCCACGCCGGGTCGGCGAAGCGGCGGTCGTCGCCCTCGGGCTGCAGGGCCGACTTGCCCAGCAGCACGTTCTTCAGCTCCAGGCCGAAATGCGCAACGTGCTTGGCGCTGTGCAAGGGCTGGCGTACTGCCTGGCGCAGCACCGTGCGCGCCGATGTCAGCAGATCCTTGCGGCGAATGCCGATGACCGGGTTCAGTCCCAGGGTGTTTTCCGAGGCCTGCCGCTGCAACTCATCGTTGTTCTTGTTACTCATCTACGACGCTCCGTTGTCCTGAGACGAGTACCGGTGTGCTGTGACAGCCCGGTACTGCTACTCGGGTGACCAGTGATAAGGAACAGCGGTGCTGCGACCGGATGCGTGCCGATGATGAGCTGCGTGGGTTTCTGCGTGTGAAGACAACCTGCTTTCGCTCGCGACCTCTACATACCGGCCCGGCCCTGCCTGCCTTCAAGGCGATGCAGGGAACTTGCCAGCTCCATTGGTTACCCGACTTTCGTGTAATGCGCAAGACAGCCAATCTTTGGCAGTCATCAAGGCATTCAAGCAGATGAGATTAGAAAATGCGCTCTAAAGCCTGCGAGCCTTGAGCTAGAGCATCAATTTCACCACCGATTCGGACGGGTCGCGGGATTTGCCGGCCTTGTGCAATTCGTCGAGGTATTCGGCCCACAGCTGCTCCTGGCGCAGGCACAACTGCTCGAGGTACTCCCAGGTGAACAATCCGGAGTCATGGCCGTCGTCGAAGGTCAGTTTCAGTGCATATTGACCGGCCGGTTCCAGACCGCTGAGGCCGACGTTGATCTTGCCAAATTGCAGGATGGGGTTGCCGTGGCCCTGGACCTCGGCGGAGGGGGAATGCACGCGCAGGAATTCGGCGGGCAGGTGGTAGACCTCGCCGGGGGCGTAGGTGAGGGTGAGGGTCTTGGAGGCTTTGTGCAGGTTGATGGCGGTAGGCAGGCGGGCCATGGCTGGAATCTCTGGTGAGCTGATGGTGCAAGCTTCGGGAGATTCAGGGGATTGTGCAAGGGGGCCGCGTAGCGGCCCCATGCGGTCTTACAGGATATAGCGCGACAGGTCTTCGTTCTGCGCCAGCTCGCCCAGGTGGCTGTTCACATAGGCGGCGTCGATGTGGATCGGCGTCTCGTCGTGGGCGCTGGCCAGGTCGCCGGCGCTGAACGACACCTCTTCGAGCAGGCGCTCGAGCAGGGTGTGCAGGCGGCGGGCACCGATGTTCTCGGTCTTCTCGTTGACCTGGTAGGCGATCTCGGCCAGGCGCTTGAGGCCGTCGGCGGCGAACTCGATGTTCAGGCCCTCGGTCTTGAGCAGGGCGCTGTACTGTTCGGTCAGCGAGGCATGCGGTTCCTTGAGGATGCGCTCGAAGTCTTCCGGGGTCAGCGCCTTGAGCTCGACACGGATCGGCAGGCGACCCTGCAGCTCGGGCACCAGGTCGCTCGGCTTGCTCAGGTGGAACGCACCGGAGGCGATGAACAGGATGTGGTCGGTCTTGACCATGCCCAGCTTGGTGTTGACGGTGCAGCCTTCGATCAGCGGCAACAGGTCGCGTTGCACGCCTTCACGGGACACATCGGCGCCGCCGACGTTGCCACGCTTGGCCACCTTGTCGATCTCGTCGATGAACACGATGCCGTGCTGCTCGACCGCTTCCAGGGCCTTGGCCTTGAGCTCTTCCTCGTTGACCAGGCGGCCGGCTTCCTCGTCGCGGACCATCTTCAGGGCGTCCTTGACCTTCAGCTTGCGGCTCTTGCGCTTGCCCTTGCCCATGTTGGCGAACAGGCTCTGCAGCTGGTTGGTCATCTCTTCCATGCCGGGCGGCGCGGCGATCTCGACGCCCATGTTCTCGGCGACTTCGATCTCGATTTCCTTGTCGTCCAGCTGGCCTTCGCGCAAGCGCTTGCGGAACAGCTGGCGGGTGTTGGAGTCGGTGCTGGACTGCTGGGCTTCCTCGCTGAAGCTGCTGACCCGCGCCTGCGGTAGCAGGGCGTCGAGGATACGGTCTTCGGCGGCGTCCTCGGCGCGGTGGCGCACGCGCACGATCTCCTGCTCGCGCAGCATCTTCAGCGCGGCGTCGGCCAGGTCGCGGATGATCGACTCGACGTCACGGCCAACGTAGCCGACTTCGGTGAACTTGGTCGCCTCGACCTTGATGAACGGCGCATTGGCCAGCTTGGCCAGACGGCGGGCGATTTCGGTCTTGCCGACACCGGTGGGGCCGATCATCAGGATGTTCTTGGGCGTCACTTCGGCACGCAGCTCGGCGGGGAGCTGCATGCGCCGCCAGCGGTTGCGCAGGGCGATGGCGACGGCGCGCTTGGCGTCGTCCTGGCCGATGATGTGGCGGTTCAGTTCGTGAACGATTTCGCGGGGGGTCATGGACATGATGAATGTGGTCCTTCGGCAAAGTGGGTCAGCGTGGAAAAGCCCCATCACCGGGATGGGGCGCCAGAACAGCTGATCACTCGGCCAGGTCCTGCTCCTCGATGGTCAGGTTGTGGTTGGTGAACACGCAAATGTCGCCGGCGATGTTCAAGGCGGTCTCGGCGATCTCACGGGCCGAGAGGTCGGTCTTGTTCAGCAGGGCGCGGGCCGCGGCCTGGGCGTAGGCACCGCCGGAGCCCATGGCGATCAGGCCGTCCTCGGGCTCGACCACGTCGCCGTTACCAGTGATGATCAGCGAGGCGTCCTTGTTGGCCACGGCCAGCATGGCTTCCAGGCGGCTCAGGGTACGGTCGGTGCGCCATTCCTTGGCCAGCTCGACGGCGGCGCGCACCAGATGGCCGGAGTGTTTCTGCAACTGGGCTTCGAAGCGTTCGAACAGCGTGAAGGCATCGGCGGTTGCACCGGCGAAGCCGGCGATGACCTGGCCGTTGTACAGGCGACGGACTTTCTTGGCGTTGCCTTTCATCACGGTGTTGCCGAGGGAAACCTGGCCGTCGCCGCCCATGACGACTTTGCCGTTACGGCGGACAGAAACGATGGTAGTCAAGGGAGAGTCTCCACGCAGCGGGGCGAAAATGCCTGATGCAGACTCATATGGGGGGAGGGGGGAAGGATTTCAACCTTGGGGGATGAGTGGTTGGCGCAGTTTCAAGGCGCAACACCCACGATGTGGGAGCGGCCTTGCCGAGGCGTCGGACCGGTCGGAAAGGGCCGCAAAGCGGCCCCCGCATTCCAGGCGTGATACAACTCAGGCTTCGTGGCAGACGTGCCCGTCGACCAAGGTATAACGCACCGCGCCCGGCAGGCAGTGGCCGATGAACGGGCAGTTCGCACCGCGAGAGAGCCACTGCTCGCCTGCCACGGTGGACGCTTTCGGATCGAACAGCACCAGGTCCGCCGCGCCACCCACCTTCAGCTCGCCGGCCGGCAAGCGCATTGCGGCAGCCGGGCCGCTGCTCAGGCGTGCCAGCAGGGTTGGCAGGTCGAGCAGTCCGTCCTCGACCAGGGTCATGGCCAGTGGCAACAGCAGCTCGACGCTGCTGATACCCGGCTCGGTGGCACCGAACGGCGCCAGCTTGGCATCACGTTCGTGAGGCTGGTGATGGCTGCTGATCGCCTGGATCACCCCGGACTTCACCGCCTCGCGCAGGCCGTCGCGGTCGGCGGCGGTGCGCAGCGGCGGCTGCACGTGGTACAGGCTGGAGAAGTCGCGCAGCGCTTCGTCGGTGAGGATCAGCTGGTACAGCGCCACGTCGGCGGTGACCGGCAGCCCCAGCGCCTGGGCCTGGGCGATCAACCGGGCGCCGCGGGCGCTGGTGATCTGGGTGAAGTGGGCGCGCACGCCACTCTGCTCGACCAGCAGCAGGTTGCGGGCCAGGGCCACGGTCTCGGCGGTTTCCGGGATGCCCGGCAGGCCGAGGAAGCTGGCCATGGGGCCTTCGTGGGCCAGGCCGCCTTGCGCCAGGTCGCGGTCCTGGGAGTGGAACACCACGGTCAGGTCGAAGGTCGCCGCGTATTCCAGGGCGCGGGCCAAGGTGCGGTTGTTGGGGATTTCCTTCAGGCCGTTGCCGAAGGCCACGCAACCGGTGTCGCGCAGGGCCACCAGTTCGGCCAGTTGCTCGCCTTCCAGGCCCTTGGTCAGGGCACCGATCGGGTATACCTTGCTGTTGGCCGCCTCGCGGGCGCGGTCGAGGATCAGTTCGGCGACTGCCGAGGTGTCCAGCACCGGCTTGGTCTGCGGTGGGCAGCACAGGCTGGTGACGCCGCCAGCGACGGCGGCGCGGGTTTCGCTGGCGATGTTGCCCTTGCGGCTGTAGCCCGGCTCGCGCAGGGAGACACCGAGGTCGACCAGGCCCGGCGCGGCTACCAGACCGTCGGCCTGGATCGTGCGGCTGGCGTTGAAGCCGGCCGGCGCCGCGCCGATGGCGGCGATGCGCCCGCCGTCCAGGTGCAGGTCGGTGATGCGGTCCAGGCCGCTGGCAGGATCGATGACCCGGGCGCCGATAATGCTGATGGTCACTGGGCGTTCTCCTGGTCGAATTGACGTTGCGCGTTCTGCCCGCTCATGGCCATGGACAGCACGGCCATGCGCACGGCGATGCCGTAGGTGACCTGGTTGAGGATCACCGAGTGCTGGCCGTCGGCCACCGCCGATTCGATTTCCACGCCGCGGTTGATCGGACCCGGGTGCATGACGATGGCATCCGGCTTGGCCCCGGCCAGGCGCGCGGTGGTCAGGCCGAACAGGCGGTAGAACTCGCCCTCGCTGGGCAGCAGGCCGCCGGCCATGCGCTCGCGCTGCAGGCGCAGCATGATCACTACGTCGACATCCTTGAGACCTTCGGCGAGGTCGGTGTAGACCTTCACCCCGTACTGTTCGATACCAATCGGGATCAGCGTCTTCGGGCCGATCACGCGGATGTCCGGGCAGCCCAGCGCCTTGAGCGCGAGCATGTCCGAGCGCGCCACCCGCGAGTGCAGGATGTCGCCGACGATGGCCACGGAGAGGTTTTCGAAGCCGCCCTTGTGCCGACGAATGGTGAGCATGTCGAGCATGCCCTGGGTCGGGTGGGCGTGGCGGCCGTCACCGCCATTGATTACTGCCACGTCCGGGCACACATGCTCGGCGATGAAGTGGGCGGCGCCGGAATCGGAGTGGCGCACGACGAACATGTCGGCGGCCATGGCCTCCAGGTTGCGCAGGGTGTCGAACAGGGTCTCGCCCTTGCTGGTCGAGGAAGTCGATACGTTCAGGCTGATCACGTCGGCCGACAGGCGCTGGGCGGCCAGTTCGAAAGTGGTGCGGGTACGGGTGGAGTTCTCGAAGAACACGTTGCACACGGTCTTGCCGCGCAGCAACGGGACTTTCTTCACGGCCCGGGCGCCGACTTCGAGGAACGAGTCGGCGGTGTCGAGGATCTCGGTGAGCAGTTCGCGGGGCAAACCGTCGAGCGAGAGGAAGTGGCGCAGCTGGCCCTGGTCATTGAGCTGCAGCGGGCGCTTGGCGTCGAGTGGCGTCATCGCGGGGGACTCTTAAAGGGCGGAAGCGGGAGCGAGGTCCTGGCGCTCGAGGGCGAGCGGCGTGGGTCCGGTCAATTTTACCCGTTCATGGGCGGCCAGGGACAGGGTGGCGCCGACTACATTCGGCCGGATCGGCAATTCGCCGGCATCCAGGTCGAGCAGGCAGGCCAGGGTCACGCTGGCCGGGCGGCCATAGTCGAACAGCTCGTTGAGGGCGGCGCGGATGGTGCGCCCGCTCATCAGCACGTCATCCACCAGCACCAGGTGCTGGCCTTCGATCTCGAACGGCAGCTCCGAAGGGCGCACCTGCGGGTGCAAGCCGTTCTGGCTGAAGTCGTCGCGGTAGAAGGACACATCCAGGGTTCCCAGCGGGCCCTGGTCGCCCAGCTCGGCCAGCAGGGCCTGGGCCACCCACACGCCGCCGGTGCGGATGCCGATGAAGCGTGGCTCGCTGATGCCGCGACGGGCCAGGTGGGCGCGAAGGTCGACGGCCATCTGCCGGATCAGATCGGCGGGATTGGGTAGGCTCATTGCGTGCTCCTCGGAAGGCGGGCGCCGGATACGCCCGGCGGCAAAGCGGATTTAAGTGTTGGCCTCCAGCCAGCCTTGCAGCAGCAGGGCGGCGGCGATGGCGTCGACCGGGTTGTCGCGGTAGCTGCCGTGGCGCCCGCCTCGGGCCATCTGCTCGCCCTTGGCCTCGAAGGTGGTCAGGCGTTCGTCGTGGGTGTGCACCGGCAGGTTGTAGCGGCCGTGAAGGCGCCGGGCGAATTTCTCGGCGCGCTCGCTCATCTCGCTGGGCGTGCCGTCCATGTTCAGCGGCAGGCCGACAACGATCGCGTCGGGTTTCCATTCCTTGATCAGCTTCTCGACCTGGTTCCAGTCCGGTACGCCGTTCTGGGCCTTCAGCGTGCACAGCTCGCGGGCCTGGCCGGTGATCACCTGGCCGACGGCCACGCCGATCTGTCGGGTGCCATAGTCGAAGCCCAGCAGTAGACGCAGTTCGGCCATCAGGCGTGGCCCGCCTGGCTGGTCAGCAGGCTGAGGTTGATCCCCAGGCTCGCGGCGGCGGCGCCCAGGCGCTGGTCGCTGGCCAGGCCAAAGATGATCTCGGGGTCGAAGGGGCAGTTGAGCCAGGCATTGTCGGCCAGCTCCGCCTCCAGCTGGCCGGCTTCCCAGCCCGCGTAGCCCAGGGTGATGAGGCTCTTGCGCGGGCCATCGCCGGTGGCGATGGCGAACAGCACGTCCTGGGAAGTGGACAGCGACAGGCCCTCCAGCTCGACCGTGGCCTGGTAGCTGCGGTCGTTGCTGTGCAGCACGAAACCGCGGTCGGTCTGCACCGGGCCACCCTGGTAGATCGGGATGTGCAGGGTGCTGGCGGGCGGCTCGTCGTCCGGGCGCAACTGCTCGAGGATGTCGGCCAGGTTCAGCTCCTGCGGGCGATTGACCACCAGGCCCATGGCGCCGTGGGCATTGTGCTCGACGATGTAGGTGAGGGTCTGGGCAAAGTTCGGATCGGCCATGTGCGGCATGGCAATCAGGAACTGGTGCTTGAGGTAGCTGGGGGCGAGGGTTTTCATGACCGCTAGTGTGGCGCCAGGTGACGAGACTGACAAGCCGGCTCCCACACCGATCGTGCAGAACTCAAGCCATGCGCTGTCCCTGTGGGAGCTGGCTTGCCAGCGATGGGCCGCAACGCGGCTCCGATCAGTTGCTCGACAGCCGGTCACCCCGGGCAAAGCGCCAGGTGCGGATGATCTCCAGGCGGTCGAACTCCGCCAGGTCGCCGGTGAACGGCGCGAATGGCGCCGCCAGACGCACGATGCGTTGGGCTGCCTGGTCCAGCACCGGCTGGCCAGAGGACTCCAGCACCAGCACTTCGTACAGCGAGCCATCGCGGTTGATCGATACCATCATCCGCAAGCTGCCGTACAGTTGCTGGCGCCTGGCCTCTTCGGGGTAGTTGAGGTTGCCGATGCGCTCGACCTTCTTACGCCACTCTTCCTTGTACCAGGCGCCCTTGTCGCGCAGGGTCGAGGCAGCGTTCAGGCGATGGATGCGCGGGCGCTTGGCATACAGCTGCTGCTCATGGGACAGCTCGGCCTCGAGGCTGGCAATCTGGCTGGACAGCTGCGAGCTGTCGAAGTCCGGCACCTTGGCCTCGGGCTTGGGCTGCGGCTTGCTTTCCTTCGGTTTGGGCTCGACTTTCTGGGTTTTCGGCGCCTGGGTGGCGACCACGGACTTCGCCGGTGCGGGCGGGTTTTCCGGTTTGGCCGCCGGCGGCGGGGTGATCTTGTTGATCTTGCTGTCCTGGAACGGCGCGACCTCGGTGGTCTTGGGCACCGCCTTTTTATCCAGGGTGCCGCTGCCCTGCTGGTTGTCCTGGGCCTGGAAGTCGGCCTTCTCGGGCGCTTTTTCGCTTTTGAAGGTGGCCAGGGTGATGTCCATGGTGTGGCGGATGTCGGCCGGTTTGACCACGGTGAATCCCACGCCCAAAATCAGCGCCAGGTGCACCAGGGCGGCCAGGAACAGGGTGAAGCCGAGCCTGTCCACCGGGCGAACGCGGGGTGGCAGCAGGTCGGCGGGGATGTCGGCAGGCAGCGTCATCAGGTATCCAGCAACCGCGAAACAGGGCGCAGGTCAGCGAAAAAGGACCGGCATCATACCCCACTCCGCGGGTTTGCCACGTGTCGGCGGTCAGCGCGCCTGCAGCTTGCGATCAATGGCGTCCATCAAGCGGCCGCCGATGCCGGTGTTGTAGGCAGCATCGATCTCGCGAATGCAGGTCGGGCTGGTGACGTTGATCTCGGTGAGGTAGTCGCCGATCACGTCCAGGCCGACGAACAGCAGGCCCTTCTCGCGCAGGGTCGGGCCGACCTGGGCGGCGATCCAGCGGTCGCGCTCGCTCAGCGGCCGGGCTTCGCCGCGTCCGCCGGCAGCCAGGTTGCCGCGGGTCTCGCCGCTGGCCGGGATGCGCGCCAGGCAGTAGTCCACCGGCTCGCCGTCGATCATCAGGATGCGCTTGTCGCCGTCCTTGATCGCCGGCAGGTAGGCCTGGGCCATGATCTGCTGGGCGCCGAGGGCGGTCAGGGTCTCGAGGATCACCGAAAGGTTGGGGTCGCCGGCCCGGTGGCGGAAGATCGAGGTGCCGCCCATGCCATCCAGCGGCTTGAGGATCACATCGCCGTGCTCGGCCGCGAATTCTCGGATGATGTCCGGGCGACGGCTGACCAGGGTCGGCGGCGTGCACTGCGGGAACAGCGTGGCGAACAGCTTCTCGTTGCAGTCACGCAGGCTCTGTGGGCGGTTGACCACCAGCACGCCTTCGGCTTCGGCCTGCTCCAGCAGGTAGGTGCTGTAGACGAACTCCATGTCGAAGGGCGGGTCCTTGCGCATCAGGATCACGTCCAGCTCGTTCAGCAGACTGTCCTGCTCCTCGCCCAGCTCGAACCAGCGGGCGGGGTCGGCGAACACCTTGAGCGGGCGCATCCGCGCGCGGGCCTTGCCCTGGGCCTGGTACAGGTCGCGCTGTTCCATGTAGAACAGGCTCCAGCCGCGGGCCTGGGCAGCCAGCAGCATGGCCAGCGAGCTGTCCTTTTTGTAGGAGATGGACGCGATGGGGTCCATGACAATCCCGAGGCGAACGCTCATGGGGTAGTTCCTCTTGGCGGCAGGGGCCGCGATGGCACGAAAGAAAAGTGGCTCAGGGTGGCGCCGGGCGCGCCCACGGTCAAGGGGCGGGCGGATGGAATGGCCCTCTGGACTGTGTTAAAAAGGCCAGGCACATGGCCTGCACGGCCTTTTGGCGAATTCGCTCCCAGGCAGAAGCGCAACTATGGAACAACCCCTGAAGGTGATGGTGATCGACGACTCCCGCACGATCCGCCGCACCGCGCAGATGTTGCTCGGCGAGGCCGGCTGCGAGGTGATCACCGCCAGTGACGGCTTCGACGCCCTGGCCAAGATCGTCGATCACAAGCCCCGGATCATCTTCGTCGATGTCTTGATGCCGCGCCTTGACGGTTACCAGACCTGCGCCATCATCAAGCACAACAATACGTTCAAGGACACCCCGGTGATCCTGCTGTCTTCCCGCGATGGCCTGTTCGACAAGGCCCGCGGCCGGGTGGTCGGCTCCGATCAGTTCCTGACCAAACCGTTCAGCAAGGAAGAACTGCTCGACGCGATCCGTGCCAGTGTGCCCGGTTTCGCCGCGCAGGACCCACACGCACCCTGACGCCGCCCTCGCCGGACGGCGTCTCTATTTCCTGATGGGGAAACAGCATGGCCCGAATTCTGATTGTCGACGACTCGCCGACAGAGATGTACAGATTGACCGAATGGCTGGAGAAAAGCGGCTATGGGGTGCTCAAGGCTGACAATGGCGCCGACGGCGTGGCCCTGGCCCGCCAGGAGAAGCCCGATGCCGTGCTGATGGACATCGTCATGCCTGGCATGAACGGCTTCCAGGCCACCCGGCAACTGAGCAAGGATCCGGAAACCAGCGCCATTCCGGTGATCGTGGTGACCACCAAGGACCAGGAAACCGACCGAATCTGGGCCCAGCGCCAGGGTGCCCGCGATTTCCTGACCAAGCCGGTGGAGGAGGAGGCGCTGATCGCCAAGTTGAAAGAAGTGCTCGGCGCTTGACCACCCGGCCCCAGGGCGCGTCGCTGACCGCCTTCGAGCTGTTGCTGGACATCGACCGGCGCTGCCGCCTGCTGGTGGCCGACCAGCCACCGCAGGACACCCGCCTGCAGCAGTGGAGCGGCATCGGCTTTCGCATTGCCGGGCAGTGGTTCGTCGCGCCCATGGGCGAGGTTGCCGAGGTGCTGCGCGAGCCCCGTAGCAGTCGAGTGCCGGGGGTGCAGCCGTGGGTTCGCGGGGTGGCCAACCTGCGCGGGCGGCTGTTGCCGGTGATGGACCTGTGCGCGTTCTTCGGCCTTGGCCCGGCGGCGGCGGGCAAGCAACGGCGGGTGCTGGTGCTGGACCATGAGGAGCTGTTCGCCGGGCTGTTGGTGGACGAAGTGGTCGGCCTGCAGCACTTCGCCCTGAGCAGCCTCGAGCTGTCGCCGCCGCAGCCATTGATCCGCGCGGCCACGCCCTTCGTGCAGGGCCATTTCCCCCGTGAACGCAATTGGGCGATCTTCAGCCCGTTCGCCCTGGCACAGGCCCCGGGTTTTCTCGATGTGGCGTTGTAGAGGATTTTCGACGTGAACAAGCCAGGACCTTCCGTAGCCACCGCAGGCGTCTCGCCAGCCGCCCTGGCCCAGCGCCCGCGCAGCACTGCGCAGATCACCGTGCTGTTCGTGGTGCTGATCCTGTCGATCGTCCTGCTGTTCGCCAACTTCGCTTACCTCAACACCCAGGCCAACCACGACAAGCAGTACATCGGCCATGCCGGCGAGCTGCGCGTGCTGTCCCAGCGCATTGCCAAGAACGCCACCGAGGCGGCGGCGGGCAAGGCGCTGGCGTTCAAGCTGCTCAGCGACGCGCGCAACGACTTCGAGCGGCGCTGGGGCTACCTGCGCGAGGGCGACAAGACCACCGGCCTGCCCGCCGCGCCGGTGACGGTGCGCGACGAGATGGACGCGGTGCGCCAGGACTGGGAGAACCTGCGCAAGAACACCGACACCATCCTCGCCAGCGAACAGACCGTGCTGTCGCTGCATCAGGTCGCGGCCACCCTGGCCGAAACCGTGCCGCAGCTGCAGGTCGAGTACGAGAAGGTGGTGGAGATCCTGCTGCAGAGCGGCGCGCCTGCCAACCAGGTGGCGGTGGCCCAGCGCCAGTTGCTGCTGGCCGAACGCATTCTCGGCTCGGTCAATACCGTGCTGGCCGGCGACGAATCCTCGGTGCAGGCCGCCGATGCCTTCGGTCGCGACGCCAGCCGCTTCGGCCAGGTGCTCGAAGGCATGCTCGCCGGCAACCCGGCGATCCAGGTCACCCGGGTCGAGGACGCCGACGCCCGGGCGCGACTGGCCGAGATCGCCGAGCTGTTCCAGTTCGTCTCGGGTTCGGTGGACGAGATCCTCGAGACCTCGCCCGAACTGTTCCGGGTACGCGAGGCCGCCGGCAATATCTTCAGCCTGTCGCAGACCCTGCTCGACGAGGCCTCGCACCTGGCCAACGGTTTCGAGAACCTGGCCGGCGGGCGCACCCTGGACACCGTCGGCGGCTACGTGCTCGGCCTGCTGGCGCTGGCTTCGATCATCCTCATCGGCCTGGTGATGGTGCGCGCCACCCACCGCCAGCTGCGCGAGACCGCCGAGAAGAACGAACGCAACCAGCAGGCGATCATGCGCCTGCTCGACGAGATCGAGGAACTGGCCGACGGCGACCTGACCGTCACGGTGTCGGTCACCGAGGACTTCACCGGCGCCATCGCCGACTCGATCAACTACTCGGTCGACCAGCTGCGCGACCTGGTGGCCACCATCAACCACAGCGCCGAGCAGGTCGCCGCCGCCGTGCAGGACACCCAGAACACCGCCCGCCAGCTGGCCAAGGCCTCCGAGCACCAGGCCGAGCAGATCAGCGAGGCCTCCGAGGCGGTGGGCGACATGGTCGAGTCGATCGACCGCGTCTCGGCCCACGCCTACGAGTCGGCCAAGGTGGCCGAGCGCTCGGTGGCCATCGCCAACAAGGGCAACGAGGTGGTGCACAACACCATCCACGGCATGGACAACATCCGCGAGCAGATCCAGGACACCGCCAAGCGGATCAAGCGTCTGGGCGAGTCCTCCCAAGAGATCGGCGACATCGTAAGCCTGATCGACGACATTGCCGACCAGACCAACATCCTCGCCCTCAACGCGGCGATCCAGGCCTCGCTGGCCGGCGAGGCCGGTCGCGGCTTCGCCGTGGTGGCCGATGAAGTACAACGCCTGGCCGAGCGCTCCTCTTCGGCGACGCGGCAGATCGAGGCATTGGTGCGCACCATTCAGGCCGATACCAACGAGGCGGTGATCTCCATGGAGCAGACCACCGCCGAAGTGGTGCGTGGCGCGCGCCTGGCCCAGGATGCCGGGGTGGCCCTGGCGGAAATCGAGGGTGTGTCGCAGACCATGGCCGAACTTATCCACAGCATTTCCGACGCCGCCCAGTTGCAGACCTCCTCGGCAGGGCAGATTTCCCACACCATGGCGGTGATCCAGCAGATCACCGCACAGACCTCCGCCGGCTCCGGCGCCACCGCCGACAGTATCCGCCACCTGGCGCGCATGGCCAGCGAGATGCGCCGCTCGGTGTCCGGCTTCACCCTGCCCAAGCCGGTGGAGCGCTCGTGAGCGAGGCGCACCTGAACCCGTCCGGCGAGCGCCACGACACGGTGGCCCTGGCCTGGACCAAGGCGCCGATCCTCGATTGCCTGGGCCAGGCGCGCCAGGCCCTGGAGCGCTTCTCGGCGGAACCGGGCGACCTGTCGATGCTGGCGTTCTTCGTCGACAACCTGCACCAGGTCCACGGCTGCCTGCACATGCTCGCGCTACCGGGCGCGATGCGCCTGGCCGAGGAACTGGAGCTGCTCGGGCGGGCCATGGCCGACGGTCAGGTGAGCCCACGCGGCGATTGCCTGGGGGCGCTGTTCCGCGGGCTCGAGCAATTGCCGCCGTACCTGGACCGCCTGCGCGGCGCGCGCCACGACCTGCCGCTGGTGGTCATGCCGCTGCTCAACCAGTTGCGGGTCTGCCGTGGTGCCGAGCCCTTGGCCCAGGGCAGCCTGCTGGGCGACCTGGGGCAACGGCTGGCCGGGGCGGCGGACTTGGCCAACCTCGACCTGTCCTTGGGCAGCTGGCGCGAGCACATGCAGGCCGGCCCGGGGCGCGATGCGCTGCGCTCGGTGGTGATGGCACTTTGCGACGACCTGATGCGCATCAAGGACCGCCTCGACCCCTTCGTCGGCGGCGAGCGCTCGCCCAGCGAGCCACTGGAGTCGCTGCTGCCGCCCTTGCGGCATGTGGCCGACACCCTGGCGGTGCTGGGCTTCCAGCAGCCGCGGCGGGTGATCATCGACCAGGTGCTGGCGCTGCAGGCACTGGTCGAAAAGGACGGCGCCGTGGATGAAGCGCTGCTGATGGATGTCGCCGGGGCACTGCTGTATGTCGAGGCCACCCTCAACGGCATGGTCGGACCGTTGGAGGAAACCACCCCCGGCAGTTTGCCCGGCTCGGACCTGGCCGAAATCCGCCAGTTGGTGCTCAACGAGTCGCTCAACGTGCTGCAGCAGGCCAAGGACCTGATCGGCGATTGCCTGGAGTCCGACTGGTCGCGCCAGCGCCTGCAGGCCCTGCCCGGCTTGCTCCAGCAGGTGCGCGGGGCGCTGGCGATGCTGATGCTGCCGGCCGCCGCCGAGGTGTTTGCCGGTTGCGCGGGTTATGTGCAGGGCTGGCTGGTGCACCTGGAGGATGAGCCGCAAGCGGACGAACTGGCGCACCTGGCCGATGCCCTGAGTGCCGGCGAGGCCTGGCTGCAATGGCGGGTGGCCGATCCGCTGGCCGACGCCCAGCGCTTCATCGACATGGCCCGGGCCAGCCTGGCCGCGCTGGGCGTGCAGTGCGCGCGCGACACGGCAGCCGCCGGCGGCGAGCAGGCGCTGGACGGTATCGACGATGAATTGCGCGAGGTGTTCCTCGAAGAAGCCGGCGAGCTGCTGCCGGAAATCGAGCGCCAATGGCTGCGCTGGCGCGCCGACAACGGCCTGCGCGAGGCATTGATCGAGGTGCGCCGGGCACTGCACACGCTCAAGGGCAGTGGGCGGATGGTCCACGCCGAAGCCGTGGCCGAGCTGGCCTGGGGCGCCGAGCACCTCCTCAATCGGGTGCTGGAAGGGCGCATCGTGCTCAGCGCCGAAGGCCTGGTGGCCCTGCAGCAGGTGTTCGTGCGCCTGCCCGACCTGCTGGCCGATTTCGCCGCCAGCCAGTTGCCGCCCACGGCCGAGATCGAGCAACTGGCCGGGCACCTGCATGCGCTGGCGCTCAACGACACGCCGGCCAGTGCCAGTATCGATGGGCTCGATCCACAATTGCTGGAGATCTTCCGCAACGAGGCCCAAGGTCACCTGGCCGGGCTCGAAGGCTTCCTGCTGGCGGTCGACGGCCGCGGCAGCGCGGTCAGTGACAGCCTGCAACGCGCCCTGCACACCCTCAAGGGCAGCGCCGCCATGGCCGGCGTGATGCCGGT
Organism: Pseudomonas sp. TE6283; assembly: GCF_054060555.1. Lineage (NCBI taxonomy): Bacteria > Pseudomonadati > Pseudomonadota > Gammaproteobacteria > Pseudomonadales > Pseudomonadaceae > Pseudomonas > Pseudomonas sp. TE6283. Next base: position 31,720 of record NZ_JBSSDH010000015.1, read on the forward strand.
GGCGGAGCTGGCCACCGCCCTGGACCGCCTGGTGCGCGAATACAAGGGGCACCAGTTGCCCCTGCAAGTGGCCGAGATCGAACTGCTGGAGGCGGCGCGTGCGCTGTTCCACCTGGGCCTGGCCCAGCTGGGCAGCACGCCGTTGGCGCCCATCCCCGGGGCCGCCGGGCTGATCGAGCAGGTCGGGCAGACGGTCGACGCCCGGCTGGCCCAGCTCCAGGCCGAACCGCACCCGCCGCGGCGGGCCCGACGCGACCCGCAGCTGACGGCCACCTTCCTGACCATGGGTATGGACATCCTGCTCGATGCCGAGGCACGGCTCGCCAACTGGCAGGGCGACCCTGCGCAGCACCACGAACTGCACCTGCTGCTCGAGGAAATGACCACCCTCGGTCATGGCGCGCACCAGGCCGAGCTGTGGCAGGTCGATGAGGTCTGCGAAGGGCTGCTGGACCTGTATGGCGCGGTTGAGGAGGGCAGCCTGGCGGTCACGCCGCGCTTCTTCGCTGTCGCCCGGCAAGCCCACGAGGCGCTGCTCGACCTGTTCGACGAGATTGCCGCCGGCCAGGACCCGAACCCACGGCCTGAATGCCTGGCTGCCCTGCATGGCCTGCTCGACGATGCCCTCGACCCTGCCGCCCTGGGGCTGGTCGGGGCGAACGGCGTGACGGTGCTGACAGCGCCAGGCGAGTTGCCGGACCCCGCACTGGTCGAGCTGTTCCTCGAAGAAGCCGGGGATATCCTCGACGGTGCCGACCAGGCCTTGCGGCAATGGAAGTCCGATCCGGACAGCCTGTCGCCGCTGTCGGCGCTGCAGCACGATGTGCTCACCCTCAAGGGCGGGGCGCAGATGGCGGCGATCGGCGCCGTCGAGGTGCTGGCCCAGGAACTGGCGCTGCTCTATGAAGGCCTGGTGGACCGCCGGCTAGGTGCCGGCCCGGCGCTGTTCGAGCTGCTCCGGCGCAGCCATGACGCCCTGGCCGAAATGCTGCGCAGCCTGCGCGAGGGCCAGCCACCGCTGTCGGCGGTGGCGTTGCTGGGCGAGTTGCGCGAGTTCCGCCACAGCGCCCCGCCTCCCGTCGCCTGCGAGCCGCAGGAGGACAACGAAGAAACCGAGGGCGACAAGCAGCTGCTTGAGGTATTCCTCGAAGAGAGCTCCGATATCCTCGAGAGCGCGGCCGAGTCCCTGGCGCGCTGGCAGGCCGACCCGCGCAACACGGTCGAGGTGGAGAACCTGCTGCGCGACCTGCACACGCTCAAGGGCGGCGCGCGCATGGTCGAGATCGCCGCCATCGGCGACCTCGCCCATGAGCTGGAATTTCTCTACGAACTGCTCGCCGCCGGGCGCCTGCCGTCGACGCCGGCCCTGTTCAGCCTGCTGCAGAATTGCCATGACCGCCTGGCGCACATGCTCGACGCGGCGCGCCTGGGCGAGCCGCTGCATGCGGCCACGGCGCTGATCGACTACATCCGCAACTTCTCCAGCGCCGCCCTGACCGACAGCGTGGCCGGCCAGGCCCAGGTCGAGCCGGCCCCCGCCGAAATCCCGGCCGTAGCCCCCGAGCGGGCGGGCGATATGGTCAAGGTCGATGCCGAACTGCTCGACGACCTGGGCAACCTGGCCGGTGAGCACTCGGTCATTCGTGGGCGTATCGAGCAGCAGGTCAACGATGCGCAGTTCGCCCTCAACGAGATGGAAACCACGCTGGAGCGCATGCGCGACCAGCTGTTGCGCCTGGACATCGAGACCCAGGGGCGGATTTCCAGCCGTCACCAGTTCGAGGGTGACACCTATGACGATTTCGACCCCCTGGAGATGGACCGCCATTCCCAGCTGCAGCAATTGTCGCGGGCACTGTTCGAATCCACCTCGGACCTGCTCGACCTCAAGGAAACCCTGCTGCAGAGGGCCCAGGAAGCCTACAGCCTCCTGCAGCAGCAGGCGCGGGTCAACAGCCAGCTGCAGGAGGGCCTGACCGCTACCCTGATGGTGCCTTTCGAGCGGCTGGTACCCCGTTTGCAGCGGGTGGTACGGCAGGTGGCCAGCGAACTGGGCAAGCAGGTCGAGCTGGTGGTCGGCAACGCCGAGGGCGAACTTGACCGCAGCGTGCTCGAGCGCATGGTGGCGCCCTTGGAACACATGCTGCGCAACGCCGTCGACCATGGCCTGGAGGCCCGCGAGGCACGCCTGGCCGCCGGCAAGCCGGAGCAGGGCACCATTCACCTGAACCTGCTGCACGAAGGCGCCGACATCGTCATCGAGATGAGCGACGACGGCGCCGGGGTGCCGCTGGAGGCGGTACGCAACAAGGCCATCAAGCGTGGCCTGCTTGATCCGCAGGCGCGCCTGAGCGACCACGAGATCCTGCAGTTCATCCTGCGTCCCGGGTTCTCCACGGCCGAGAAGATCACCCAGATCTCCGGCCGCGGCCTGGGCATGGATGTGGTCCATGAAGAGGTCAAGCAACTGGGCGGCTCGATGAGCATCGAGTCCAGTCCCGGCAAGGGCGCGCGTTTCCTGATTCGCCTGCCGTTCACGGTGTCGGTGAACCGGGCGCTGATGGTGCACGTGGACGAGGAACAGTATGCCATTCCGCTGAACACCATCGAGGGCATCGTGCGCGTGCCACCGGCGGAGCTGGAGGCCTGTTACCGGCTCGACCCGCCGCGCTACAGCTACGCGGGCCACGACTACGCGCTGCGCTACCTCGGCGACCTGCTGCAGGGCGGCGGCCAGCCCGGCCTGCTGGGCCAGAGCGTGCCGCTGCCGGTGCTGCTGACCCATTCCCATGAGCAGTCGTTCGCCATCCAGGTCGACAGCCTGTCGCCCAGCCGCGAGATCGTGGTCAAGAGCCTCGGCCCGCAGTTCGCCGCAGTGCCGGGGCTGTCCGGTGCCACCCTGCTCGGGGACGGGCGGGTGGTGCTGATTCTCGACCTGCTTGGCCAGTTGCGCGGACAGCAACGGCGTCTGGCGCGCCTGCCGGGCGTGGCCGAGGCGGCGCATGCGCTGACTGGCCCGGTGCCCCGGCGGCCATTGCTGGTGATGGTGGTGGACGACTCGGTGACCGTGCGCAAGGTCACCAGCCGCCTGCTCGAGCGTCACGGCATGAGCGTGCTGACGGCCAAGGACGGCGTCGATGCCATGGCGCTGCTCGAGGAGCACCGTCCGGATGTGCTGTTGCTGGATATCGAGATGCCGCGCATGGACGGCTTCGAAGTGGCCACGCGGATCCGTCGCGATGAGCGCCTGAGCCAGCTGCCGATCATCATGATCACCTCGCGTACCGGCCAGAAGCACCGCGACCGGGCCATGGCCATTGGCGTCAATGAATACCTCGGCAAGCCGTACCAGGAATCGGTGCTGCTGCAGAGCATCGCCCACTGGAGCCAACCCCATGCTTGAACATATTGCCGGCCAGCGCAGCAGCCTGACCGGGTTGCTGCTGCCCCTGGGCGACCGCACCTTGGTGTTGCCCAACGTGGCGGTGGCTGAGCTGATCGGACACCGTGTCATTGCTTGTGAGCCAGGGGAACCGGCCTGGCACCTGGGCTGGGTCGACTGGCGCCAGCAACGGCTGCCGTTGATCGGCTTCGAGGCGGCTTGCGGCGGGCAGACTCCTTGCGGCGAGCGGGCGCGGGTGATGGTGCTCAACGCCCTGGGGGATACCGGGCTGCGCTACCTGGCTTTGCTGCTGCAGGGTATCCCGCGCTCGTGCAAGCTCGACAGCCAGCTGAACTATGTCGACGTGCCGTTGGCGGGGTTGGAGTTGGCGGCGGTGCAGGTGGGCGAGCAGGTGGCGCGGGTGCCGGACCTGGCGGGGCTGGAAAGATTGGTGCGTGACGCGCAACTGCAACCTGCCGCCGGCTAGGATGGTGTCTGGGCTTGCCCCGTGATAGGGCTTTCAGGAACCCGAACGGCGTAGCGAGGTCTGTGCTTGCATGTACTACGGTGAACGTTTCAACGCCTGGACCCACCTGGTCGGTGCGGTCCTGGCCTGTATTGGCGCAGTCTGGCTGATCGTCGTGGCCGGCCTGCAGGGCGATCCCTGGAAGATCGTCAGTTTCTCCATCTACGGCTTTACCCTGCTGTTGCTCTACAGCATCTCCACCCTCTACCACAGCACCCGCGGACGAGCGAAGCGGATCATGCGCAAGCTCGACCACCTGTCGATCTACCTGCTGATTGCCGGAAGCTACACGCCCTTTTGCCTGGTCAGCTTGCGCGGGCCGTGGGGCTGGAGCTTGTTCGGGGTAGTCTGGGGGCTGGCGCTGGTCGGCATGCTGCAGGAGATCAAGCCGCGTTCGGAGGCACGGATCCTGTCGATCATCATCTACGCGCTGATGGGCTGGATCGTGCTGGTGGCGGTCAAGCCGCTGCTGCACAGCCTGGGCGGTGCCGGCTTCGCCTGGCTGGCGGCCGGCGGCGTGTTCTACACCGTCGGCATCATCTTCTTCGCCTTCGACAGCCGGTTCCGCCACTGGCATGGCATCTGGCACCTGTTCGTTATCGCCGGCAGCCTGATGCACTTCGTCGCGGTGTTCTTCTACGTGTCTTAGAAGTCGCCCCACAACTGCTGCGCTACCGACAAGGCCACCACCGGCGCTGTCTCGGTACGCAGCACCCGTGGGCCGAGGCGAGCGGCGTGGTAGCCGCTGACCTTGGCCTGTTCGACCTCCGCATCGCTCAGGCCGCCTTCCGGGCCGATCAGGAAGGCCAGCTTTGCAGGTTTTTCGTGACGGGTCAGCGGTTCGGCCACCGGGTGCAGCACCAGCTTGAGGTCGGCCTCGGTGTCCTTGAGCCATTCGGCCAGGGTAACCGGCGGGTGGATGACCGGCAGGGTCGAGCGACCGCACTGCTCGCTGGCGCTGATCGCCACCTGGCGCCAGTGGGCCAGGCGCTTGTCGGCGCGCTCATCCTTCAGGCGCACCTCGCAGCGTTCGCTGACGATCGGGGTGATTTCGTTGACGCCCAGTTCGGTGGCCTTCTGGATCGCCCAGTCCATGCGCTCGCCGCGGGACAGGCCCTGGCCGAGGTGAATGCGCAGCGGCGAGTCGGCCTGGCCGGGGAGGGCCTGGTCGAGGCTGACGCGCACGCTTTTCTTGCCCACCTCGAGCAGTTGGCCGAGGTATTCCTGGCCGCTGCCGTCGAACAGCTGCACGGCGTCGCCGGCGGCCATGCGCAGGACGCGGCCGATGTAGTGGGCCTGGGCTTCGGGGAGCTCGTGCTCGCCAAGGCCAAGCGGGGCGTCGATGAAGAAGCGGGAGAGTCTCATGGTTCTACTCGGAATCTGAATGGGGGCAGCGTCCCTGTAGGAGCGGCCTTGTGTCGCGATAGGGCCGCAAAGCGGCCCCGGCAATTTCTGCTGCGAAGCTGAAAACCTGGGGCTGCTGCGCAGCCCTTTCCGACCGGTCCGACGCCTCGGCAAGGCCGCTCCTACAGGGGGCCGTGTGAAGGCTTGGGGCCTAGCCCGGATCGCGGAAATCCGGGTGGAAGTCGGCCGGCACCGCCACGCTGACGCGGTCGCGGGTGGCGATGTCGATCCCTTCGCTGGCCACTTCGGCCAGGAAGTCGATCTGCTCCGGGGTGATCACGTAGGGCGGCAGGAAGTACACCACGCTGCCCAGCGGGCGCAACAGCGCGCCACGTGTCAGGGCATGCTCGAAGACCTTCAGGCCGCGACGCTCCTGCCAGGGGTAGGCGGTCTTGCTGGCCTTGTCCCGGACCATCTCGATGGCCAGGGCCATGCCGGTCTGGCGGATCTCGGCGACATGGGCGTGGTCGGCCAGGTGCGCGGTGGCGCTGGCCATGCGCGCCGACAGGGCCTTGTTGGCTTCGATGACGTTGTCCTGCGCGAAGATGTCCAGGGTCGCCAGGGCCGCGGCGCAGGCCAGGGGGTTGCCGGTGTAGCTGTGCGAGTGGAGGAACGCGCGCAGGGTCGGGTAGTCGTCATAGAAGGCCTGGTACACCTTGTCGGTGGTCAGGCAGGCGGCCAGGGGCAGGTAGCCGCCGGTCAGGGCCTTGGACAGGCACAGGAAGTCCGGGCGGATGCCGGCCTGCTCGCAGGCGAACATCGTGCCGGTGCGGCCGAAGCCCACGGCGATCTCGTCGTGGATCAGGTGCACGTCGTAGCGGTCGCAGGCCTCGCGCAGCAGCTTGAGGTACACCGGGTGGTACATGCGCATGCCGCCGGCGCCCTGGATCAGCGGCTCGACGATCACCGCGGCGATGCTGGCGTGATGTTCGGCCAAGGTCTGCTCCATGGCCGCGAACATGTTCCGTGAGTGCTCCTCCCAGCCCATGCCTTTGGGGCGCAGGTAGCAGTCCGGGCTGGGCACCTTGATGGTGTCCAGCAGCAGGGCCTTGTAGGTCTCTGTGAACAGCGGCACGTCGCCCACCGACATCGCCGCGATGGTCTCGCCGTGATAGCTGTTGGTCAGGGTGACGAAGCGCTTTTTCTGCGGTTTGCCGATGTTCTGCCAATAGTGGTAGCTCATCTTCAGCGCCACTTCGATGCACGACGAGCCATTGTCGGCGTAGAACACCCGCTCCAGGCCGGCCGGGGTCATGGCTACCAACCGTTCGGACAGCTCAATCGCCGGCTGGTGGCTGAAGCCGGCCAGGATCACGTGCTCGAGTTGGTCGACCTGGTCCTTGATGCGCTGGTTGATGCGCGGGTTGGCATGGCCGAACACGTTGACCCACCAGGAGCTGACCGCGTCCAGGTAGCGCTTGCCCTCGAAGTCCTCGAGCCAGACGCCCTCGCCACGGCGGATCGGAATCAGCGGCAGCTGCTCGTGGTCTTTCATCTGGGTGCAGGGGTGCCACAGGACCTTGAGGTCGCGTTGCATCCACTGATCGTTGAGGCCCATGGGCACTTCTCCTGGCGTTACGGCACGGTTTGACCGCGTAAGCCTAAGCAATGCCGGGGGGCAGGACAACCGCTCAATGACGCCAGGCCGGGCGCCACTCCAGTTGGCGCACATGCACGGTGCACTGGGGCAGGGTGGAGAGGGTCAGGCGGTCGAGCGGCCCAGGCACGTCGTGCCAGCAGGGCCCGGGCTGGCCAGGGCCTGGCGTGAACTCGATGTATTGCTGGTCGCGCAAGGTCAGCCAATAGGCAGTCGACACGCACTCGGGCGTGTCGATGTCGACCTCGAGCAGCAGGCAGTCGACTGTCTGGCCGAAGATGAATTCCACATCGCACTGGCCGCGGACGATCAGTTCGGTGCCGATACGCCCCTCGTCTGTCTGGTAATGCGAGCTGTAGGCAATGCCACTGGAGATGATGCTCAGCCCGGAGGGGGTACGCCAGTTGATCGCCGGCATGGGCGGTGCGGCAATCCAGCTGGCAACGTCTTCCATGTAGATCACTGCGGTTTCCTCGACATGCCCGTGGAGTACCCGCCAAGCCTGCACGCTCCTGCGACAAGCGGCTACTGACAAAAATACCAGTTGTCAAAGGCACTTGATGTCACTGCGGTGGCAGGGTCGGCAGAGGTGACGTATTCTTAACGCATCTCTCCCGGGGCATTCTTCCCCGTCTCTTCTATCGCTTCTCTAACCGGAGTTCGCCATCATGGCTGCTGCTTGGGTGCGCCTGTGCGCGTTGGTATTGATCGGGGTGTCCAGCGGTGCCGCGCTGGCCAAGGACAAGACGGCGATCGTCGTCGGTGGTGGCCTGGCAGGCCTGACCGCAGCCTACGAGCTGCAGGCCAAGGGCTGGCAGGTCACCCTGCTGGAAGCCAAGTCGGGCATGGGTGGGCGTTCGGGGTTGGCCACCAGCGAGTGGATCGGCAACAGCAAGACCCAGCCGGTGCTCAACCAGTACCTGGAGCGCTTCAAGGTCGGCACTTTGCCGGCGCCGGAATTCGTGCGCACCCCGGGCTACCTGATCGACGGCGAGTACTTCAACGCGACCGATCTGGTTGCCAAGCAACCGGCCACTGCCGAGGCCCTCAAGCGCTACGAGAAGACCCTGGACGACCTGGCCCGCTCCATCGAGGACCCGCTGAACCCGGCGGCCAACAGCACCCTGTTCGCCCTCGACCAGATGAACGTGTCCACCTGGCTGGACAAGCTGCAACTGCCGGCGACCGCCCGTCAGTTGGTCAACCAGCAGATCCGTACCCGATACGACGAACCTTCGCGCCTGTCGCTGTTGTATTTCGCCCAGCAGAGCCGCGTCTACCGCAACGTCAGCGACCGCGACCTGCGCGCCGCGCGCCTGCCAGGCGGCAGCCCGGTGCTGGCCCAGGCCTTCGTCAAGCAGCTCAAGACCATCAAGACCAGCTCGCCGGTCACCGCCATCGTCCAGGACAAGGATGGGGTGACGGTGAAGGTCGGTGCCGTGGGTTACCAGGCCGATTACCTGGTCATGGCCGTGCCGCTGCGGGCCCTGGCCAAGATCCAGATGACCCCGGGCCTGGACAACCAGCACCTGGCCGCGCTGAAGGGCACCAACTACGGCTGGCGCGACCAATTGATGCTCAAGTTCAAGAACCCGGTGTGGGAAAGCCGTGCGCGCATGTCCGGCGAGATCTTCTCCAACACCGGCCTGGGCATGCTGTGGATCGAGCCGGCGCTCAAGGGCGGCGCCAACGTGGTGATCAACCTGTCCGGCGACAACGCTCGTCTGCTGCAGGCCTTCGGTGACAAGCAGATGGTCGACCAGGTGCTGATCCGTCTGCACGCCTTCTATCCGCAGGCCCGTGGCGCCTTCACCGGCTACGAAGTACGTCGTTACAGCACCGATGCCGGCATGGGAGGCGCTTACCTGGCCTACGGCCCAGGCCAGATCAGCAAGTACTGGCGTCTGTGGGAGCGTCCGGTCCAGCGTATCGCCTTTGCCGGCGAGCATACCGACGCACTCTACCCTGGCACCCTCGAAGGCGCCCTGCGCAGCGGCCAGCGCGCTGCGAGCCAGGTCCAGGACCTGGCGGCAGGCAAGTCCTTCGACCCGGCCAAGGCCGCACCGGTTGCCGCCGCCGCCGCCGCTGGAGCAGCGGGCGCCGTGGCGGCAAAGGACAAGGGCGGGTTCTTCTCCAACCTGTTCGGCGGCTCCGACAAGGCTCCGGCCAAGGCGGAGCCTGTGAAGGTCGAGGAGGCCAAGCAGGACAAGCCAGGCTTCTTCTCGCGTCTGTTCGGCGGTGCTGACAAGCCAGAGGTCAAGGCCGCGCCAATCGCCAAGGCCGAGGAGATCGCCCCGGCGCCTGCAGCGGCCCCCGCCCCGGTCGCCCCGGCACCTGTGGCCAAGGAGGAAGCGGTTAAACCTGCCTCCACCAAGCCTGCTCCAGCCAAGCCTGCGGCCAAGCAGGCACACAAGCCCGCTGCCAAGCCAGCGCCGGTGAAGAAGGCCACCGCCAAGTCGGAACCGGCCAGGAAGCCGGTGGTCAACAGCCAGGCCAAGGCCGGCTGATCTCGCTATAGCCGCCATCGCGGGCTCCCGCGATGGCGTCGGCACATCCAAACGACTATCGTTAATGTTTCCTTAATAGGAAGCTTGCAGACTAAATATCGGATTTTTAGATAATCCGAAGCAATTTTTTACGCTTTTATTCGATGCGTTAAGCGCTAGTCTTGTGCGCAGCTTTCACGGGGAATACGCCAACATGCAACTGCGCAACTCATCTTCCCGCTATGGCCTGGTCAGCATCGTCCTGCACTGGGGCGTGGCGCTGGCGGTCTTCGGCCTGTTCGGCCTGGGCCTGTGGATGGTCGGCCTCGACTACTACAGCCCATGGCGCAAGACCGGCCCCGACCTGCACAAGAGCATCGGCCTGGTACTGCTGGCCGTCATGCTGCTGCGTGTGCTCTGGCGTTTCATCAGCCCGCCACCGCCGGCGCCGGTCAACCATGGCAAGGTCACCCGCCTGGCTGCCAAGCTGGGTCACCTGGCGCTGTACCTGGGCCTGTTCGCGGTGATGGTCGCCGGCTACCTGATTTCCACCGCCGACGGTGTCGGCATTCCGGTGTTCGGCCTGTTCGAGGTGCCGGCGCTGATCAGCGACCTGCCTGACCAGGCCGACACCGCCGGGGTGATCCATCTCTGGCTGGCCTGGGGCCTGGTGATTTTCGCGGTGCTGCATGCCCTGGCGGCACTCAAGCACCATTTCATCGACCGTGACGCGACCCTGACTCGCATGCTGGGCCGCAAAGCTTGACTCTCAACCTCAATTGCAAAGGAAGGAAGTAAGGATGTTGAAAAAGACTTTTGCCGCTCTGGCGCTCGGTACCGCCCTGATCTCCGCCGGCCAGGCCATGGCCGCCGAATACAAGATCGACAAGGAAGGCCAGCACGCGTTCGTTGACTGGAAGATCAGCCACCTGGGCTACAGCTTCATCCACGGCACCTTCAAGGACTTCGACGGCAACTTCACCTGGGACAGTGCCGAGCCCGAAGCCAGCAAGATCAGCGTCGACCTGAAGACCGCCAGCCTGTGGTCGAACCACGCCGAGCGTGACAAGCACATTGCCAGCGCCGACTTCCTTGATGTGAAGAAGTACCCTCAGGCCAAGTTCGTCTCCACCAGCGTCAAGTCGACCGGTAAGAAGACCGCTGATGTCACCGGCGACCTGACCTTGCACGGCGTGACCAAGCCGGTCACCTTCAAGGCTGTGTTCAATGGTGAAGGCAAGGACCCATGGGGTGGCGAGCGCGCTGGCTTCAACGCCACCACTACGCTGAACCTGAACGACTTCGGGATCAAAGGCCCAGGCGAGACCTCCCAGACCCTGGACCTGGATATCAGTGTTGAAGGTGTGAAGCAGAAGTAATTAGCAATAATAGTTGAACGACCGAGGGGCTGCTATGCAGCCCTTTCGCGACACAAGGCCGCTCCCACAAGTTCAGCGTAGCCCTTTGGCGTAGCGCAGTACCTGTGGGAGCGGCCTTGTGTCGCGAAAGGGCCGCGTAGCGGCCCCTCGGTGTTTCGATCAGCCCTTGCGGGTCAGCAGCGCCGGACGCTCACCGCGTGGGCGGCTCGGCAGGTCGTCCAGTTGCTCGGGCGTTGGGTAACGGTCGAGCTTGGATTCCTTGCGAATGATCACCGGCGCGCTCTGGGACTCGCGCGGGTTGCGCACGGCGGGTTCCTGGCGAGCCGATTCGTCACGGCGGTTACGGCCACCGTTGTTGTCACGACGAGCACCGCCATTACTGCCACCACCGTTGCGCGGGCGTTTTTCACCCGAGCCCTGGCCTTGGCGCTGTTGGCCATTGCCACGGCCTTGACCTTGAGCCTGGCCACCACCACTGCGTTGGCCTTGGCCTTGCCCGCCATTGCCACCTGGGCGACGGTTGCGGCCTTGGTTCTTGGCGTTCTGATAAGGACTGACGTAGTCGGCGCGGTTGCCGAAGTTATCCACATCGTCGTCCAGAAACTCTTCCGGGTCACGATCGGCGGGGACCGGGGGGATGGCCTTCTGGCCCTGTGCGACCTGCTGCTGGCGTGGCTTCTTGTCACGCGGCTTGCGCTGCTGCTGGCCTTGCTGCTTGTCGCCGGTCTTTTCCTTGTCGGCCTGCTTCTCGCCCGCAGGTTTGTTGCGGCCTTTGTCCTTGCCCTTGTCCTTGCGTCCGCCACTGCCTTCCTTGCCGCCTTCGCCGCGAGGTTGCTGGTTGCGGCCACCGCGACCAGAGTTCTGCTGGCGCTCGCGGACTTCCGGCTTCTCGGCCTCGACCTGGGAGGCGTCGAAGCCCATCAGGTCGCCGTCCGGGATCTTCTGCTTGGTGACGCGCTCGATACTCTTGAGCAGTTTCTCTTCGTCCGGGGCGACCATCGAGATGGCCTCGCCCGAGCGACCGGCACGGCCGGTGCGGCCGATGCGGTGAACGTAGTCTTCCTCGACGTTGGGCAGCTCGAAGTTGACCACATGGGGCAATTGGTCGATGTCCAGGCCGCGGGCGGCGATGTCGGTGGCGACCAGCACGCGCACGGTGTTGGCCTTGAAGTCGGCCAGGGCCTTGGTGCGGGCGTTCTGGCTCTTGTTGCCGTGGATTGCCGCGGCAGTCAGGCCGTGCTTCTCGAGGTACTCGGCCAGGCGGTTGGCGCCGTGCTTGGTACGGGTGAACACCAGTACCTGTTCCCAGGCACCCAGGGTGATCAGGTGCGCCAGCAGGGCGCGCTTGTGGCTGGCCGGCAGGCGGTAGACACGCTGCTCGATACGCTCGACGGTGGTGTTTGGCGGCGTGACCTCGATGCGCTCGGGGTTGTGCAGCAGCTTGTCGGCAAGGTCGGTGATGTCCTTGGAGAAGGTCGCCGAGAACAGCAGGTTCTGGCGCTTGGCCGGCAGGCGCGCCAGCACTTTCTTGACGTCGTGGATGAAGCCCATGTCGAGCATGCGGTCGGCTTCGTCCAGCACCAGGATCTCGACCCGCGAAAGGTCGACGCTACCCTGGCCGGCCAGGTCGAGCAGGCGGCCCGGGCAGGCGACCAGGACGTCGACGCCCTTGGCCATGGCCTGGACCTGCGGGTTCATGCCGACGCCGCCGAAGATGCAGGCGCTGATGAAGTTCAGGTCGCGGGCATAGACCTTGAAGCTGTCATGCACCTGGGCGGCCAGCTCGCGGGTCGGGGTCAGCACCAGCACGCGCGGTTGGCGCGGGCCGTGGCGTTGCGATTTGTCGGGGTGGCCACCCGGGAACAGGCGCTCGAGGATGGGGAGCGCGAAGCCGCCGGTTTTACCAGTACCTGTCTGGGCGGCGACCATCAGGTCGCGACCTTGCAACACGGCGGGAATGGCCCGCTGTTGCACCGGAGTGGGCTGGGTGTAGCCCGCTGCCTCGATAGCGCGGACAAGAGCCTCGGAGAGACCGAGGGAAGCAAAGGACATGGGCAATCCTGTTCTCGTGGGGGCTGGGCCCGATGGGGTGTTCTGCCTGGCGCGACGGGCATCGGAGGGATGCGATCGCGTCCGGTCCAGCTGGGCGTTCACGGCGCATCCTGGAGCCTGCGGGCGGCGCGCAAGGTGCGCTGCTGCGGGTCGAGATGCCTGTTGCGAGGCCGAGCGTCCGGGCGTGAGCCTGGCGGGAAGGCCCGAGTATAACAGAGCAATCAGGGTGTGCTGCGTTCCTGCTGCTCAACGGCGATAGGAAAATCCCGATTGCCCAGGTAGCGGGCGTTGATCGCCGCATAGGCCGGCTCCTGCTTGAAGCGTCGCAGTTCATCGCTGAACGCCTGTGCCAACTGCTCGCGACCTGGCTTGCGGGCCAGCCCCAGGTATTGCTGGCGGCGGCTGATCACCAGGGGCAGCGCCTCGACGTTCTGCTCCAGGCCAAGCTGGCGGCTGACATAGCGACCAACCTTGCGGTCGGTCACCAGCAGGTCTATGCGCCCTAGCGCCAGCTTGCCAAAGTTGGCTTCGTGGCTGGGCGCTGGCTCCCGGCGGAACAGCGGCGATTCAGCGAAGTCGCCGTCGTAGGCGTAGCCCGGCGAGGTGCCCACGGTCAGCCCGGCCAGGTCTTCGAGGTGTTTGACCGGATGGGGGCGCGAGCGGGCCTGGTAAAGGACGAACTCGACCTCTGACATGGGTTCGTCCGGGTAGACCAGGTAACCCTGGCGCGAGTCGACGCGGAAAATATCCAATACCGCGTCCGCCTGGCCTTGCTCGACCATGGCCAGGCAGCGCCGCCAGGGCAGGAACTGCCATTGCACCTCGACGCCCAGGCGCTTGAACACCTCGTCGGTTACCTCGTAGTCGATGCCTTTGGGCTGACCGTTTTCCTGGTAGAGGTAGGGCGCCCAGTCGTCGCTGACGATGCGCAGGCGTTCGGCATGGGCCAGGGAACTCAGGCAGACAAGCCATAACAGGCAGAGCGCATGGATGACCTTGTACCTGGCGCGTGGCGGGGTCAATGTGGGGAACCCCCGCAGTTGCACGCCCGGCATGCGGGTCAGGCCTGCCGCTGTTTCAGCAGGTGCGTCTCGATCTCTTGCCTGCGCTGGCCCAGTGCCAGGCGCAGGCCGGGGTGGCGCAGGCACTTGCGCAATTGCTCAGGGGCCGGTTGCCCCTCGCGCTGGGTGAGGTTTTCCAGGGCTTTGTCCCACCACGCGCAGGCGCATGCCCGATCGAATTCGTTTTCGTAGGGGTAGCAGCCATACAACAGCTCGCGGGCGAATTGCCGCTCCTTGCTGGGCAGTGTAAGGCTCAAGGCCTTGTATGCCAGGCGTTGCAGGGCCGGTGGGCGGGGGAGCTGGTCGTTGACCAGCGCAACGTCCGCCAGTGCCGCCTCGCTCAACGGCGCGTCGCCGTGCTTGTGCAGCCAGGCCTGGATCTTTGCGCGGAACTGGGCTTTGCGGCTCCAGTAATGGTGGATGACGTCGGTACACTCGTTGAGCTTGAGCGTACGGTAAGCCGCCACTGCAAGGCAGAACTCCTCGAGCGTATAGGCTTCCCTGGCCAATGGGTGCAGTTCGTCCATCAGGGCGATGGACTGGTCCAGGACCGGGGCATCCTGTGCGGTGAGCCCGATCACGCCGGAGTTGACCAGCGGCATCTGGCGGTCGGCCAGGCCGCGTTCTTCGAGAATGCCGACCAGGTTCTTGTAAAGCAGGCATTTCTGGTTCTCGCCGTAGCGTCCGCCAATAGCGTTGCACAGCAGGCTGCCGGTGGTGACACGGTCGAACAGGTGCTTGGGTGAGGTACGGAAGAAGGTGTCGGTGTCGATGAGCACGGCCAGCGGGTGGTGCCCAAGGACCTGGCGCAGCAGCACGTGCTTGCTGCGGAAATGGTAGCCGTGTGGCTGGTTCCAGGCTCTGCGGGTGGCCTCGTCGAGCAGGTGAACGGTGACCGGCAGGTTGCGATAGGGCTCGGCGTTGTCGGTGTAGACCTGGATGTCCATGGACACGCCGGGGGTGGATCGCAGGTGGGCCAAGGCACTGACGATGCTGAAGCAGGCCTCCTGATGGTAAGTGGCCGGACCGAATGCCAGGTAGACGAGCTGAGGGTGAGCGGAATGAGGGTGCTGCATGCTGGCCGGTAACCTATTGCGAGGCGGAAGTGAAGAAGGCTTTAGCCTAAGGCAAAGCCTTCTTCATGGCTCTAATTAATTGTTACCGGCAACATCTTTCAGCGTGGCAGCTTCAGGTTGTTCCAGATCGCCAGGCTCGGCTCGGCCTGGTTGAGGGTGTAGAAGTGCAAGCCCGGTGCGCCGCCTTGCAGCAATTGCTCGCACATGCGGGTGATCACTTCCTCGCCGAAGGCCTGGATGCTGACGGTGTCGTCGGCATAGGCTTCCAGCTGCTTGCGGATCCAGCGCGGGATCTCGGCGCCGCAAGCGTCGGAGAAGCGTGCCAGCTTGCTGTAGTTGGTGATCGGCATGATGCCGGGCACTACCGGGATGTCCACGCCCAGCTTCTGTGCGCGCTCGACGAAGTAGAAGTAGCTGTCGGCGTTGAAGAAGTACTGGGTAATGGCGCTATCGGCGCCGGCCTTGACCTTGTGCACGAAGTTGGCAAGGTCTGCCTCGAAGTTACGTGCCTGTGGGTGCATCTCCGGATACGCAGCCACTTCCAGGTGGAAGTGGTCGCCGCTTTCCTGGCGAATGAACTCGACCAGGTCGCTGGCGTAGCGCAGCTCGCCACTGGCCATGCCCATGCCGGATGGCAGGTCGCCGCGCAGGGCGACGATGCGCCTGATGCCGGCGGCCTGGTACTCGGCGAGCAGGGCGCGCAGGTCGTCCTTGCTGTCACCCACGCAGGACAAGTGTGGGGCGGCGGGGACTTTCACTTCGCTTTCCAGCTGCAGCACGGTGTTCAGCGTGCGGTCGCGGGTCGAGCCACCGGCACCGTAGGTGCAGGAGAAGAAGTCCGGGTTGTAGCTGGCCAACTGGCGGGCGACGCCCATCAGCTTCTCGTGGCCGGCGTCGGTCTTGGTGGGGAAGAACTCGAAACTGTAGCGGCGTTCTTGTGACATCTCTCGTTCCTTCGGTGGCGCGCCTGGGGCGGCTACCTGCAAATAAAAGCCAGGACGGTTGGGGCCGGCCTGGCTCGGACATCGGTTCGACGCGTTGCCAGCCAGCACCAGGGCGATAGCCCGGCGCTGGCGCCGCTGCTTAGTAGCGGTAGGCGTCCGGCTTGAACGGACCTTCGACGGTCACACCGATGTACTCGGCCTGCTGTGGGGTCAGCTGGGTGACCACGCCGCCGAAGCCGCGGACCATTTCCAGGGCCACTTCTTCGTCCAGCTTCTTCGGCAGCACTTCCACGGTCAGGCGCTCGGCCTTCTTGGCGGCTGGCAGTTCGGCGAACTTCTGCTCGAACAGGAAGATCTGCGCCAGCACCTGGTTGGCGAACGAGCCATCCATGATGCGGCTTGGGTGGCCGGTGGCGTTGCCCAGGTTCACCAGGCGTCCTTCGGCCAGCAGGATCAGGTAGTCGTCGTTCTGCGGGTCGAATACGCCAGCGCCGGTGCGGTGGATCTTGTGCACCTGCGGCTTGACCTCTTCCCACGCCCAGTTCTTGCGCATGAAGGCGGTGTCGATCTCGTTGTCGAAGTGGCCGATGTTGCAGACCACGGCACGTTTCTTCAGGGCCTTGAGCATGTTGGCGTCGCAGACGTTGACGTTACCGGTGGTGGTGACGATCAGGTCGATGCGGCCCAGCAGGTCCTTGTTGATGCCGGCTTCGGTACCGGTGTTGATGCCGTCCTTGAATGGCGAGACCACTTCGAAACCGTCCATGCAGGCCTGCATGGCGCAGATCGGGTCGACTTCGGTGACCTTGACGATCATGCCTTCCTGACGCAGGGACTGGGCCGAGCCCTTGCCCACGTCGCCGTAGCCGATCACCAGGGCCTGCTTGCCCGACAGCAGGTGGTCGGTGCCGCGCTTGATGGCGTCGTTCAGGCTGTGACGGCAGCCGTACTTGTTGTCGTTCTTGCTCTTGGTGACCGAGTCGTTGACGTTGATCGCCGGGACTTTCAGCTCGCCCTTGGCCAGCATGTCCAGCAGGCGGTGCACGCCGGTGGTGGTTTCTTCGGTCACGCCGTGGATCTTGTCCAGCATGGCCGGGTATTTCTTGTGCAGGATTTCGGTCAGGTCACCGCCGTCGTCCAGGACCATGTTGGCATCCCATGGCTGGCCGTCTTTCAGGATGGTCTGCTCGATGCACCACTCGTACTCTTGCTCGGTTTCACCTTTCCAGGCGAACACCGGGATACCGGCGGCGGCGATGGCAGCGGCGGCCTGGTCCTGGGTGGAGAAGATGTTGCACGACGACCAGCGCACTTCGGCGCCCAGCGCGACCAGGGTTTCAATCAGCACGGCGGTCTGGATGGTCATGTGGATGCAGCCGATGATCTTCGCGCCCTTGAGCGGTTGCTCGGCTTGGTACTTGCGGCGCAGGCCCATCAGTGCCGGCATTTCCGATTCGGCGATGATGACTTCCTTGCGGCCCCAGTCGGCCAGGGAGATATCGGCGACCTTGAAGTCGGAAAAACCAGCAGGCGTGTTTACAGCGCTCATTGAGAGCCTCCATTCGTAGTGTGCGAATGGGCGCCGTTGTGCGTTAAGCGTCCGCTTGCGCGGACAACGCCCCGACCGAGCCTGACAGGCCGAGCCTGCTGCAGCGCCCCTCGGTCGGGTGGCGGGATGGCCACCACTGCGGGAGACCATGTTAAACGGCAGGGATTATAGCCGCGGGCGTGTGACACACCCAAGACTTTCTGTCGATTAATCGAGACGATAGTCGATGTTCAATGGAGGGTGGCCGAGCGGTCTGCCATCATTAGCCCATGTGAGCCAGGCAGGTCAGGAGTACAGATGAACTTTCACACCCGCAAATGGGTAAAACCCGAAGACCTCAACCCCAACGGCACCCTGTTCGGCGGCA
This sequence comes from Pseudomonas sp. TE6283, assembly GCF_054060555.1. Lineage (NCBI taxonomy): Bacteria > Pseudomonadati > Pseudomonadota > Gammaproteobacteria > Pseudomonadales > Pseudomonadaceae > Pseudomonas > Pseudomonas sp. TE6283. The sequence continues at coordinate 49,543 of NZ_JBSSDH010000015.1, forward strand.
GCCTGCTGCGCTGGATTGACGAGGAGGCGGCGATCTACGCCATCGTCCAGCTGGGCAACCAGCGCGTGGTGACCAAGTACATTTCCGAGATCAACTTCGTCAGCGCCTCGCGCCAGGGCGACATCATCGAGCTGGGCATCACCGCCACCGAGTTCGGCCGCACCTCGATCACCCTCAAGTGCGAAGTGCGCAACAAGATCACCCGCAAGGCGATCCTGACCGTCGACAAGATGGTCTTCGTCAACCTGGGCGAGGATGGTCAGCCGGCGCCGCACGGGCGGACCGAGATCAAGTACATCCAGGATCAGTTCCCGGACAGCGCGGTCGAATAAGCGCTGGAGGGCTCGTGGGAGCGGCGCACCGCCGCTCCCTCGTTGTTACTCGGGCTGTGTGCTGACCTTGCGTACCACCTTGCCGACCGTCAGACCCTGCACCAGGATCGACGACAGCACCACGATGTAGGTGATCGACAGCAGCAGGTCACGTTCATCGCCCTGTGGCAGCGACAGCGCCAGGGCCACCGACACGCCACCACGCAGGCCACCCCAGGTCAGCACGCGGATGGTGCCCTTCGGCACGGTCCGCCAGCGGCGCAGCAACACGATGGCCGGCGCCACGGTCAGCAGGCGCGAGGCCAGCACCGCCAGCGCCAGCACGCCACCGGCCGCCAGGTGCAGCCAGTTGAACGGCAGCAGCAGCAGCTCCAGGCCGATCAGGGCGAACAGCAGGGCGTTGAGCATGTCGTCGATCAGTTCCCAGAAACCGTCCATGTAGCGACGTGTCATGTCGTTCATCGCCAGGTTGCGCCCCAGGTTGCCGATAATCAGGCCGGCCACCACCATGGCGATCGGCGCCGACACATGCAGCTCGTAGCACATGGCCGAGCCGCCGATCACCAGCGCAAGGGTCAGCATGACCTCGACCTGGTACTGCTCGACGCTCTTGATCATGCGGTAGGTGGCGTAGCCGATCAGCCCGCCGAACACCACTCCACCGATGGCTTCGCGGGCGAACAGCAGGGCCGTGTCAGACACGCTCGGGGTCTCGCCCAGCTGGATGATGCCCAGTAGCACGGTGAATACCACCACCGCGGTGCCGTCGTTGAACAGCGACTCACCTACGATGGTGGTCTTCAGTGGTTTCGAGGCGTTGGCGGTGCGCAGCGCGCCGAGCACGGCGATCGGGTCGGTCGGCGAGATCAGCGCGCCGAACAGCAGGCAGTAGATCAGCGGCACGTTCCAGCCGAACAGGGCGAACACCCAGTGCGCCAGGTAGCCGATTACCACGGTGGCGATCAGCACCCCGATCGTGGCCAAGAGGCCGATCGGCCAGCGGTAGCTGCGCAGGTCAGCGAGGTTGACGTGCAAGGCGCCGGCGAACAGCAGGAACGACAGCATCCAGTGCATCAACAGGTCATTGAAGTCGATCTGGTTCATCAAGCCTTCGACGCGCTCTTCCAGGCCGGGGAAGCCGATCAGGCTCAGGCCCTGCAGTATCAGGGAGAACAGCAGTGCGGTGACCATCACGCCGATGGCCGGCGGTAGGCCGATGAAGCGGTAGTTCACATAGGTGAGGAGGGTGGTGAGGCAGATAAACGCGGCAACTAATTCAAGCATCCCGAATCCTGTAACAGTGGCTTCCAAGTCGTTTCCCGAGTAACTCGGCAGTTCTTGGATGATCTGGCGCGGGGCTCGGGACACACCTTATGACCGGAAATACCGAATTCGTTCCTCAGAACGGATTGCAGATTCTTTATGGGAGCAAGCGTTATAGTGCGTGCAGCCGCCTGGTCATTGCGCAAGGAGCCCCGCGTGCTGGCAACCTCCCTGGTACTGGTCGCAGCCCTGCTCCACGCGACCTGGAACACCCTCGTCAAATTCAGCGGCGAACGCCTTCTGGTGATCGCCAGCATGGACCTGGTAGCACTGGTCTTCGCCATTCTGGCGGTGGCGTTCGTCGATTTTCCCCCGGCGGGCATCTGGCCCTGGCTGCTGGCATCGGCGCTGGCCGAGCAGCTCTACCGTTACCTGCTGATCAAAGCCTATCGCGTCGGTGACCTGGGGCTGGTCTATCCGTTGATGCGTGGTTTGTCGCCCTTGGTCGTGCTCGGACTTACCCTGGCTTTTGCCGGCGAGTCGCTCAGCCAGCAGCAGATCATCGGCATCCTGCTGATCCCCTGCGGCATGGCCTGCCTGTTGTGGCAGGGTGGTGGCGGTGATCGCCTGCCCTGGTCGATGCTGCCGGTGGTGGCGCTGATCGGCCTGTGCATCGGCTGCTACACCTGGTTCGACGGCCAGGCCGTGCGCCTGTGGGGCAAGCCCTGGGATTACCTGGTGTGGCTGACCCTGCTCAGCGCCTGGCCGTTCCCCTTGCTGGCCGGGATGGCGCGGCGGGCACCGTTCGCCATGTTTTGGCGCACTCAATGGCGTCTCGGGCTGGCGGTGGGGGTGTGCGTGCTGCTGAGCTACGCCCTGGTGCTGTGGGCCATGCACCTGGGATCGGTGGCGGAGGCGGCGGCGCTGCGCGAGCTGAGCGTGATCCTCGTGGTGTTGCTGGGCATGCGTTACCTCAAAGAACCTTTTGGCGGGCCGAGACTCCTAGCTTGCGGGCTGGTCCTGGCCGGCATGCTGGTGATGAAGCTGTGAACCGATCCTCTGTGAACAAGGAGTCCTGTAGATGACCGTTGCCCTGTGGTGCATTCTCGTCGCGCTGTTCCTGCCGCCGCTGTGCGCATTGATCGCCAAGCTCAGCAGCGGGTGTTTCGGCCTGCGCGCCAATCACGACCCGCGTGCGTTCCTGGACAAGCTAGAAGGGTTGCCTCGACGCGCCCATGCTGCCCAGCTGAACGGCTATGAGGCGTTTCCCGCGTTTGCCGCGGCGGTTCTTGTGGCCGATATCGTCGGCAATGCCGAGCAGGTGACCCAGGATGTGCTGGGGGTGGTGTACATCACCAGCCGGCTGCTCTACATCATCTGCTACCTGGCGGACTGGGCGGTGCTGCGTTCGCTGGTGTGGTTCGTCGGGATGGCGCTGATTGTGGCGTTCTTCGTCGTATCGATCTGAATGCATCGCGGGGCAAGCCCGCTCCCACGCAATCATCGTGGGAGCGGGCTTGCCCCGCGATAGCGTCTGTCAGGGTACTTTCGGCACTTCAGGCAAAGGCTGGCCCTTGGGCCACAGCATCCAGATCTGTCCCTGCTGCTTCATGTTCCCCGCCAGCTCGCCGGCCTCGTGGCCGGTGCCCCAGAACAGGTCCGCACGCACTTCGCCGGTGATGGCGCCGCCGGTGTCCTGGGCGCCGACCGGGCGCACCACCGGGCTGCCGTCCGGGCGGGTGGTGGAGAGCCACAGCAGGCTGCCCAGGGGGATTACCTTGCGGTCGATCGCCACGCTGTAGCCCGCGGTCAGCGGCACGTTGAGCGAGCCGCGCGGCCCCTCGTTGCTGTCCGGGCGGGTACTGAAGAACACGTAGCTCGGGTTGCTGGCCAGCAGCTCGGGCACGCGCTGCGGGTTGGCCTGGGCCCAGGCGTGGATGCTGCCCATGGTCACCTCCTCTTTCGGCAGCTGTCCCTGTTCCACCAGCCAGCGTCCGATCGGGCGGTACGGGTGGCCGTTCTGGTCGGCGTAGCCCAGGCGCAACTGGCGGCCGTTCTCCAGCTGGATACGGCCGGAGCCTTGAATCTGCAGGAATTGCAGGTCCATCGGGTCGGTCAGCCAGGCCAGCACCGGCGCCTTGGCGCCGTCGCGGTTGATCACCTCGGCGGTGTCGTAGGGTTTGAGCACCCGTCCTTCAAGGCGCCCGCGCAGGCGTTTGCCCTTGAGCTCGGGGTACACGCTGGCCAGGTCGACCACGATCATGTCCTCGGGCACCCCATATACCGGGACATGCGCGCTGTCGGTGCGGGCCAGGCTGCCGGGGTAGACCGGCTCGTAGTAACCGGTGATCAGGCCGTTGGCGCTGTTCTGCGCGGAACGCAGGGCATAGACCTGCAGATTCTGTTCGAGGAAGGTGCGCACCTGGGCGGCATTCGCCGTTGCCGAGCCGGCTGCTTCGCAGGTGGCGGACCACACCGGGTCGCGCCTGAGCTTCTCGCAGCCATTGCGCCAGGCGTAGAAGCCGGCCAACAGGTCGTCGTCGCTGACCTGGGGCAGATCCTTGAAAGTAGCTGGTACGTAGGTGGCGATGGCGTGGGGTTCGGGCTTGACGCTTTCACCGCCATTGCAGCCGGCCAGGAGCGCCAGGGCGGGCAGTGCCCAGGCGAGATGGCGCAATGCAGATTTCATGTTGTCGATCCTGTGTGGGGAAAAGCATGAAGGTTCACCCCTGTTTTCTGTGTGGCTATTGGTCTTTGCCCCCGGGGCGGCGATACTGGCCGCCCGTTTTCCTGGCCGAAGAGACCGTGATGTTCAAGCGATTGACCGTAGTACTGCTCGCCGCACTTGCCCTGAGCGCCTGTGACGGCGTCGACCCCAACTCGCCGCTGGGCCAGCGCAAGGCGATCTTCAAGCAGATGCTCAAGACCAGCGAAGACATGGGCGGCATGCTGCGCGGGCGGTTGCCCTTCGATGGCGGGAAGTTCGCCGAGGGCGCGGTGAAGCTGGATACCCTGGCCCATGAGCCGTGGCAGCACTTCCCGCAGGCGCGTGACGAGGGTGATAGCAGCGCGCGGGCCGAGGTCTGGGAGCGTCAGGCGCGGTTCCAGGACCTGGCCCGACAACTGGAGGGCGTCACTGGCGAGCTGGTCGCGGTCACCCGTACCCAGCCACTGGACGCGGCCCAGGTGAAGGCGCCGATGGACAAGGTCGAGGCGGCGTGCAAGGCCTGTCATAACGAGTTTCGCAATCACTGAGCCGAGAGGGGCTCTTGTGGGGGCTATCTGGTTAGCGTTCGAGCTCGTCCAGGGCCTCCTGCAGCTCCTTCTTCGCCTCGGCCAGTTTGTCCTTGCGCTTGTTGATCTTCTCCGCGTCGCCCTTCTTCATGGCCTCGTCCAGTTCCTTGGTGCGCTTGTACACTTCGTGGCGGGCGTCGAGCACCTTCTGCTCGCGCTCCTTGCGCAGGCCGGCATCGGTGCAGTGTTCAGTGACTTCGCTCAAGGCTTTTTCCAGCCCCGCCTGCTGGTCGCTGTTGCCATGGGCGCGGGCTTGTTCAATCTGTTCGCTGAGGGCCTGGCGCTTGGCCGCGCAACCGGTCAGTCGCGGCTGCTCTGGGGCGGCCAGCAGCGGGCTGGCGGCGAAGCCGAGCAGGGTGGACAGGGCGATGGACGAAAGCAGTTTCATCGGGGGGCTCCATTCGAGGCTGGGCAGCAGAAAGCGAAATGCTGCCCTGATCCGCGCAAATTAGAAACCCTCGATTGCATGGGAGCGCAAGTTTCGGACAAGTTCCTGGACCTGCTCGTGGGCGAAAAAGGCTTGCAGTTGCTCGGCCCGACCCGGCCCGACGCCAGGTTCGGCAAGCCATTGCTCGATGTTTCTGGAGGCCAGTGTGGGCCAGTCGGGGCCCAGTTGCAGGCCGGACGGCGCGGGTATGCCGAGGCCTCGCAGCCAACGCTGGAAGGGCTGTCGGCGGGCCTGGGCGAAAGCCGCATGCAATTGCCTGGCTCGTGCCTCGGCGATCCCCGGTACCTCGAACAGCTGTTTCTGATCGAGGCTCAGCCAATCGGATAACTGCACGATATGGCCACTTTCGACAAGGCGTTTCCAGGTTTCGGCCCCCAGCCCTGGCAGGTCGAGGCCCTGCTTGCCGCTCAACCAGGCGAGGCGGGCGATGAACTGCTGCTGGCATCCCTCGAGTGCCTGCCAGCAGCTGAAGGTGTGGTAGGTCGCCGGATCCGGAGCCTGCACGATGGGGCGTCGAGCGGCACGATGCACCACGCTTTGCAGGCGTGGGATGGTCATGCCGGCCAGGCTGATCGCTACCTGGTCACCCGGGCGGATATCCAGCTGCTTCCAGCGCGCCAGCGAGCCGAGGCTGAGCTGGCTTATCCGGCGGTCGTCCAGGGTCACCGGCTGCAATACGAGCAAGGGTGTGATGCGCCCGGTCCGGCCGATTCGAAACTGCACATCCCTGACCTGCGCCAGCGCCTGGGTGAAGGGGTATTTCCAGGCAGCGATCCAATAGGGCGCCTGGGCGCGCCAGCGCTGCGCCGCCGGGCGACTGTCCTGGCGCAGGATCACGCCGTCGGTGGCGAAGGGCAGGGGCGAGTGGTACCAGTGCTGGCGCCAGCGCGCTGCTTCGGCAAAGCCATCGATGGCCACGCTCAGGCGCTGGCTGTCGGTGAAGCCCAGTGCTGCCAGGCGTGCCAGGCGCTCGGCCTGGTTATCCGGGCCGTGTGGCCAGTCCCAGACGAACAGTCCGATGCCTGCGCCCTGCTCTTCGGTCATCCGCGTGCGTGCCAGCATCCCGGCGACGGTGCCGCGGGCATTGACGCTGCCTGCCTCGGCCTGCACATGGTTGTCCAGGCGCCAGTACAGCTCGCCTTGGAACACCGCGTCCAGCGGTTGGGAAAGTTGCTGCACGATGCCGCTCAGCAAGGGGATGTGTCGGCTCCAATCGTGGCCCAGTGTTCCATCGCCACGGCTGAGCAGGCTTGTCAGCTGGCCCTGGCGGTAGATCAGCGAAACCGCGACGCCATCGACCTTCGGCTGCATCCAGACATTGCGTTTGCCTTGCAGCCATCGGGACACGGCCTGCTCGTCGGCGAGCTTGCCGACGCCGGTGTGAGGTATCGGGTGGGGGGCTGTGCCGCGTGCGCTGGCCAGTGGAGCTTCGTCGTGGGAGAGGCCAAAGCAGGCTTGAAGCTCCAGCAGGTGCTGGCGGCTTTGATCGTAGAGTTCGTCGGTCACCAGGGCGACACCCTGGCCGTGGTACTGCTCGTCCCAGTGGGCGAGGGTGGCGCGCAGCCGGGCGACCTCGGCCTCGGCCTGCGCCGTGTCCCAGGTCGGGCAGGTGCTTGCCTGGGCGACGGGGTGGTGCAACAGCAGTGCAATGAAGATCAGCAGCAATGGCATGGCCGGCATCCTTGCGAGGCGGGGAAGTGCCCTCAGCCTAGGCGGGTGACGGTGTGGGTAGCGGCGGGGATTTGTCAGCCGATATGTCACGAAAAAGCCCCTGCCGATCACTCGGCAGGGGCTTTCCGTTACTGCTGTAGGAGGTTTACAGGCCAGCTGCGTCGCGCAGGGCGGCGGCGCGGTCGGTGCGCTCCCAAGTGAAGGTGGTGAACGTGTCGTCGCCGACGGTTTTCTGCTGCGGAGTACGGCCGAAGTGGCCGTAGGCCGCGGTCTCCTGGTACATCGGGTGCAGCAGGTCGAGCATGGTGGTGATGGCGTAAGGACGCAGGTCGAAGCATTCGCGCACCAGCTGGATGATCTTGTCGTCGGAAACCTTGCCGGTGCCGAAGGTGTTGATCGAAATGGAGGTCGGCTGGGCCACGCCGATGGCGTAGGACACCTGGATCTCGCAGCGCTCGGCCAGACCGGCGGCGACGATGTTCTTGGCCACGTAGCGGCCGGCATAGGCTGCAGACCGGTCGACCTTGGACGGGTCCTTGCCGGAGAACGCGCCGCCACCGTGGCGGGCCATGCCGCCGTAGGAGTCTACGATGATCTTGCGGCCGGTCAGGCCGCAGTCGCCCACCGGGCCACCGATGATGAAGTTGCCGGTCGGGTTGATGTGGTACTGCGTGCCCTTGTGCAGCAGCTCGGCCGGCAGGGTGTGCTTGACGATCAACTCCATCACCGCTTCCTGCAGGTCTTTCTGTGACACCTCAGGGTTGTGCTGGGTCGACAGGACGACGGCATCGATGCCCACTACCTTGCCGTTTTCGTAACGGCAGGTGACCTGCGACTTGGCATCCGGGCGCAGCCAAGGCAGCAGGCCGGACTTGCGCGCTTCGGCCTGGCGCTCGACAAGGCGGTGCGAGAAGCAGATCGGTGCAGGCATCAGCACTTCGGTCTCGTTGCTGGCGTAGCCGAACATCAGGCCCTGGTCGCCGGCGCCCTGGTCTTCCGGCTTGGAGCGGTCGACGCCCTGGGCGATATCCACCGACTGTTTGCCGATGATGTTCATCACGGCGCAGGTGGCGCCGTCGAAGCCGACGTCGGAGCTGTTGTAGCCGATGTCGATGATGACCTTGCGCACCAGGTCTTCCAGGTCGACCCAGGCCGAGGTGGTGACTTCACCGGCGATGATGGCGACACCGGTCTTGACCAGGGTTTCGCAGGCCACGCGGGCGTACTTGTCCTGGGCGATGATGGCGTCCAGCACCGCGTCGGAGATCTGGTCGGCAATCTTGTCCGGATGCCCTTCGGACACGGACTCGGAGGTGAAAAGGGAGTATTCGCTCATCTCGATGGGTTCCTGAAATTTACCGATGATGTATGTCGCCAGTGGCCCGCTGGAAATGCCGGACCTGGATCTGGAAACCGTTACGCAAGCCCACGTAGAGGCTGTCCCCTGGGGCCAGCCCTGCCGCGTTGGCCCAACGGGCCAGGTCGTCCTGCTCGAAGCCAAGCCACAGGTCGCCGCAGGCTTCGCGGGCCCACCCCTGGTCGTGGCTGCACAGCTCGGTGACCAGCAGGCTGCCGCCCGCTTTCACCCGTCTGGCCAGCAGGCGCAGGGCCTGGGCCGGGTCGCTGAAATGGTGCAGGACCATGTTCAGCACAACGCAGTCAGCTTCCACATCCGTTGCACCCAGTGCATCGGCCAACTGCAGGTTGACGTTGTTCAGTGCGTGGCGCTCGCATACCTGGCGGGCCAGCTCGAGCATGGTCGGACTGTTGTCCATGGCTGTGACCTGCTCGAAGCGCCTGGCCAGGTCGGGCAGGAAACCGCCGTCGCCGGGGCCGACCTCCAGGGCGCTGGCACCGGCCTCGAAGCTCAGCTTGTCGAGCAGCGCCAGCAGGCTTTCACGGTACTGTGGCAGGCCGGCGATCAGGTCCTGCTGGGCGCGGAACTTCTCTTCCACGCGCAGGAAGAAATCCTGGCTGGTGGCGGCGCGACGCTGCTGGACCTGGGCGATGCGGGCCTGCACCGCTTGAGGCAGGGCGAGGTCATCGACCTCCTCGAGCAGCGCCGAATGCAGGCGACCGCCCAGGCGCTGGCTGTCGGGCAGGGCGCGGCGGTAGAAGATCGCGTTTCCTTCGCGGCGGGTCGCCACCAGCTCGGCCTGGGCCAGCACCTTCAGGTGATGGCTCATGCCCGACTGGCCGATGTCGAAGATCTGTGCCAATTCCAGCACGCCGAACGAGTCGTTGGCCAATGCGCGCAGCACGTTCAGGCGCAGAGGGTCGCCGCCGGCCTTGCACAGGGCGGCCAGCTCGTCGCTGCGTTGTGGGGTGACGGGCGCATTGAAGTTCATGGGGCGGGAGTCTAGACAGGGGATGCTGTCGTCGCAATAGCAATATCAAAAAGTTTTGATATTGCCTGATCAGTGGCTTCCAGGGATTCCTCGTGGGAGTGCTTTGCCCCGCGATGGCGTCAGATCAGACATGGGATGGGCCAGGGCTGACGCCATCGCGGGGGCAGGCTCCCACAACCCCGCTTTTCTGCTCTTTTGCCAACCAATCACAGGAAAAAAGCCCGACTGCGACCATCCGTCATTGCCCCCGGCCCCCCCTGTGGGCGAAAATGGTCGTCTTTTTCGCTTCACCACCTATTTCAAGCCTCAGGAGACTCAGCGATGCCCAGCCGTCGTGAACGTGCCAACGCCATTCGTGCCCTCAGCATGGATGCCGTGCAAAAGGCCAACAGCGGCCACCCAGGTGCCCCCATGGGCATGGCGGATATCGCCGAAGTGCTGTGGCGCGACTACCTGAAACACAACCCGAGCAACCCAAGCTTCGCCGACCGTGACCGCTTCGTGCTGTCCAACGGGCACGGCTCGATGCTGATCTACTCGCTGCTGCACCTGACCGGCTACGACGTCACCATCGACGACCTCAAGGCTTTCCGCCAGCTACACAGCCGCACTCCGGGCCACCCGGAATTCGGCTATACCCCAGGCGTCGAGACCACCACCGGTCCACTTGGCCAGGGTATCGCCAACGCCGTGGGCTTCGCCCTGGCGGAAAAAGTGCTGGCCGCCCAGTTCAACCGTGAAGGCCACGACATCGTCGACCACAACACCTACGTGTTCCTCGGCGATGGCTGCATGATGGAAGGCATCTCCCATGAAGTCGCCTCGCTGGCCGGCACCCTGGGTCTGAACAAGCTGATCGCCTTCTACGACGACAACGGCATCTCCATCGACGGTGAAGTCCATGGCTGGTTCACCGACAACACCCCGGCGCGCTTCGAGGCCTACAACTGGCTGGTGATCCGCAACGTCAACGGCCACGACGCCGACGAGATCAAGACCGCCATCGAGACCGCGCGCAAGAGCGACCGTCCGACCCTGATCTGCTGCAAGACCATCATCGGCTTCGGCTCGCCGAACAAGCAGGGCAAGGAAGACTGCCACGGCGCACCGCTGGGCAACGACGAAATCGCCCTGGCGCGCAAGGAACTGAACTGGAACCACGGCCCATTTGAAATCCCTGCCGACATCTACGCCGAATGGGATGCCAAGGAAGCCGGCGCCAAGGTCGAGGCCGAATGGAACCAGCGTTTCGACGCCTACGCCAAGGCCTACCCTGAGCTGGCCGCCGAGTTCAAGCGCCGCGCCGCAGGCGACCTGCCAGCCGACTTCTCCGAGAAGGCCCAGGCCTACATCAACGAAGTTGCCGCCAAGGGCGAGACCATCGCCAGCCGCAAGGCCAGCCAGAACACCCTGAACGCCTTCGGCCCGCTGCTGCCCGAGTTCCTCGGTGGCTCGGCCGACCTCGCCGGCTCCAACCTGACCCTGTGGAAAGGCTGCAAGGGCGTCGAAGCCAACGATGCCAGCGGCAACTACGTGTTCTACGGCGTGCGCGAGTTCGGCATGACCGCCATCATGAACGGCGTCGCCCTGCACGGCGGCCTGGTGCCCTACGGCGCCACCTTCCTGATGTTCATGGAGTACGCCCGCAACGCCGTGCGCATGTCGGCCCTGATGAAGCAGCGCGTGATCCACGTCTACACCCACGACTCCATCGGCCTGGGTGAAGACGGCCCGACCCACCAGCCGATTGAACAGCTGACCAGCCTGCGCAGCACGCCGAACCTGGACACCTGGCGCCCGGCCGACGCGGTGGAATCCGCCGTGTCCTGGAAGCATGCCCTGGAGCGCAAGGACGGCCCGTCGGCGCTGATCTTCTCGCGCCAGAACCTGCAGCACCAGACCCGCGACGCCCAGCAGATCGCCGATATCGCCCGTGGCGGTTACGTGCTCAAGGACTGCGCCGGCGAGCCTGAGCTGATCCTGATCGCCACCGGCTCCGAAGTCGGCCTGGCCGTTCAAGCCTTCGACAAGCTGACCGCCGAAGGCCGCAAGGTCCGTGTCGTGTCGATGCCGAGCACCAGCGTGTTCGACGCCCAGGATGCCGCGTACAAGCAGTCGGTACTGCCGCTGGAAGTTGGCGCGCGGATCGCCATCGAAGCCGCTCACGCTGACTTCTGGTACAAGTACGTCGGCCTCGAAGGCCGCGTGATCGGCATGACCACCTACGGCGAGTCGGCTCCGGCCAGTGCGCTGTTCGAGGAATTCGGCTTCACCCTGGACAACATCCTGGGCACCGCCGAAGAGCTGCTGGAAGACTGATTCAGACTGTGCGAGGCGAGGGCGTTGCCCTCGTTTCGCGACACAAGGCCGCTCCTACAAGGCATGGCGTACACCGTACCCTGTAGGAGCGGCCTTGCGTCGCGATGGGCCGCAACGCGGCCCCCAAAGCCATCATGCGTTAGCGAGCCATCGAATGCCCCACCCGCGTCCCTACAAAGTTGCACTCAACGGTTACGGCCGCATCGGCCGCTGTGTCCTGCGCGCACTGTTCGAGCGGGGGGCGAAGGCCGGTTTCGAGATCGTCGCGCTGAACGACCTGGCCGACCAGGACAGTCTGGAATACCTGACGCGCTTCGACTCCACCCACGGGCGTTTCCCCGGCGAGGTGAAGGTCGACGGCGACTGTCTGCATATCAACGGCGACTGCGTGAAAGTGCTGCGCAGCGCTACCCCGGAAGGCATCGACTGGGCCGCCCTGGACATCGACCTGGTGCTGGAGTGCTCCGGCGCCTACCACACCCGTGCCGACGGCCAGCGCTTCCTCGATGCCGGCGCGCCACGGGTGCTGTTTTCCCAGCCCATGGCCAGCGAGGCGGACATCGACGCCACGGTGGTCTACGGGGTCAACCAGGATTGCCTGACCGGCAGCGAACTGCTGGTGTCCAACGCCTCCTGCACCACCAACTGCGGCGTGCCGCTGCTGCGCGTGCTGGACCAAGCCTTTGGCATCGAATACGTGCAGATCACCACCATCCACTCGGCGATGAACGATCAGCCGGTGATCGACGCCTACCATCACGAAGACCTGCGTCGCACCCGTTCGGCATTCCAGTCGGTGATTCCGGTGTCCACCGGCCTGGCCCGGGGTATCGAACGCCTGCTGCCGGAACTTGCCGGGCGAATCCAGGCCAAAGCGGTACGCGTGCCGACCGTCAACGTCTCATGCCTGGACATCACCCTGCAGACTTCCCGCGATACCAGCGCCGAGGAAGTCAACCGGGTGCTGCGCGAGGCTGCCCTGGATGGCCCGCTGAAAGGCTTGCTGGCCTACACCGAGCTGCCCCACGCCAGCTGTGATTTCAACCATGACCCGCATTCGGCCATCGTCGATGCCAGCCAGACCCGCGTCTCAGGCCCCCGCCTGGTGAACCTGCTGGCCTGGTTCGACAACGAATGGGGGTTTGCCAACCGTATGCTCGACGTTGCCGAACATTATCTGCACGTCGTACACCCAACCCGCAGCAAACAGCCCTGAAGGACTGCATTCATGACCGTGTTGAAGATGACCGACCTCGACCTGCAAGGTAAGCGCGTACTGATTCGCGAAGACCTCAACGTCCCTGTGAAGGACGGTGTGGTAGCCAGCGACGCGCGTATCCTGGCAGCGCTGCCGACCATCAAGCTGGCCCTGGAGAAGGGCGCGGCGGTGATGGTCTGCTCGCACCTGGGCCGCCCGACCGAAGGCGAGTTCTCTGCCGAGAACAGCCTCAAGCCGGTTGCCGACTACCTGAGCAAGGCCCTGGGCCGTGACGTGCCGCTGGTCGCCGATTACCTCGACGGCGTTCAGGTTCAGGCCGGTGACCTGGTGCTGTTCGAAAACGTGCGCTTCAACAAGGGCGAGAAGAAGAACGCCGACGAGTTGGCGCAGAAGTACGCCGCCCTGTGCGACGTGTTCGTCATGGATGCCTTCGGTACCGCCCACCGCGCCGAAGGCTCCACCCACGGCGTCGCCAAGTTCGCCAAGGTCGCCGCCGCAGGCCCGCTGCTGGCCGCCGAGCTGGATGCCCTGGGCAAGGCCCTGAAGGCCCCGGCCAAACCGATGGCCGCCATCGTCGCCGGTTCCAAGGTGTCGACCAAGCTGGACGTGCTGAACAGCCTGAGCGCGGTCTGCGACCAGCTGATCGTCGGTGGCGGCATTGCCAACACCTTCCTGGCCGCCGCCGGTCACCCGGTCGGCAAATCGCTGTACGAGCCTGACCTGGTCGAGACCGCCAAGGCCATCGCCGCCAAGGTCAGCGTACCGCTGCCGGTGGACGTGGTGGTCGCCAAGGAATTCGCCGAGAGCGCCGAAGCCACCGTCAAGGCGATCGCTGACGTGGCCGCCGACGACATGATCCTGGACATCGGTCCGAAGACCGCCGAGCAGTTCGCCGGGTTGCTGAAGACCTCGAAGACTATCCTGTGGAACGGTCCGGTCGGTGTGTTCGAGTTCGACCAGTTCGGCAACGGCACCAAGGTCCTGGCCAAGGCCATCGCCGACAGCGCCGCGTTCTCCATCGCCGGTGGCGGCGACACCCTGGCGGCCATCGACAAGTATGGCGTGGGTGCCGATATCTCCTACATTTCTACCGGTGGCGGCGCGTTCCTCGAGTTCGTCGAGGGCAAGGTCCTGCCTGCCGTGGCAATCCTGGAAGAGCGGGCCAAGGCCTGAGCGTGAAGGCGCCTGGCAAAGGGAGCGACCTGATGGTCAAGCAATTGCCTGTGATGATCGTGGCCTTGTTGCTGGGCGCCTGTTCCAGCAACAAGGGCAGCGAGGCCGATCCGGCGCAGCCGCCCAAGGGCGGTTGCTACCAGTCCCAGTGGCAGGCGGAGACGGCACCGGTGATCAACAAGCGCCTGGGGCCGGACGGCCTGGAAAAGTACGACGACGAACACCAGCGCAAGGCCCCGGGCTGCCCTTGATCGGGTGGTTGGCAACCTGGCAAGGATTTCGTGGTCTTGAATACCGGGGCTGCAGGGCAGCCCCCAGCGGAGTAGTTTGATGAAAGTGCTTCTGGCCGCACTGGCCCTGGCGATCCTGGCAGGCTGCTCGCTGCTGCAGCCGGCCCAACAGGCCCCGGCGGACAACTGGACCCGCTGGGTTTGCGACAGCCAGGCCGAAGTGCTGTGGCGCTTCGCCGACGCGCAGCAGGACACAGTCGATGTCCGTCTTGGCGGCGGCGACCAAGTCCATCGGCTCAAGGCCGAGCCGGGTGCCTCCGGTGCGCTGTACAGCGATGGCATGCTGGCCTTCCACACCAAAGGTGACGAAGGCCTGGTGTACTGGGTGGCGACCAACGATCTGATTGGGCGGGGCTGCAAGGCACCGTGACTGGCCGGGCCACGTAGATGGCCCACACTACTTGAACAGCAACCGCCCCTGCGGCAGGCTTGCATGAAACAAACGACGCTTGTCGGGAGAGAGATACACAATGGCACTCATTAGCATGCGCCAGATGCTGGACCACGCCGCCGAGTTCGGCTACGGCGTTCCGGCTTTCAACGTCAACAACCTCGAGCAGATGCGCGCCATCATGGAAGCCGCAGACGCCACCGACTCTCCGGTCATCGTCCAGGCCTCGGCCGGCGCCCGCAAGTACGCAGGGGCCCCGTTCCTGCGTCACCTGATCCTGGCCGCCATCGAAGAGTTCCCGCACATCCCGGTGTGCATGCACCAGGATCACGGCACCAGCCCAGACGTGTGCCAGCGCTCGATCCAGCTGGGCTTCAGCTCGGTGATGATGGACGGCTCGCTGAAGGAAGACGGCAAGACCCCGTCCGACTACGACTACAACGTCCGCGTCACCCAGCAGACCGTGGCGTTCGCCCACGCCTGCGGTGTGTCGGTGGAAGGTGAGCTGGGCTGCCTGGGCAGCCTGGAAACCGGCCAGGCCGGCGAGGAAGACGGCGTGGGCGCAGAAGGCATCCTGGACCACAGCCAGATGCTGACCGACCCCGAAGAAGCCGCCGACTTCGTCAAGAAGACCCAGGTCGATGCCCTGGCCATCGCCATCGGTACCAGCCACGGCGCCTACAAGTTCACCAAGCCACCCACCGGTGACATCCTGGCGATCGACCGCATCAAGGAAATCCACAAGCGCATCCCCAACACCCACCTGGTGATGCACGGTTCCTCGTCGGTACCGCAGGAATGGCTGAAGATCATCAACGAGTTCGGTGGTGACATCAAAGAGACCTACGGCGTGCCGGTCGAGGAAATCGTCGAAGGCATCAAGTACGGCGTGCGCAAGGTCAACATCGATACCGACCTGCGTCTGGCGTCCACCGGTGCCATCCGTCGCTACATGGCTGCGCACCCAAGCGAGTTCGACCCACGCAAGTTCTTCGCCGAGACCGTGAAGGCCATGCGTGACGTGTGTATCGCCCGCTACGAAGCCTTCGGCACCGCCGGCAATGCTTCGAAGATCAAGCCGATCACCCTCGAAGGCATGTTCCAGCGTTACGCCAAAGGTGAACTGGCCGCCAAGATCAACTGATCCGGCGTCGTTCAACGAAGGAGCCCGCAGCGATGCGGGCTTTTTCGTGCCCGTACGTCGCCTGCCCACCGTTTATACCGTTAGTCGGCTAACATCGGTTCAGATGGCTTATGGCCATCTGCCTGCATTGCGTCTTCGGGGCCCGAGTCTAGAGTAATAATCGGATCCAATCACAAGTCGCAGTTGGACTTACCAAGAGAAGCAGCATGGATGGCGCTTATTCACAATCACCGGAAAGCAGCTCGGTGCTGCTGGTCGTAGACGACTACCCGGAAAACCTCATCAGCATGCGGGCCTTGCTGTCCCGCCAGGATTGGCAGGTACTGACCGCCAGTTCAGGGATGGAAGCCCTGAGCACCCTGCTCGAACACGAAGTCGACCTGGTCCTGCTCGACGTGCAGATGCCCGAAATGGACGGCTTCGAGGTGGCCCGGCTGATGCGCGGCAGCCAACGCACGCGGCTGACCCCGATCATCTTCCTCACCGCCAACGAACAGTCCGAGGCGGCGGTGCTCAAAGGCTATGCCAGCGGTGCTGTGGACTACCTGTTCAAACCCTTCGACCCGCAGATTCTCAAGCCCAAGGTCCAGGCCCAGTTGGAGCAGCAGCGCAACCGGCGCATGCTGCAACGCCTGACCCGCGAACTGGAATCGGCGCGGGCCTTCAATGCCTCGATCCTGGAGAACGCCGCCGAGGGCATTCTGGTGGTGGACGAGTCGGGCTGCATCGGCTTCGCCAACCCGGCCATCTCGCGCCTGCTCGATGCCCCGGTGGACAAGTTGCAGGGCGCGCACATGCTGGACCTGATCCAGCTGCCCTGCGCCAACCTGTGGCACGAGTCGGACTTCTACCAGGCCTACCTGGGCCGGCAGATCTTCCGCGTGCATGACGCCCAGCTGCGTACACTCGCAGGCCAGTTGGTGCCGGTGGCGCTGTCCTGCGCGCCGCTGCCCGCCGAACAGAAGGCAATGGTGGTGACGGTGCTGGACATGTCGGTGGTGCGCAACCTGCACCAGCAGCTCGAATACCAGGCGGTCACCGACCCGCTGACCGGGCTGCTCAACCGCCGTGGCTTCTACCAGGCCGCCGAGAGCGCGCTGCTGCGCAACGAGCGCTCGGACAAGGCCAAGGCCTTGATGTACATGGACCTGGATGGCTTCAAGCGGATCAACGACCTGCTTGGCCACGAGGCCGGCGACAAGGTCCTGCGTTGGGTGGCCGATCAGCTCAAGGAGTGCCTGGGCAGCGAGGCACTGTTGGCCAGGATGGGCGGTGACGAGTTCACCGCGTTGTTCGACGGACTGCCATACCCCGAGCAGGCCGGACGCTATGCCGAGAAGCTGCTGGAGCGGATGTCGAGCTTCCAGCAGGTGGACGGCCTGGAGGTCAACCTGGGGGTGAGCATCGGCATCGCCACCTACCCGGACTGCGGCGCCAACGTGGAAGGCCTGCTGCGGGCGGCCGATGCCGCAATGTATGCGGCCAAGCAGGCCGGGCGCCAGCAGTACCGTTTCTACGACCAGGAACTCAATGGCCGCGCCCGTTCGCGACTGATGCTCGAGGACAGCGTGCGCACGGCCATCGAGCAAAACGACTTCAGCCTGGTCTACCAGCCCCAGGTGGCGTTCGCCGACGGTCGGCTGCGCGGCTTCGAGGCGCTGTTGCGTTGGAAGCACCCGAGTGTCGGCGATGTGCCCCCCGGACTGTTCATTCCCTTGTTGGAAGAGGCGCGGCTGATCAACCGCCTGGCCAGCTGGATCTATCGCAAGGGCGCCGCGCAGCGCAATGCCTGGAGCGAGCGCTTCGGTTCGCAGCTGGTGCTGGGCATCAGCCTGAGCCGTGCCCAGTTCACCATGCCTGGATTGGTCGATGAACTGGCCCAGGTGATCGACAAGCACCAACTGCAGCCCGCTCAGCTGGAGGTGGAGGTGGCCGAGACGTCGCTGATGTACAACATCGACGCGGCGGTGAAGCAGGTGCACCGCCTGCGCGAGCTGGGTATTCGCGTGGCACTGGACGACTTCGGTGCCGGCGATTGCTCGTTGCGCATGCTGCGCGACCTGCCCATCGACACCCTCAAACTTGACCGCCACCTGGTTGCGCGGCTGCCGGACTCGGCGGCGGACATCGCGCTGGTGCGCAGCGTCATTGGCCTGTGCGCGGCCTACGACATCACGGTGATCGCCGAGGGCGTGGAGACCCAGCCCCAGGCAGAATGGCTCAAGGACGCCGGCTGCGCCTACGTGCAAGGATTCCTGGTCGCCCGTCCGCTGACCGCCAGCGATGCTGGCAACTTCCCGGTGGTTTTCCCATGGGCGTCGTGATTGGCTAAACTCGCGTCTTCCCGTTCCGAACGCCTGCCATGACCGCCTTACGCTACCTGCAAGCCTACCCGCCACACCTGCAGGAACAGGTGCGCCAGATGATCGCCAGCGATCGCCTGGGCGACTATCTGCGCCAGCGCTACCCCGAGCGCCATGACGTGCAGAGTGACAAGGCGCTGTACGGCTATGCCCAGGAAATCAAGCAGCAGTACCTGCGCAGTGCGCCGCCGCTGGACAAGGTGCTGTTCGACAACCGCCTGGACCTCACCCACCGGGCGCTGGGCCTGAACACGGCGGTGTCGCGGGTGCAGGGCGGCAAGCTCAAGGCGAAGAAGGAAATCCGCGTCGCCTCGCTGTTTCGCGAGGCGGCGCCGCAGTTTTTGCGCATGATCGTGGTGCATGAGCTGGCGCACCTGAGGGAACGCGACCACAACAAGGCCTTCTACCAGCTCTGCCAGCACATGGAGCCGGACTACCATCAACTGGAATTCGACCTGCGCGTCTACCTGACCTATCGGGAGCTGCCGGGCAACACCTGAGGGACAAGCACCCCATGACCACGGAAGTGAGCAAGACCCGCAGCAGCTTCTACCGCCGCCTCTATGTGGCCTGGCTGATCGACAGCCAGACCGCCACCAGCGTGCCGGCGCTGATGGAGGCCACCGGCATGCCGCGACGCACCGCCCAGGACACCATCGCCGCCCTGGCCGACCTGGATATCGTCTGCGAGTTCGAGCAGCAGGCCGGCGCGCGCAACCATGCCGGGCATTACCGCATCCGCGACTGGGGGGCGATCGACAAGCAGTGGATCATCCAGCACCTGCGCCAGTTGCGCGAAGTGTTGGGTTATCCCTGAGTTTCACTACCACCTGTACGTCACACCTCTCTTTCAGGATGTTCCGGATGTCTGCCAAGGCCATTGACGCTCGCTTCAGCAACTACGCCGCCATGGCCGATGGTGTCGCGACCCTGTTGTTCCCCCATGCCGAAGTGGTGGTCCACGACCTGCGCAGCCAGACGGTCGTGCATATCGCCAACAATATCTCCAGGCGGCAGTTGGGCGACGACTCGGCACTTGAGGATCTACCGGGCGAACTGAGCGCCACGACGCCGTTGGGGCCATACGAGAAACTCAACTGGAACGGTCAGAAAGTGCGCTCGATCAGCAGTGTCATGGTCGATGAGGCCGGTGCTCCCGAGGCGCTGTTGTGCATCAACTTCAATGTCTCGGTGCTGGAGCAGGCCAAGCAGGCACTGGACCTGTTCTTCCAGGCCAGCCGCTTGCTGCCCCAGCCAGACGTGCTGTTCCGTGATGACTGGCAGGAGCGCATCAACACCTTCCTGCATGCCTGGCTCAGGCAGCATGGCTTGAGCCTCGAGGGGCTCAGCCGGGAGCACAAGCGCGAGCTGGTCGAGGCCCTGCACGGAGAAGGCGCCTTCCGCGGCGGCGGTACATACGACTACGTGGCCAATATCCTCGGCATGGGCAGGGCGACGGTCTACAAGTATGTAAAGCTCGCTCGGGAGGCATAGCTTCCAGGCTTGTACTTGGTGGAAAAATATTCTACGGTGGATTTTTATTCCATTGTGCGTCAGCGCCTGTCTGTCGCTTCCCGAGGAGATTCCGCCCCATGCCTATCGACGATCTGGCGCTCGAGCAGCTGTACCAGTCCATTTTCCAGGCTCATCAGGCCTTGCGCCCGCAGGTGCCGGTGACCCCGCTGGCACACAGCCTGGCGCTCTCGGCCAAGACCGGGTGCGACGTCCACCTCAAGTGCGAACACCTCCAGCTGACCGGTTCGTTCAAGTTCCGCGGCGCCAGCAACAAGCTGCGGCTGCTGGGCGAGGCGCAACGCAGCAGGGGGGTTATCGCAGCTTCCTCGGGCAATCATGGGCAAGGGCTTGCCCTGGCCGGTCAGTTGCTGGGCGTGCCGGTGACGGTGTATGTCAGCGATGACGCCTCGCCGGCCAAGATCGAGGCGATGTGTCTGCTGGGGGCGCAGGTGCAGGTCCTGGAGCTCGATTCGCTGGGGGCGGAGCAACTGGCTCGTGAAGAGGCTGGGCGTCAGAACAAGCCGTTCGTCTCGCCGTACAACGACCTGGAGGTCATCGCCGGGCAGGGGACCATTGGCATGGAGCTGTTCGAGCAGGCGCCGGACCTGGATGCAGTGTTCGTCGCAGTGGGCGGTGGCGGGATGGTCGCTGGCATCGCCGCCGCACTGCACAAGTTGGCTCCGTCGGTGGAGATCATCGGTTGCTGGCCGGCCAATGCGCCGACCCTGCAACGCTCCATCGAACAGGGCCAGATCATCGAGATGGACGAGTTGCCCACCCTGTCCGACGGCACCGCCGGTGGCGTGGAGGCGGATGCGGTCACTTTGCCTGTCTGCCAGCGCCTGCTGACGCGCACCGTGCTGGTCAGCGAGGACGAGATCAGGCAGGCCATGCGCGACGCCGCCGCCTGCGAGCGCTGGATCATCGAAGGTGCCGCCGCCGTCGCATTGGCCGGCATGAAGCAACTGGCAGGGCAATACCAGGGCAAGAAGGTGGCGGTGGTGTTGTGCGGGCGCAACATTCAGCTGGAGAAATACCTGGAGGCTGTCGCATGAAGATCCACGATCTGCAGGCGATCAAGACCTGCCTCGACCTCGACGCGATCGAACAACGGCTGGTGGAGGGTTTCAAGGCATACAGTGCCGGCCAAGTGCAGGCCCCGCCGGTGCAGACCTTCCAGTTTCGCCAGGCCAATGGCGATTGCTGCATCAAGTCGGCGTATCTCGAAGGCGGCGAAACCTTCGTGGTCAAGGTCTCCAGTGGTTTCTACGACAATCCGGGCAGGGGCCTGCCCAGCAATGACGGTTTGATGCTGGTGCTGTCGGCCCGCACCGGTGAACCGCTGGCCTGGTTGGCCGACCAGGGTTGGCTGACCGCCGTGCGCACCGCCCTGGCCGGGCGTATTGCTGCCCGCCTGCTGGCCCCGCGCGAGGTTGAGGCGATCGGCGTGCTTGGTACCGGTCTGCAGGCCCGACTGCAACTGGAGTACCTGATGCCGCTGACGAACTGCCGCCAGGTGGTGGTCTGGGGGCGCAGCGAGCAAGGCTTGTCGGACTACCGTGAGTATGCCCGGGCGTTGGGTTTCAGCGTGCAGACGGTCGGGCATCCACAGCCTGTCGCGCAGGCAGCCAATCTGATCGTCACCACCACTCCGTCACGTGAGCCGTTGCTCAGGCGTGAATGGGTCCGTCCCGGCACCCATATCACGGCGGTCGGCGCGGACTGCGTCGGCAAGCAGGAACTGGATGCGGCGCTGGTCGCCTCGACGTCGCGAATCATCGTTGACTCGCAGGCCCAGTGTGGAGCCTATGGCGAGGTTTCCCACGCGCTCCAGGCGGGGGTGCTCGAACCTTCCCGCTTGCTGGAGTTGGGCGCGGTGCTGGCTGGCCAGGGCTCGGGGCGGCAGGCTCAGGATGAGATCACCCTGGCCGACCTGACTGGCGTCGCGGTGCAGGATGCGCAGATTGCCCAGTGGGTCTTCGAGCGCCTGTGCGGATGAACGATCAAATTATCCACAGTCCGGCCAAAATAGAGGCAATTTGACAGTATCGTCGCGTGCCACATTGATCAGCCTTGTGTAGGCTGCCAGAGCAGTAGTCGTTAAGATCGCCGTTACCGCGTGGGTTACCAATTGCGAAAGGACTTGAGCATGCGGCCACTGCTTTGCGTTCTTGGTTTACTCGGGCTGTTGTGCGCGGGGCCAGCCCTGGCCCAGGGCAAGCTGCGGCTGGTGGCCGACAGCTGGCCGCCGTTTACCGACACCAGCATGCCCGGTGGCGGCCTGGCCACCAGCATCGTCACCACGGCGCTGACCCGCGCCGGCTACGCCACCGAGTTCGAGGAGGTGCCTTGGGCAAGGGCGCTGATGGGCGTGGGCGAGGGGCGCTACGACGTGCTGATCAACGCTTGGTATAACGACGAGCGAACCCTGATCGGCCAGTTCTCGGGCGCCTATCTGGTCAACCGCATCCGCCTTCTCAAGCGTGAGGGCGAAGCGTTCGCCTATGCACGCCAGTCCGACCTTTATCCCTACACCATCGCCGTGGTGCGCGATTACGCCTACTCCCCTGAATTCGACAGCGACGAGCGCCTGAACAAGGTGCCGGTGCGCAGCTTCTCGTCCGCGGTGCGCATGCTGGCCGCCGGCCGGGTCAACCTGGCAGTGGAGGACGAGTACGTCGCGCGTTACAACCTGCAGCGCGAGCCGCAGCCGGTGCGGGAGGGGGTGGCGTTCGTCGACCCGCCGCTGAGCGAGAACAGCCTGCACATCCTGGTCAGCCTCAAGCACCCGGAGCATCAGAAGATCGTCGCCCGCTTCGAGAAGGCGATCGCCACGATGAAGGCCGACGGCAGCTACGACCGGCTGCTGCGCCAGCATGGGTTCTGATCGCGGGGCGATCAGGCGGGCTCGCCTTCCTTGATCAAATGCCCTGCGAGTGTCCGTAACGGTCCCAGTTGTCGGCAGATCAGCGCCAGTTGCGTCTGTACCAGCCGCTGATGCTCGTCCAGCTCCTCCGGCATCTGCTCCAGCGCATTGGCCAGGGCTTCCTCGGCGTCGCTGTGGATTGCCACCGGCAACCGTGCCGCCAAGCCATTGGCGATTTCGTCGAGACTGCTGGCCAGGCTCCGCCCGGCGCCATCGATCAACTGCTCGTGGACCTCGGTCGGCAGTGCCGTGTCGCGGTGCGCCCCCAGCCCCGAGAGGTAGCTGAGCAAGGTATGTGACAGTACCAGGAAGCGGAAGCCGACATCGGCTTCCTTACGGAAGTGCCCCGGCTCCATCAGCATGTTGGCCAAGGTGGTGGACAATGCCGCGTCGGCGTTGTGCGCGTTGCGCCGGGCCAGGCGGTAGGCCAGGTCGTCGCGCTTGCCATGGGCGTACTGCTGCATGATCTGACGCAGGTATTCACTGGCGCAGGCCAGGGTGTTGGCCAGCACCTTGTTCAGCCGCCGGCCCTGCCAGTCAGGCAGGAACAGGAACACCGCGACAATGGCGATCAGGCTGCCCACCAGGGTATCGAACAGGCGTGGCAGGAACAGGCCGTAGCCATCGCCGATCTGGTTGAAGCAGAACAGCACCATCAGGGTGATCGCCGCCGTGGCCAGGGTGTAGCGGGTGGTGCGGTTGACGAAGAACACCACGCCGGCGACCACCGCGAACAGCGACTGGATGATCGGGTTGGGGAACAGGTCGAACAGCGCCCAGCCCACGGTCAGGCCGATGGCTGTGCCGAAGATCCGCTGCACCAGCTTGCGCCGGGTCGCGCCATAGTTGGGCTGGCAGACGAACAGCGTGGTGAGGATGATCCAGTAGCCCTGGGTCGGGTGGATCAGGTGCACCATGCCATAGCCCACCGACAACGCCAGCGACAGGCGCAGGGCATGGCGAAACAGCAGCGAGGTCGGCGTCAGCTGGGTGCGCAGGCGTTTCCACACATCCTTGAGGTTGCGGGGCGAGCGGTCGAGCAGGCTGCTGTCGCTGGCGTCGGCCAGGCTGTCCGGGTTGCTCGCGGCGCTGAGCAGCCGGTCCAGGGTGGCCAGGTTGGCGGCCAGCGCCCGCAGCGAGCGCAGCAGGCCGCGCCAGGCCGGGTTGCTCTGGATGCGCAGGTGCTCGAGCGAAGCATTGAGGTCTTCCAGGGCCTCGGGGTAGCCGCTGGCGAGCACGAAGGGCTGGCGCAGGCGGATCGAGCGGGCCAGCTCCTGGCAGGAAGAACCCTGTTTGCGCAGCAGGCGCTGGCAGCGGAACATCACATCGCTGTGGAAGAAGGCGTCCGTCAACGCGTTGTAGGGGTAGTGCGAGGCACTGACCCGCTCATGGATGTCCTGGGCCAGGAAGTACAGCTTGAGGTAGCGGCTGACCTTGGAGTTCGGCTGGCTGTTGCCGACCCGGTGCAGGATGATTTCCTTGGCCGCGTTGAGCGCCGCCACAACCTTGCCGTTCTGCTTGGCCAGCTCCAGGCGCGTGGCCTCGACGTCGAGGGTGCGCACCGGCTCGAACAGGCTGGCCTTGAGCTTGAGGTAGGTGCCCAGCTCGAAGAACAGCTTGGCCAGGCTCTGCTGCACCGGCTGGTTGGAGAACAGCGCCTGCCACAGCACCGACAGCAGCCCGTACCAGGCCGCGCCCGCGACCAGCAGCAACGGCTCGTGCCAAAAGTCGCTGACTTCGCCGCCGCGCTGGTCGACGCCGATCATGGTGTAGACCGAAAGGATCAGCGTGGCCGAGGCGATCGCCCCGTAGCGTTCGCCCAAGGCCCCGAGCATGGTCAGGGAGAACGCCGCCAGGGCCAGGGCGACGGCGAAGATCCAGGGGTAGGGGAACAGCAGCTCGACCGACAGCGCGGCGATGGCGAAACAGCCAAGGGTCACCAGCAGGGCGCTGAGCCGGCCCTGCCAGCCATCGTCGGTTTCGGCCAGGGCACTGGCGATGATGCCGAGGAACAGCGGGATGAGCAGGCTCATCTCGTTCTGGTACCAGCACCAGGCCATGCTGCCGGTGAGGGCGATGGTCACGCGGATGGCGTAGCTGAACTTGTCTTGGCCCCACAGGCGACGCAATGAATGGCGGAACGAGCTCGATGACATGATGGCCTGCTGGGCAGTATTCGAAAAAGAATCTCTGGGGCCTCATCGCGGGGCAAGCCCGCTCCCACGAGCCGAGTGGCCTTCGTGGGAGCGGGCTTGCCCCGCGATGGTTTTTCACCCTTCGCAGCGATGGACCAGCAAGAAGCGTTCCGTGCTGCTGAATGGATTCTACTCTACACGAACTGCGCCGCCGCGTTGGCCGAAGCCCAGGCCCACTGGAAGTTGAAACCACCCAGGTGCCCGCTCACGTCCAGCACCTCGCCGATGAAGTACAGCCCAGGGCTCTTCAGCGATTCCATGGTCTTGGACGACACCTCGCGGGTATCGACGCCGCCCAAGGTCACCTCGGCGGTGCGATAGCCCTCGGTGCCTGCGGGTACCACCTGCCAGGCCGACAGTTTTTCGGCGATCTGGGTCAATTCTGCCGGCGTGTACTGTTTCAAGGGTTTCGAAACGAACCATTGCTCGGCCAGCAGGTTGGCCAGCTTGCGGGTGAACACCTCGCCCAGCACCGTCTTCAGCTCGCTGTTGGGGCGCTCGACTTGCTGGCCCTGCAGCCACTCCAGCGCGTCGCGATCAGGCAGCAGGTTGATCTGCACCGTGTCGCCGGCTTCCCAGAACGACGAGATCTGCAGGATCGCCGGGCCGCTCAGGCCGCGGTGGGTGAACAACAGATTCTCGCGGAAGCTCATGCCATTGCAGCTGGCGACGCAGTCCAGCGAGGTGCCCGACAACTCGGTGCACAGTGCCTTGAGCTGGGGCTCGGTGATGGTGAACGGCACCAGGCCGGCGCGGGTCGGCAACAATTCATGGCCGAACTGGCGGGCGACCTGGTAGCCAAAGCCGGTGGCGCCCAAGGTCGGGATCGACAGGCCGCCGGTGGCGATCACCAGCGACTGGCAGGCGAACGGACCGGCGCTGGTCTGCAGGGTGTAGCCGCCTTCGGTCTTGTCGATGCGCTCGATGCTGGTGTTCATGCGCAGTTCGGCGCCGGCCTCGTCACACTCGGCCAGGAGCATGTCGAGGATGTCGCTGGACTTGTTGTCGCAGAACAGCTGGCCGAGCTTCTTCTCGTGGTACGGCACGCCGTGCTTGCACACCAGCTCGATGAAGTCCCACTGGGTGTAGCGGGCCAGCGCCGACTTGCAGAAGTGCGGGTTGTGCGAGAGGAAGTTGGTGGGCTCGGTGTACATGTTGGTGAAGTTGCAGCGCCCGCCGCCGGACATGAGGATCTTCTTGCCCGGCTTGTTGGCGTGGTCGAGCAGCAGCACCCGGCGCCCGCGGCGGGCGCTGAGCTGGGCGCACATCAGGCCGGCGGCGCCGGCGCCGAGGATGATCACATCGGTGGAGTGCACGAAATTACCTCTTCAAGAACTGGGGCCGCAAAGCGGCCCCAAAAAGTCTTCAGACGATACGGACTTTCAGGGCGCGACCCTTGATCTTGCCGCTGTTCAGCCGCTGCATGGCCTGCTTGGCCACCGCCCGCTCCACCGCCACGAACGCCACGAAGTCGAAGATGGCGATCTTGCCCACCTGCTTGCCCGGCAACCCGGCATCGCCGGTCAGCGCGCCGAGGATGTCGCCCGGGCGCAGCTTGTCCTTGCGTCCGGCACCAATGCACAGGGTGGTCATCGCCGGCAGCAGCGGCTCGCCGCCCTTGCTCTTGAGGTTGTCCAGCTGTTCCCAGCGCAGCGGCTTGTTCTGCAGGTCCTCGATGGCCTGGGCGCGGTGGCCTTCGGCCGGGGCCACAAGGCTGATCGCCACGCCTTTCTCACCGGCGCGGCCGGTACGGCCGACGCGGTGCACGTGGATCTCGGCGTCACGGGCCAGCTCGACGTTGATCACCAGGTCCAGGCCGTCGATGTCCAGGCCGCGAGCGGCCACGTCGGTGGCCACCAGCACCGAGCTGCTGCGGTTGGCGAACATCGTCAGCACCTGGTCGCGGTCGCGCTGCTCGAGGTCGCCGTGCAGGGCCTGGGCGACGATGCCCTTGGCGGTCAGGTGGGTGACCAGGTCCTCGCACTGCTGCTTGGTGAAGCAGAACGCCACGCAGGACTGCGGGCGGTAGTGGCCGAGCACGCGGGTGACCGCTTCCAGGCGCTGCTGTGGGTCGATCTCGATGAAACGCTGTTCGATCTGGCTGTCGCTGTGCAGGGCCTCGACCTTGACCTGTTGCGGCTGGCGCATGAAGTCCTTGGCCAACTGCTCGATACCGGCCGGGTAGGTGGCGGAGAACAGCAGGGTCTGGCGGCGCGACGGGGTCTTGCGGATGATGCTGGCGATGGCGTCGAAGAAGCCCATGTCGAGCATGCGGTCGGCTTCGTCCAGGACCAGGGTGTTGAGGCCGTCGAGCACCAGGGTGCCTTTGTCCAGGTGTTGCTGGATGCGCCCCGGGGTGCCGACGATGATGTGCGCGCCGTGTTCCAGCGAGGCGATCTGCGGGCCGAGCGAGACGCCGCCGCACAGGGTAAGGATCTTGATGTTGTCCTCGGCGCGGGCCAGGCGGCGCAGCTCCTTGGCCACCTGGTCGGCCAGCTCCCGGGTCGGGCACAGCACCAGGGCCTGGCAGCCGAAGTAGCGCGGGTTGATCGGATTGAGCAGGCCGATGCCGAAGGCGGCGGTCTTGCCGCTACCGGTCTTGGCCTGGGCGATCAGGTCCTGGCCCTTGAGGATGACCGGCAGGCTCTGGGCCTGGATCGGCGTCATCGAGGCATAGCCCAGGGCGTCCAGGTTGGCCAGCATGGCGGCGGACAGCGGTAGGGTGGCAAAAGCGGTGGTTTCAACGGTCACGAGGCGGGCCTGCGGCTGGAGCGAAAAATGTCGCACAGTCTACCAGCCTCATGGCCATTCGCCCTACGACTCGACGTGCTCTTCCGGACGACGGGCGCGCCTTCCGTCTGTCGGCGCCAGTTGCAGGAAGATCGCCGCCGCCAGCATGGCCATCACGCCGATGGTGACGAAGGTCAGCTGGAAGGCGCCCAAGGTGCTCTGCACGCCATCGCCGCTGCCGGCTGCGGTGAAGCCGCCGAGCAAGGCACCGGCGCAGGCCACGCCCAGGCTCAGCGACAGTTGCGCGACCACCGACAGCAGGCTGTTGCCGCTGCTGGCGCTGGCATCGTCGAGGTCGATCAGGGTCACCGTGTTCATCGCCGTGAACTGCATCGAGTTGACCGCCCCCAGCAGTGCCAGTTGCACCAGCAGCACGGCATAGGGTGTCTGCTCGTCGACCAGCCCCAGGCTGGCCAGCAGCAGGCCCAGCAGCAGGGTGTTGCCGGTCAGCACGATGCGGTAGCCCAGGCGCTCGATCAGCGGCCGGGCGATGGACTTGGCGAGCATCGCCGCCGCCGCCAGCGGGATCATGCTCATGCCGGCCTGGGCCGGCGAGTAACCGAGCGCCACTTGCAGCAGCAAGGGCACGAGGAAGGGCAAGGCGCCGCTGCCCAGGCGGGCGAACAGGTTGCCGAGGATACCGATGGCGAAGGTCCGTACGCGGAACAGCGAGGGCGAGAACAGCGGTTCCGGGTCACGCCCGGCGCGCAGCCAGTAGGCGGCCAGGCAGGCCATGCCGGCGAACAGCAACAGCATTACCCGCAGATGTGGCAGGTGCAGCTCGCCCAGGCCTTCCATGGCGATAGTGATCAGCACCATCGCCGCGCCGAACAGCAAAAAGCCCGGGGTATCGAAACGGGTGCGTTCGGCACCGCGCAGGTCGGGGATGAACTTCCACACCGCATAGCAGCCCAGGGCGCCCACCGGCAGGTTGAGCAGGAAGATCCAGTGCCAGGTCAGGATCTCCACCAGCCAGCCACCCAGGGTCGGACCCAGCAGCGGGCCGAGCAGGCCGGGGATGGTGATGAAGCTCATGATCCGCACCAGCTCCGAGCGTGGGTAGGCACGCAGCACCACCAGGCGCCCGACCGGCAGCATCAACGCGCCTCCCAGGCCCTGGATGACCCGGGCCAGGATCAGGAACGCCAGGCTGTTGGCCATGGCGCACAAGAGCGAACCGAAGCTGAACAGCAGGATGGCGCTGAAGAAGATGCGCTTGGTGCCGAAACGGTCGGCGATCCAGCCCGAGGCCGGGATCAGCAGGGCCACGGTGAGCATGTAGGCGACGATCACCCCCTGCATGCGCAGCGGGTCCTCGGCCAGCGAGCGGGCCATGGCCGGTAGCGCGGTGTTGAGGATGGTGCCGTCGAGTGACTGCATGAAGAAGGCGATGGCCACCACCCACGGGATCCAGCGGGCGGTGACGGGGTCCAGTGGTACGCGTTCGGGCATGGGTTACCTCAATGTCCTGTGTTGTCTGGGCCGGCCTCGTCGCCGGCAAGCCGCCTTCCACAGGGGCAGCGCATGCCGGTCATTGTGGGAGCTGGCTTGCCAGCGATGAGGCCGATCCTGCCGATCACAATGTCAGGGTCAGCCCTTTGACCAACGCCCCGGGCAGATGACTCGACCCGGTGCTGCGCTGCCCATAGGTGCTGGTCGAGAGGATCATCTCGCGCTCCTGGGTCAGGTCCTCCAGCTGGCTGCCCAGCAGGTTGTACAGGCTGTCGTCGAAGCGCATGGTGCTCACCGGCCCCTGGATCTGCCCGTTCTCCACCCAGAAAGTAGCGAAGCGGGTCAGCCCGGTCATGCGTGCCGCAGGCAGGTCCGAATAGTTCAGGTACCACAGGTTGCTGATGTACAGCCCGGTGCCGAGACGCTCCAGGATCTTTTCGCCAGGCAGGTTGCCCGGCGCCAGGCTCAGCGCGCACGGCGACTCGTGGCTGTCTGCGCCATTGGCCTGCTGGGCGAACTCGGCGGCGCTGCGGGCGCTTACCAGCCGCTCCAGCGCACGGCCTTCGCCGATCAGCAGCAGGTCGCGACGGGGCGAGCCCTCGTCGGAGAACGCTGGGCTCAGCGAGCCGCTGACCTGCTCGCTGAAGCTCACTCGTGGGCTCAGTTGCGCGTCGCCGTTGTACAGGCGCTGCAGAGGGCTGTTGCCCGTGGCCAGGGCCTGGGCGGAGAAACCGCCCCAGCACAGCATCCCGGCGATCTCGTCCATCGCCGCCGGCGCCAGGTAGGCCCGGTAGCTGCCGGGCTTGAGGGTGATGGCCGGGCGTCCCAGGTACGCCAGCTGTTCGCGGGCCTGGCGCAGGCGCGCGGCGAAGGTCTCGCCGCTCCACGCCTGCCCGGCATAGTTGGCCTTGACCGCCTGGCCGTTGGCGTGGAACAGGCTCCAGTCGAAGTTGAAGCTGTTGGCCTGGTGCCAGCCGAAGGCCCCGAAGGAACTGGCGAAGCCCCGGCAGATGGGGCCGGCGGCATAGATGCCGACCAGGTCCAGGTCACCGGCTTCGCGCTCGATGAGGGCCAGCACTGCGTCCAGCTCGGGCAATGGCTGTTCCAGCAGGCTATGGCTGTGCCAGGCGCTGTCGTCGAGGTTCAGGTAGGGATCCACCGCCAGCAGCGGCAAGGTCTGGCGCAACTGCGCCAGGGCGTCGTGCAGACGCCGTTGGTCGAGGTTGGGATCGTCGCCCAGGGTGATCTGCTGTTCGGCCTGGCGCCCTTCGCGCACCAACCGCAGGTGCACGCTGGCCTGGCTGACCAGTCCGGCCTGGCGCACCTTGGCATGGTTGAAGCGCACGAACTGCGAATGCTCGGCGCTGTAGCCAAGGGTGAACTGCTCGCCCGGTTGCACGGCGGCGTTCAGGCTGTCGAGCAGGTTTTCGAAACGTTGCTGGTACAGGGTGCTCATCAGGCGTCTCCCCCGAATACGTCGATCTGGCGGAACACGCAGGCCGGCGATGCATGGCCGACCCGCACCACCTGGTTAGGCTCGCCCTTGCCGCAGTTGGGCGTGCCGAGCACCTGGAAGGTGCTGCTGTCGCCCACGGCCGAGAGGTTGCGCCAGAAGTCGGCGGAGATGCCCCGGTAGTTCGGGTTCTTCACCACGCCCTTGAGCTCGCCGTTTTCGATCAACTGCCCCCATTCGCAGCCGAACTGGAACTTGTTGCGCGCATCGTCGATGGACCAGGAGCGGTTGGTGCGCATCAGGATGCCGTGCTCTATGCCACTGACCAGTTGTTCGAGCGACTGGTCGCCCGGCTCGATGTTGAGGTTGGCCATGCGGTCGATCGGCGCGCGGTTCCAGCCGCAGGCTCGGCTGTTGGCCACGCCATCCAGGCCCGAGCGCAGTTGCGACAGAGCGCCGCCCAGGGGGCGAACCAGCAGGCCATCGCGGATCAGGAACTGCTTGCTGGCCGGGGTACCGTCGTCATCGAAGCTGTAGCTGGCCAGCTCCTCGCGAAGGGTTGGGTCAAAGGTTACGTTGAGCAGCTTCGAGCCGTATTGCAGATGGCCGAAGTCTTCGGTTTTGACGAAACTGGTGCCAGCGTAGTTGCGCTCGTCGCCGAGGATGCGGTCCAGCTCCAGCGGGTGGCCGATGGACTCGTGGATCTGCAGCATCATCTGGTCGGGCATCAGCAGCAGGCCGCGTCGGCCGCTTGGGGTATTCGGTGCCAGCAGCAGTTGCAGCGCCTCGTCGGCCACCCGGCGGGCAGCGCCGACCAGGCCACAGCGCTCGATCACCTCGAAGCCGCCCTGCTGGCCGAAGTTCTCCCGGCCCAGGCTGCGGCTCTGGCTGTCCTGGCCGTCGCTGGCGGTGACACCCAGGCCCGGGTAGACGAAGCGCTGGGCATGGCGCAGCTCGGCGCCGGCGGAGTTCAGGTAGGTCTGCTCGACCACGCTGATGCCCAGGCTGGCCTGCCAGTCCACCAGGCGTTCGTCCTTGGGCACGCTGGCCGATTCGGCGGCCAGCAGGTCCAGGCAGTCGGCGAGGTTGGGCAGGGGCTGTTCGAAATTGGGCGAGACATGGTCGTGGCGTCCGTCCGGGGCTGGCTGGCCGCTCAGGTCGAGCAGGCTGCTGGCCTTGATCCGTCGGGCCAGCGCCTCGGCTTGCTCCAGGGCACGTTGCAGCCCAGCCTGGGACAGGTTGGCGGTGGCCGCGTAGGCCTCGACGCCCTCCACCCGCACGGTGAGCATGGCGCCTTCGTCCTGGCTGAAGAAGGGCGGCTCGGCGACGTTGCGCCGAACCGACAGTGACTGGTGCGATTGCTTCACATGGCGAAGCGAGAACAGTTCGGCCGTGCTGCGCAGCGCGGCAAAGCGCTGGCGCAGCAGGGTGCTGGAGTCGAACATGGAAATCTCCGTGTGTGCGGTGGCTCCCCCTAGGCTTTATACGAAAAGTGCCTGCGCGTCGATCATGCTGCGTTGAAAACAGGCTCGGAATGCTCATTTGCAACCTGCAAACTCCGCTTCCTCGCCTGTTTTCGCCTTGCCTGATCGCCGCTCGGCGACTTTTCGTACAAAGCCTAGAACCACCCCTCTTGCATCGCGAGGCAGGTGTCGTCGCGGGCCTCGAGCAAAGCGAGGTCATTATGGCAGCCCGGCACTTCCCAGGTGAGGAAATAACGCGCGGCCTGGAGTTTGCCCAGGTAGAAGTCGCGATCGCTGCCCTTGAGCAGGCCGACCTCGGCATGAATGGCCTGCTCCAGCCAGCGCCAGCCGATCACGCAGTGGCCGAACACCTTGAGGTACAGCGCCGAGTTGGCCAGCGCGCCGGCGACCTTGCCGCTGGCCAGGTCGCCGAGCAGGGCGAGGGTCACGCTCTGCAGGCGGTTGACCAGGTGCTCCAGGGGCTGGCGCAACGGATCGAGGTTCGGGTGATGGCTGGCGCGCTCGCAGGTGCCGGCGATCAGGCGGATCAGTTGCTTGAGCCCCGCGCCGTTGTTCTGCGCCAGCTTGCGCCCGAGCAGGTCGAGGGACTGGATGCCCTCGGTGCCTTCGTGGATCGGGTTGAGGCGATTGTCGCGGTAGTACTGCTCGACTGGGTACTCGCGGGTGTAGCCGTGGCCGCCGAGGATCTGGATCGCCAGCTCGTTGGCTTTCAGGCAGAACGCCGAAGGCCAGGACTTGACGATGGGCGTGAGCAGGTCGAGCAGTTCCAGGGCTTGCCGGCGAGCCTCGGCATCCGCGGCGGTGTGGGTGTCATCGAACAGCCGGGCCGCGTACAGGCCCAGGTCGAAAGCACCCTCCACGTAGGCCTTCTGCGCCAGCAACATGCGCTTCACATCGCTGTGCTCGATGATCGGCACGGCGGGGCTGTGCGGGTCCTTGTTGTCTGGCAGGCGGCCCTGTGGGCGTTGGCGGGCGTAGTCCAGTGAATACAGGTAGCCGGCGTAGCCCAGCATCACCGCGCCCATGCCGACGCCGATGCGCGCCTCGTTCATCATCTGGAACATGCAGGCCAGGCCCTGGTGCGGCTGGCCTACCAGATAGCCGACGCACTGGCCGTTGTCACCGAAGTTCAGCGCAGTGGAGGTGGTGCCGCGCCAGCCCATCTTGTGGAACAGCCCGGCCAGCAGCACGTCGTTGCGCGGCCCCAGGCTGCCGTCGGCGTTGACCAGGTACTTGGGCACGATGAACAACGAGATGCCCTTCACCCCGGGCGGTGCGTCCGGCAGCTTGGCCAGGACCATGTGCACGATGTTCTGCGAAAGCTCGTGGTCGCCACCGGAGATGAAGATCTTGTTGCCCTTGAGCCGGTAGGTGCCGTCGCCTGCGGGTTCGGCGCGGGTGCGGATATCGGCCAGGGACGAGCCGGCATGGGGTTCGGTCAGGGCCATGGTGCCGAAGTAGCGGCCCTCGATCATCGGTTGCAGGAACAGGCGTTGCTGTTCGTCGCTGCCGAAGCTCTCGATCAGGTTGGCCGCGCCCATGGTCAGGAACGGGTAGGCCGTGGTGCCGGCGTTGGCAGCCTGGAAGTGGGCGAAGCAGGCTTGCGATACCAGGCTGGGCAACTGCATGCCGCCGACTTCGAAGTCACGGTTGGCGTTGAGGAAGCCCGCTTCGAGGAAGGCGTCGACCGCAGGCTTCACTTCCGGGATCAGCTCGGCGCGGCCGTCCACGTAGCGCGGCTCGAGTTCATCGCCCTTGCGGTTGTGCGGGGCGAAGTACTTTTCGGCGATGGTGCGGGCGGTGGTCAGCGCCGCATCGAACGTCTCGCGGCTGTGCTCGGCAAAACGCGGGCGCTGGGTCAGGGCCTCGGCGTCGAGGACTTCGTAGAGTTCGAAGGCGAGGTTGCGGCTGCTGAGGAGGTGCTCGGACATGGCGGCATTCCTGGTTCGGGATGCGGCGAGTCTAGGCAAGGTGATGGGGCAGGGGACAGGTTAATTGGTTTGGGTGATATGGGGGCAGAAGTTGCCATTACCCAGGCCTCCTTGGGTTGCGCCGGGCGCTATGGACGTGGGTGTTACCCGTCGCAAAGCCTTGTCACGCAATTGCGCTTATATCGATATCGATATGGTTTTATCTTTGCCGCTCATGGAGAACTTACGCCTCCGGTATGGACAAGCCAGGCGAGTGCATTGGCGGGAGCGTGCAGGATGCATGATGGGCAATAGCCAATCGAATGGTTGGGTAGCAGCAAGCAGGACCTGCGGGACTTTTCGGTTGTGCCAAGGCTGCGGGCCGGGTATCAGCTGGAGCTGATCCAGGACGGTGAGGCCCCTTCGACTGGAAACCAATGGAAAGCGTTGGGCCTGGGACGCGGGAAATCCGCATCAAGTGTCGGGACGGAGCGTTTCGGGTGTTCTACGTCGTGAGTCGACCAGAAGCGGTTTATGTCCTGCACGCGTTTCGCCAGACGACCGAGAAGACGGAAAAGCACGATATCGATCTGGCGAGAGCGCGATACAAATTGTTGGGCGCCTGCTGAGCTGGAGTCGACAGTGTTTGAACGAGATGGATGCACAGAGGGATTTGCGATGACAAACGAACGCTCCACTTCGGTAAGGGATGCGCTGTTCGACTCACCCGCAGAGGCGGAGAACCTGCGGCTTCGGGCGAAGCTGATGCGGGTGTTGACCAGGATTGTCCAATCCTGGGATCTGCCGCAGAAAGTCGCAGCACGGCGACTGCATCTGACTCAGCCACGCTTGAGTGACTTGCTCAATGGCAAGATAGACAAGTTCTCGTTGGATGCTCTGGTGAATATCCTGGCGAACGCCGATCTGGAAGTCGATTTTACGGTGAAAAAGAAATCTGCGTGATGGTTGCTTCGCTTTAGTTGCGCGGGCTTTTCCTGATTAGGTGAGGGCTGCCAGGTTGAGAAATCTCGGCAAGACAGTTGCTCCCACAAAAAAGGAGAGCCTGAGCTCTCCTTTTCCGTTCAACGACCGTCAGCGTCAGCCAATGGTCATCAGGCTGGCGTTACCACCTGCCGCCGCGGTGTTCACGCTCACCGCCCGCTCGATCACCAGGCGTTCCAGGGCGATCTGGTGATCGCCACTCGACAGCCCGTGCACGCCGACGATCGCCCCGGCACGCTTGGCCACCTGCTCGCAAACACCGCGCAGCTGGTCGGAGTGACCGTGGTGGATGACCGCGTCGAAGGCCACGTCGTCCTTGCTCCAGTCGGCCACCAGCTTGATCTTCGCCTGCAGCTCCTTCGGCAGACGGCCGCGCACGGTCTTGGCTGGCTCGCCGTCCTGGAACACCGCCGAGCTGCCCACGGCCAGTACCGCCGCCAGCTGGGCCAGCAGGTCGGCCTCGTTGTCGGCCAGGCACAGCACGTGTTCGCGTGGCAGCACAGTGTAGGTGTTGCGCTCGCCGGTCGGGCCTGGCAGCACGCGGGTGATGCCGCTCTGCGACTGCTCGGCGAACTGCTCGCACAGCGCGGCCAGGTCGCTCATCTGGCTGCTGGCCGCCCAGGTCTTGAGGGTGGCCAGCGGCTTGAGCTGCTGGTCGCGCAGGGTGGTGTCGGCCTTGCTGCGCGCATCGTCGGCCTGGAAGTGGCGGGCGATGGCGTCGGCCGGGCGGGTCGACAGCAGGCGGTACAGGTACAGCGGGCCGCCGGCTTTCGGGCCGGTGCCGGACAGGCCTTCACCGCCGAACGGCTGCACGCCGACCACGGCACCGACAATGTTGCGGTTGACGTACATGTTGCCGGCGTTGACGTTGTCCACCACCTTGGCGATGGTCTCGTCGATGCGGGTGTGCACGCCCAGGGTCAGGCCGTAGCCGGAAGCGTTGATCTGCTCGATCAGCTGGTCCAGGTCCTTGCGGTTGTAGCGCACCACGTGCAGCACTGGGCCGAAGATCTCGCGCTTGAGCTCGTCGAAGCTTTCCAGTTCGATCAGGGTCGGCATCACGAAGGTGCCGCGCTTGATCTCCTCGCCTTCGGCGATGGCCACCTGGTAGACGGTGCGGCCTTTGTCGCGCATGCCCTGGATGTGCTTCTCGATGCCGGCCTTGGCTTCGGCGTCGATCACCGGGCCGATGTCCACGGACAGGCGCTCGGGGTTGCCCAGGCGGCTTTCGGCCATGGCGCCCTTGAGCATCTCGATCACGCGGTCGGCGGAGTCTTCCTGCAGGCACAGCACGCGCAGGGCCGAGCACCGCTGGCCAGCACTATCGAAGGCCGAGGAGACCACATCGATCACCACTTGTTCGGTCAGCGCCGAGGAATCGACGATCATGGCGTTCTGGCCACCGGTTTCGGCGATCAGCGGGATCGGGCGGCCCTGGTTGTCCAGGCGCCCGGCGATGTTGCGTTGCAGCAGGCGGGCGACTTCGGTGGAGCCGGTGAACATCACGCCCTTGACGCGCTCGTCACCGACCAGGCCGGCACCGACGGTTTCGCCCTGGCCTGGCAGCAGTTGCAGCACGCCTTCGGGGATGCCGGCCTCCAGCAGCAGGCGCACGGCCTGGGCGGCGACCAGCGGGGTCTGTTCGGCCGGCTTGGCCAGTACCGGGTTGCCGGCGGCCAGCGCCGCGGCCACCTGGCCGGAGAAGATCGCCAGCGGGAAGTTCCATGGGCTGATGCACACCACAGGGCCCAGAGGGCGGCAGCTGTCGTTGCGCAGGTCGTTGCGTGCCTGCACCGCGTAGTAGCGCAGGAAGTCCACGGCCTCGCGCACTTCGGCGATGGCGTTGGCGTAGGTCTTGCCGGCTTCGCGCACCAGCAGGCCCATCAGCGGCTGGATGTCGGCTTCCATCAGGTCGGCGGCACGTTCGAGGATCGCGGCGCGCTCGGCCGGTGGGGTGGCTTGCCAGATCGGCGCGGCGTTCAGTGCGCACTGGATGGCGTTGTCGACGTCGGTGACGGTGGCTTCCTGCACGTGGCCCACGACATCGCGGTGGTCGGCCGGGTTGAGCACCGGTGTGGCCGGCTGCTCGCTGGCGGCGCAGGCCAGCAGCGGCGTGGCTTTCCAGTCATTGTGGGCGGTGGCCAGCAGGGCGCAGGACAGCGACGCCAGGCGGTGTTCATTGGCCATGTCGATGCCGGCCGAGTTGGCCCGCTCGCTGCCGTACAGCTCACGCGGCATCGGGATGCGCGGGTGCGGCAGGCCGATGCTGCCTTCCTGGGTGCCCATGCGCTCGATGCTGGCGACCGGATCGGCGACCAGTTCCTGGATTGAGATCGAGTGGTCGGCGATGCGGTTGACGAACGAGGTGTTGGCGCCGTTTTCCAGCAGGCGGCGGACCAGGTAGGCCAGCAGGGTCTCGTGGGTGCCGACCGGTGCGTACACGCGGCACGGACGGTTCAGCTTGCCCTCGGAGATCTTGCCCACGACTTGCTCGTACAGCGGTTCGCCCATGCCGTGCAGGCACTGGAACTCGTACTGGCCCGGGTAATAGTTCTGCCCGGCGATGGTGTAGATGGCCGACAGGGTGTGGGCGTTATGGGTGGCGAACTGCGGGTAGATGGCTTCTGGCACGGCCAGCAGCTTGCGCGCGCAGGCGACGTAGGACACGTCGGTGTACACCTTGCGGGTGTAGACCGGATAGCCTTCCAGGCCCTCGACCTGGGCGCGCTTGATCTCGCTGTCCCAGTAGGCGCCCTTGACCAGGCGGATCATCAGGCGGTGACGGCTGCGCTTGGCCAGGTCGATGATGTAGTCGATCACGTACGGGCAGCGCTTCTGGTAGGCCTGGATGACGAAACCGATGCCGTTCCAGCCGGCCAGCGACGGCTCGAAGCACAGGCGCTCGAGCAGGTCCAGCGACAGCTCCAGGCGGTCGGCTTCCTCGGCGTCGATGTTCAGGCCGATGTCGTACTGCTTGGCCAGCAGGGTCAGCGACAACAGGCGCGGGTACAGCTCGCTCATCACGCGCTCGTACTGGGCACGGCTGTAGCGCGGGTGCAGGGCCGAGAGCTTGATCGAGATGCCCGGGCCTTCATAGATGCCACGGCCATGGGACGCCTTGCCGATCGAGTGGATCGCCTGCTCGTAGGAGGCCAGGTATTTCTGTGCGTCGTGCTCGGTCAGCGCGGCTTCGCCGAGCATGTCGTAGGAGTAGCGGAAGCCCTTGGCTTCGAACTTGCTGGCGTTGGCCAGTGCCTCGGCGATGGTCTCGCCGGTGACGAACTGCTCGCCCATCAGGCGCATGGCCATGTCGACGCCCTTGCGGATCATCGGCTCGCCGCTCTTGCCGATGATGCGGGTGAGCGAGGAGGTCAGGCCGGATTCGTTGTGGGTGCTGACCAGCTTGCCGGTCAGCAGCAGGCCCCAGGTGGCGGCGTTGACGAACAGCGACGGGCTGTTGCCCAGGTGCGGCTGCCAGTTGCCGGTGCTGATCTTGTCGCGGATCAGTGCGTCACGGGTGCCTTTGTCGGGGATGCGCAGCAGGGCTTCGGCCAGGCACATCAGCGCCACGCCTTCCTGGGAGGACAGCGAGAACTCCTGCAGCAGGCCCTGGACGATGCCGGCACGGCCGCCGGCGCTCTTCTGGTTGCGCAGTTTGTCGGCAAGGCTCGCGGCCAGCTTGTTGGTGGCTTCGGCCTGGGCGGCCGGCAGGCGGGCCTGCTCCAGCAGCATCGGCACCACTTCCTGCTCGGGGCGGCGGTAGGCGGCGGTGATCGCCGAGCGCAGTACCGACTGCGGCAGGATGCTTTCGGCGAATTCCAGGAAGCACTGGTGGGCGTGGTCGGCGGCGACTTCGCCGGCGTCGTCGCCAGCGGCGGCATGGCCGTTGAGGTCGTTCAGGGTGGCGCCACCCTCGAGCTTCTCGAGATAGTTGAAGATCGCTTGCTTGATCAACCAGTGCGGCGTGCGGTCGATGGACTGCGCAGCTGCTTTGAGTCGCTCACGGGTCGGGTCGTCGAGTTTGACCCCAAGGGTGGTCGTCGCCATTTCTTATCCTCGTTATTGGCCACGGATGTGACCTAAGCTGAAGGCAAGATTAGCCTGTAGGACAATTCGGGTGCAACCGGGTGCAACCCGAAATCTTCGCAGTAAAGGTGCAACTCGTCTGAAGGATGTTTCCTTACAGCCGAAACGGTCTTTTTTGCTGCTTTTGCTTATGTAAAACGCTGCGTTTGCTCCGAAAAGGAGCAAAAAAGGGGCTTTATCCGAAAAACCATGGCTGGGTGCAACTTGCAAATGAAAAATGGTTGCACCTCGTTCATGTTGTTGCATAGGATGCGCCGCCTGGGTGCAACCGTCGTGCACGGCGGTCGCAAGAGATAAAAACAACGCCAGGGCACAACTCATGGGCAATCCACTAACGATCACCTTCGTGGTCTACATTGCGGCAATGGTGCTGATCGGCTTCGCCGCCTATCGCTCCACCAAGAACCTTTCCGACTATATTCTCGGCGGCCGTAGTCTCGGCAGCGTGGTTACCGCGCTTTCCGCCGGCGCATCGGACATGAGCGGCTGGCTGTTGATGGGCCTGCCGGGCGCCATCTACTTCGCGGGCCTTTCCGAGGCCTGGATCGCCATCGGCCTGACCGTCGGCGCCTACCTGAACTGGCTGTTCGTCGCCGGCCGTCTGCGTGTGCAGACTGAGCACAACGGTGATGCCCTGACCCTGCCGGACTACTTCTCCAGCCGCTTCGAAGACCAGACCGGCCTGCTGCGGATCATCTCGGCGATCGTCATCCTGGTGTTCTTCACCATCTACTGCGCTTCCGGCATCGTTGCCGGCGCCCGTCTGTTCGAAAGCACCTTCGGCATGTCCTACGAGACCGCCCTGTGGGCCGGTGCTGCCGCGACCATCGCCTACACCTTCATCGGTGGTTTCCTGGCCGTAAGCTGGACCGATACCGTGCAGGCTTCGCTGATGATCTTCGCGCTGATCCTCACCCCGGTGATCGTGCTGATTTCCACTGGCGGCTTCGACCAGACCTTCGCTGCCATCGACGCGGTGAACCCGGCGCACTTCGACATGTTCAAGGGCGCGACCTTCATCGGCATCATCTCGCTGATGGGCTGGGGTCTTGGCTACTTCGGGCAGCCGCACATCCTGGCGCGCTTCATGGCCGCCGACTCGGTGAAGTCGATCGCCAACGCCCGTCGCATTTCCATGACCTGGATGATCCTGTGCCTGGCCGGTACCTGCGCTGTCGGCTTCTTCGGCATCGCGTACTTCTCGGCGCACCCTGACCTGGCAGGTCCGGTCACCGAGAACCACGAGCGCGTGTTCATCGAACTGGCCAAGATCCTGTTCAACCCTTGGATTGCCGGTATCCTGCTGTCGGCCATCCTGGCTGCTGTGATGAGCACCTTGAGCTGCCAGTTGCTGGTGTGCTCCAGCGCCCTGACCGAGGACTTCTACAAAGCCTTCCTGCGCAAGAACGCTTCGCAGAAGGAATTGGTCTGGGTCGGTCGTCTGATGGTCCTGGCTGTCGCGCTTATCGCCATCGCGATGGCCTCCAATCCGGAAAACCGTGTGCTGGGCCTGGTGGCCTATGCCTGGGCCGGCTTTGGTGCCGCCTTCGGTCCGGTGGTGCTGATCTCGGTGCTGTGGAAAGGCATGACCCGCAATGGCGCATTGGCCGGTATCGTGGTCGGCGCGCTGACCGTGATCCTGTGGAAGAACTATGTGGACCTGGGTCTGTACGAGATCATCCCGGGCTTCCTGTTCGCCAGCGTCGCCATCTTCATGGTGAGCAAGCTGGGCAGCCCGTCCAACAGCATGGTTACGCGTTTTGAAACCGCTGATGCGGCGTATCACGCTGACAAATAACGCCTGCTGAACCGGCGTTGTCCCTATCGCGGGGCAAGCCCGCTCCCACGCGCCCTCGGGCATTGGTGGGGGCGGGCTTGCCCCGCGATGCTTTTTGCCGACTGCAAGGCAAGGTAAACTTGTTGCCCCCGCAGGAGTCCTCATGAACTATCGTCACGCCTTCCACGCCGGCAACCACGCCGACGTCCTCAAGCACATCGTGCTCACCCGCCTCATCGCCCTGATGTCGCGCAAGGAGCAGCCGTTCGCCTATCTCGACACTCACGCCGGTCTGGGTCTCTACGACCTGCAGGGCGACCAGGCGAGCCGTACCGGCGAATACCTCGAGGGCGTGGCCCGCCTGTGGAACCGCGACGACCTGCCTGAAGCGGCCGCCGACTACCTGCGCATCATCAAGCGCCTGAACCCGGATGGCGAGCTGCGCTACTACCCGGGCTCGCCCGAGCTGGCGCGTCGTTTGATGCGTCAGCAGGACCGCGCCCTGCTCAACGAGAAGCACCCTGAAGATGGGGCGCTGCTCAAGGAGAACATGAAGAAGGACCCGCGGGTCACCGTTCATTTGGGCGAAGGCTGGCACATCCCGCGGGCGCTTCTGCCGGTGCAGGAAAAGCGCGCCATCATGCTGATCGACCCGCCGTTCGAGCAGGCCGACGAGCTCAAGCGCTGTACCGTGGCCATGAAAGAGGCGATCGGTCGCATGCGCCAGACCGTCGC
Source organism: Pseudomonas sp. TE6283 (assembly GCF_054060555.1). Taxonomy (NCBI): domain Bacteria; kingdom Pseudomonadati; phylum Pseudomonadota; class Gammaproteobacteria; order Pseudomonadales; family Pseudomonadaceae; genus Pseudomonas; species Pseudomonas sp. TE6283. The sequence goes on from NZ_JBSSDH010000015.1 coordinate 91,123, forward strand.
GGCCATCTGGTACCCGATCAAGGACCAGCGCTCGCTGACCCGCTTCTATCAGGACCTCACCAGCACCGGCGCGCCAAAGCTGCTGCGGGTCGAGCTGTATGTGCATCACCAGGACAGCCCGCAGGGCCTGAACGGCTCGGGCCTGGCCATCGCCAATCCGCCATGGGGCCTGGAAGATGAGCTCAAGACGCTGCTGCCGTGGCTGGCCAAGGAGCTGGCGCAGACCGCCGGCAGCTTGCGCATGGACTGGCTGATCGCCGAATAACCTAACGGCATGTGACCCTCGTGGGGGCAAGCCCGCTCCCGCGCGAGTGCATCGCGCCTGACCATCTTTGCGTTATAATCCCGCCCTTTAGCCGCCATCCGTCCGAATGGCCGTTGGCGCACTTCATACCGATTTGAGAGGCTAGACCCTTGGCACTGACGATTCTTGGCCTGTCCGGCGCCCTTAGCCATGACCCTTCCGCGGCCCTGTACATCGACGGCAAGCTGATTGCCGCCGCCGAAGAAGAGCGCTTCGTGCGTGACAAGCATGCGAAGAACCGCATGCCCTACGAGTCGGCGAAGTTCTGCCTGGAGCAGGCCGGCATCAAGCCGTCTGACGTCGACGTGGTGGCCATTCCGTTCGCCCCTATCAGCCTGTTCGGCAAGGCTCGCTGGCACTACGCCAAGCGCTACTGGTACGCCCCGGACCGCGCCCTCGATGCGCTGCTGATGGGTAACCGCCGCTACAAGCGCTACCGCAAGAAGATCGTCTGGTGCCTGGAGCAACTGGGCTTCGATCCGAAGAAGATCAAGATCGAGCCGGTCGAGCACCACCTGGCCCATGCCTCCAGCGCCTACCATTGCTCGGGTTTCAAAGAGAAAACCGCGATCCTCGGCATCGACGGCAAGGGCGAGTACGCCACCACCTTCTTTGGCTACGGCGAAAACGGCAAGATCCACAAGATCAAGGAATTCTTCGATCCGGATTCGCTGGGCGGCCTGTATGGCGCGATCACCGAGTTCCTCGGCTTCGAGATGCTCGATGGCGAGTTCAAGGTCATGGGCATGGCGCCATACGGCGATGCCAGCAAGTACGACTTCTCGCGCCTGGCCAGTTTCGAAAACGGCGAGCTGGTGATCAACACCGAATACGCCAACGTCATCGGCCTGCGCCGCTATAAAGAGAAGGGCAAGGGCTTCTACTTCTCGCCCAAGCTGATCGAGTGGCTGGGTCCGAAACGCGAAGGCGACATCGCCGACGAGCCTTACATCCACTACGCCGCCAGCATGCAGGCGCTGTTCGAGAAGCTCGCCCTGCAGATGATCGACTATTACCTGGGCGACACGCTGAAAGAGACCGGCAAGCTGGCCTTCGCCGGCGGCTGCGCGCTGAACGTCAAGCTGAACCAGAAGATCATCGCCCGTGATGATGTAAAGGAGCTGTTCGTCCAGCCGGCCTCCGGCGACGCCGGTACCGCCGTTGGCGCGGCCGCCTACGTGTCCCACGCCCGTGGCGTGCCGGTCGAGAAGATGGAACACGTCTACCTTGGCCCTGCGTATTCTAATGAAGACGTGATCGCCGCCTGTGCCCGTCACCCGAGCCAGCCGAAATGGCGCAAGCTGGAGAACATGCCGGAGCAGATCGCCAAGATCATGGTCGATGGCAACCCGGTGGCCTGGTTCCAGGGCCGCATGGAGTTCGGTCCGCGTGCGCTGGGTGGTCGTTCGATCATCGGCTGCCCGAGCGTGGAAGGCGTTGCCGACCGCATCAACCACCAGATCAAGTTCCGCGAACGCTGGAGACCTTTCTGCCCGTCGATGCTCGATACTGTCGCGCCGCAGATGATCAAGATCGATCACCCCGCGCCGTTCATGACCTTCACCTTCGAAGTCGCCGAAGAGTGGAAGGCCCGCGTGCCGGAAGTCGTCCATGAGGACGGCACTTCGCGCGCCCAGGTGCTCAAGCGCGAGTACAACCCGCGCTACTACGACATGATGAAGGCGCTGGAAAACCTGACCGGCAACGGCGTGTCGCTGAACACCTCGCTGAACCGCCGCGGCGAACCCATGATCTGCTCGCCGACCGACGCCCTGAACATGTTCTTCGGCTCGGACCTGCAGTACCTGATCATGGAAGACATCCTGGTGGTCAAGGAAGGCGCCGCGCCGTATGACCAGCCGCTCTGAACCGCGCATCCTGCAGTTCTGCCATGGTTATGACGGGCCGTTCCTCGATTGTGCCCGTCAATACGCCAGCCTGTTCCAGGGCAGCGGCTACAAGGTCACTACCGTGTTCCTCACCGGGGCAGCCGACGCAAAAGTAGCGGCTGGCTGTGCCTCGGACGAGGTGCTGTTTCTCGAGTTCAGTTCCAAGGCCGTGCGCGGCCTGAAGCTGGGCGCGATCCGCGCGCTGCGCAAGATCGCCGCGCAGCGCAATTTCAGCTTTTGCATCGCCCACCGCTTCAAGCCGATCTATGTCGCGCTGCTCGGGACCGGCCTGCCGGTGATCGGCGTGCACCATGCCTTCGGCGACTATGAGCGCAAAGGGCGACGGCTGTTCGCCAACCTGTTCCGCAGGCGCCTTAGCCTGCTCGGTGTGTCGGACGCGGTGCGTGACGACATGCGTCGCTGCCTGGGCCAGTGGCCGGCCGAGCGTATTCAGACCCTGTACAACCGCATCGACGTCGAGGCATTGCAGGCCAGCCTGGTGCCGCGTGGCGAGGCGCGCCGTGCACTGGGCCTGGATGAACGTGCCTGGGTGGTCGGCAACGTCGGTCGCCTGCATCCGGACAAGGACCAGGCCACGCTGCTGCGCGGCTTTGCCGAAGCCTTGCCGGGGCTGCCGACCGGCGCGCGCCTGGCGATTCTGGGCAAGGGGCGTCTCGAGGCGAAACTCAAGGCCCTGGCCGCTGAGCTGGGCATCACCGACCAGGTCGACTTCCTCGGCCAGGTCCCGGATGCCCGCCGTTACTTCCGCGCTTTCGACGTGTTCGCCCTGAGCTCCGACCATGAGCCGTTTGGCATGGTCTTGCTCGAAGCCATGGTCGCTGGCGTACCGGTGCTGGCCACCGCCTGTGGCGGCGCCCGGGAAGTGGTCGAGGGTGTGGGTGTGCTGTTCCCGCTGGGCGATGCCGCGCAGCTGGCCCAGGGCCTGAAGCACATGGCCGGCCTGGATGCGCAGCAGCGCGAGGCATGCGCCGGGCATATGCTGCAGCGCCTGCAGCAGCGCTTCAGCGACCAGGCGGTGCGGGGTGCCTTTTGGCAACTGCCGCAAGTCCGCGCGCTGATGTCGGAGGCCTGATGCTCAATCATCTCAAGGCCTGGCGCGAACGCGGCTGGCAAGTGATCGACGCGGACGCATACAACGACACTTGGCAGCGTCATGGCGGCAGTGTCGCCACGCACCCGTTGGTGATCGAGCAACTGGCCGACCTGGCCGGAATTCCCGTGCGTTACCTGGGCTGGTTCCAGGGCGCCGAGCTCAAGGCCGCGCTGCCGACCTGGGGGCGCCACCTGGCGCTGTCCAAGGACGTGCTCAAGCGCGAAGGAAAGAAAGGCCTGTTCGACCTGGGCAATGCCGAGATCATCCTGCCGGCCGCCGCCGATGCCGGGGCACCGCTGCGCCACGCCGGTCGCTACCTGTCGGAGTTGAACCAGGGGCGTTTCGCCGGCTTGAAGGCACAACCCGAGCAGTTGGCCATGGCACGTCCCCACGAGGACCTGTCGAAGAAATTCCGCTACAACCAACGCCGTGAGCTGCGACTGCTGGAAGAGGCGGGTGGCCAGGTGCGGCCGATCGGCGATTTCACTGCCGCCGAGATTGCCGCGATGTACTGTGACTTGTTCCAGCGTCGCTGGGGCTTCCCGGCCACCGGCGCTGCCCGCATGGCCGAGGTGGTCGAGCGCCTGCGGGAGCTGCTGATCGGCTCGGTGCTGTTCCTCGAGGGGGCGCCAATCGCCATTCAGTTGGTGTATCGCGTCGAGGCGCCGCAATGGATCAGCGTCGAATACGTCAACGGCGGGGTCGATCCAGACACCAAGGCCTTCAGCCCTGGGAGCGTATTGAGCTTCCTCAACACCCAGTCTGCCTGGGAGCAAGCCACGGCCCGCGGCAAGGCATTGCGGTTCTCGTTCGGTCGTGCGGACCGTGAGTACAAGGACCGTTGGTGCAACCCTGTACCGGTGTTCCAGTCGTGAGCCGCAAGCAGCAGTTGCTCAAGCGCCACCGGCGCAACAAGCGCCTGGGGCTGCTGGTGGGCCTGGTGCTGCTGGTTGCGTTGGGCGTGTTGGGTGTGTGGTGGTTGCCGCTGTTGTTGCTGGCGCTGCTGTGGGTGGCGCACGAGGCCTGGTTCGCCGATCACCTGTTCTACTCGCCGGGCGAAGACTACGCTTACCGTTTTGCCAAGGACACTCGAGAAATCGCAGCGAGCCTGCGGGGCGATCTGCTGCAGACCGATGTTGCACTGCAAGGTGACGAGACACTGATCCTTGAAATCGGTATTCGTAGCCGTTGGCTCGGGCGTTTCCTTGATCCTCGCGTCGAGCTGGTGGCGGGGGCCGCCAGCGACATGCAGACGTTCGAGCGTGGCGTCAACGGAGTGCGTTTCCTCAATCTGACCGGGTTGGCCGAACCATTGGCGGCCGGCACGTTGCGTCTGCGTGGTCGGCATTGCCGATTGAAAGAATCAGCGCGCTTGTGGATAACCCCAGCGGTCGAACTGCGCAACCGCCGAGTGATGGTCATTGCCCCCCATGCCGACGACGCCGAGCTGGCGGCCTATGGGCTCTACAGCCAGGCCGACGAAGCCTGGGTTGTCACCCTGACTGCCGGTGAGATCGAGGCCGAACACTACCAGGCCATGGGCCTGGCCAAGGCTGAGGCGGCCAGGCTGAAGGGCCGCCTGCGCGCCTGGGACAGCATCGCCGTGCCACGTTGGGCAGGCGTGCCGGAGTCGCATTGCGTGCAGCTGGGCTACTTCTGCCTGCAGTTGCCAGTCATGCAGGTTGCGCCGGATCTGCCGGTGGGCTCGCGTGAAGCCGACCTTGCCGACATCCGCCCCTTCCGCCGTTTCAATCCGTTCCCGCTGCCGGCCGATGTCGATGGTGCGCCGACCTGGCACAACCTGCTGGCCGACCTGCGTGCCCTGTTCGAGATGGCCCGGCCCCAGGTGCTGGTGATGCCGCACCCGGTGCTCGATCCGCACCCGGACCACATCTGTGCCCAGGCCGCTGTGCTCGAGGCGCTGCAAGGCCTGGCGTGGCAGCCTGAAACGTTGTTGTGCTACGCCAACCACCTGCATGACAACGACCGCTGGCCGATGGGCGACAGCGGTGATGGCGTGGCCCTGCCGCCGCAGCTGCAAGCCGCCGAAGCCTGGGCACCCTGCAGCCTGGTGCTGGATATCGACACCCAGCGCGACAAGGCCATGGCCCTGGGCATGATGCATGACCTGCAACCTGCCCCCCCCTTCAAGCGTCGCCTGCGCCGTGCGTTGCAACGCTGGCTGGCAGGGCGCCGCCCATCGCCGTACGGAGAGAACGAATTCTTCCGCAAGGCGGTGCGCCGACATGAACTGTTCTGGCGTCGCGACCTGTGAGCGCCCAAGGAAAGCAATGAAAGTCCTATTTCTGGTGCAGAAGGAACAACGGGCGATTCTCGACCGCCTGTACGACGGCGTCGCGGCCAACTGCGACTGCGATCTGCGTTGGCTGAGCGACGAGGACCAGCGCAACCTGCGTCGCTACTTCAAGCGGGAAGTGGACGTCACGCGCTACGACCGTATTGTGTTCTTCCTGCGTTTCAAGCAGGAAATCCGTCAGGTTGCGTTCATTCGCAGCGTTCCCAACCTGGTGATCCTCGAGCACGACGCGTACCAGAACTACATACCCTGCAAATACACCGGCAAGTTCAGCGAGCATTACCGCCAACTGCCTTGGGCCCGAATCATCAGCTCTGGCTACATGGTCAGCGAGCGCCTGCGCCAGGAAGGCTTCGACGCGGTATTCGTGCCCAAGGGCTACGACGAACAACTGCTGGCCGACCAGGGGCGCGAACGCGATATCGAGCTGGCATTCGTCGGCAGCACCAAGAGTGTCGCCTACAGTGGCCGCAAAGCCTTGCTGGATGAGTTGGGACAGGTGGAGAACCTGGTGGTCACCCGTACCAAGTCAGGCGAGGACTATTGCAATACCCTCAATCGTATCCGTTTTTTCGTCAGTGCCGACGTCGGCATGGGCGAGTACATGATCAAGAACTTCGAGGCGATGGCCTGCGGTTGCGTATTGTTCGCCTACGACCAGGGCGAAGCGGAGAACCGCGCACTGGGGCTCGAGGACATGCGCAACGTGGTGTTGTATGACAGCATCCCGACGCTGCAGGCCAAGCTGCGTCGGTTACGCGAGGATCCGGCGCTGTCGGCGTTCATCGCTGGCAATGGGCGTGAACTGGCCACTGCGCGCTTCAGTTTCGCGGCCGTGGGCCGAAGCATTGTCGAGCACATGGTGCCTGCACTGCGAGTGCATCCGCCGCTGACCACCTGGCAGCGCTTGCGTTTGCGGCTCGGGTTCTGACGTAGATTCGAGCAAGACTACGTAATCAGCAAAACGGCTGGCTTCAAGGCCCACCGAATCATCAAAGGGGCGTTACGCCGTTGAATATCCTCAATGTGATGTGGTCGGGTGGTTCGCCCTTCGCTTCCATCCACAGTGTGCACCGGCAGGTGCTGGCGCATGCCCCGAGTGGTGCGCATGTGACCAACTGGCTTCTGCTCGGAGAGGGTTTGTGCAGCGGCGTGGGCCAGACGCGCAGCTGGCATTTGTCGCCACGCGTGCTCAAGGGGCGGCTAGCGCACGGACTGGCACTGTCCTGGGTGAAGTGGCGTCTGCGTCGCGCGCTGAAGGTGGTGGTTCCCGATGTGCTGTTGCTGGACGGACTGGGTGTTGCCCGGCTGCTGCTGCCAGTGTTGCGTCAGCTTCCAGACGTGCAGGTTGCCGTCCTGTTCCACGGTACGACACGCCTGACCCGACGCGATGTAGCCTTGTTCCGGCAGTTTCCTGTAGAGCGCCTGAGGGTCGCCGCTGTCTCCACGACATTGGCGCTTTCGCTGGCCCAGGGGTTGGGGCGTTCGGTGCAAAGCTTGCGTGTGGCGCTGAATCCTCGGGCCTTCACCGATCATTCGCTGGATCGGGAGCAGGCCAGGCAGGCCTTGTCGCTGATGGAGGATGGTCTTGTGCTGGGGGCGGTGGGTCGCCTGGTCGAGAGTAAAGGTTTCGAGATGTTGATCGAAGCGTTCGCCAGGACGCGCGCAGTGCAGCACGGCGCTCGCCTGGTCATACTCGGCGATGGCCCGTTGCGTGGGCAGCTGGAAGCGCAGGCCAGATCGCTCGGCGTGGGTGATCGTGTCCGGTTCTATGGCCACCGTGAAGATTCGATACGACTGTACCCGGCCTTCGACTGGTTGCTGGTGCCCTCCCGCTCGGAAGGCCTCGGGCTGGTGCTGCAGGAGGCCGTGCTTTCCAAGGTGCCGGTCGTCTGCAGTGACCTGCCGGTTTTTCGAGAACAGTTGGCTGATTCGGGCCGCTACCTGCCGACGGACGATCCGTATGCCTGGGCTGACGTCATTGACGATTGCGCCTTCCAGGATGCCGGCGTCAAGGCTTCGGAGCAGTGGCAGGCCTTGGCGCCGGAGCAGGGATGGCAAGCGTTCCGGTCCGGTTCGGCCAGCCTGTTGGCGCGCTGAGTGTCAGCGCGCCGCCAGGGCCGCCTGGAACTGATCGAGGGGAAACTCTCGGGCGAGGGGTTCTCGCTCGATGTAGCGAACCATGTGCTGTACGTTGCGTTGCACCATTCGGGAAGAGAGCGGGGCGCGCAGGAAGCGCATGTCGGCCACGTCGATCAAGCCCAGCAGGCCTTCGGGGGTCTCGACCACGTTGCCCAGATGCAGCGAGCGGAAGTAGATCCCCGCGTGATGCAGTCGCCGAATAAGCTCGACCAGGCGCGGCAATTGCCGGTTCCAGCTGAAGTCGGGCTGGCGCGACAGTTGCAGCAGGGTCTCGCCCGGCAGCGGTCGATAGAGCACTGCCGTGCGGCCCGGCAGCGGCAGCTTGTGGTGGCTGATCACTTCCAGGGTCGGGAAACCGGCCTGGCCCAGGCGCATGGCGTTGTCGATGAAGCGCTGCGAGTAGGGGCGTAGCAGTGCAGATGAAATCAGACGCTTGCGACGAAACACCTTGAGGATATTTCCATCCCCAAGCAGGTAGACTTTGGCGCCGTGGCTATCTGCCTCAAGCACCTTGGCGCCGAGAGTCAATCGATCGAAGTCGACCTGGGAGAGCCGGGAACATTGCATGTATTCGAGCCTTGTCTTCATGGCAGGCAAAATGACCGGCAATAATGCCGAAAAAAATCTGCCAGCACCATGACGGTGTTTTTACGTTTCATCGGGGGAAAGGAATGTTGTATGAGAAGGGCTGGGCAAAGGCCTGGCTGGGGTTGGGTTTTGTCTGGTTTCTGGCGGCGGTGGCATTGGCGCCAACCAACAAGTTGTACCAGCAGGGCATGATCCTGTTCCTGTGGCTGCCGACCTTGGGGTTGGCATGGTCCGCCAGGCACGTATTCCTTCAGGCCTGGCGCCGGCAGCCAGCCTTGTGGATCGCAACCGCCGCATTGCTGGCCTGGAGCGCCGTGACCCTGATGTGGTCTAGTGCAGAAGACGGTCTGCGTGAAGGCAAACGGTTATTATATATCCTGTTGTTCCTCATGGCTTTTCCGCTCATGGCCCAAATGGGTATCGCGCGTTGCTGGCGACTGTTGCAACTGGGTGGTGGGCTGCTGGCCATAGCTGCCTTGATATCGATCGTGCGCTTCTATGGTATGTCTGGCCAGTCGTGGGTGGAGCGTCTGGCCGGTATAGGCGAGATCTCCCATCCGATTCTGGGTGCCTACGTCATTGCCGCCGCCATCCTGTGGATTCTGTATGCCTGCCCGCGTCATCGTGGCCTGCAACTGGCCTGGATGCTCGCGCTGGCGTGTCTGGGAGCGTTCGTGATTCTGAGCCAGAGCCGCGGCGCGGCATTTGCGTTGGTCGTGACGGTCATACTGGGTGTTTTGTGGCACCGTGATCGCGCAAGTGGGCTGTTCGCGCTCCTTGCCGCCTTGGCCACGGGGGCGGCGTTTTACCAGATGTACGACCTGATCATGGCGCGAGGTTCGTCCTACCGACCAGAGATTTTCATGTCCGCCGTACACATGATCGGTGAGCATCCCCTCACCGGACTGGGGTTGGGGGCCTACTATCGAGTGGAGGCGCTCGGAGAGATGTTCGAGCACACGCACAACATGTTCACCCATGTCGCCGTGGAGCTTGGCTTGCCAGGGATGCTGCTGTGGGTGGCAATCTGGCTTTTCACTCTGGGCGAGATCGTACGAGCCCGCCATACGGTGTTCGGCAAGGCGCTGCTTGGCCTCTGGGTGTTTTCCACCCTGGCCATGCAATTCGATGCCGCCAGCCTGACCGCCACGCCACGGGCCGAATGGTTCATCAGCTGGCTGCCAGTAGGCCTGGCAATGTTGTTGCCGTGGGCAGATGACCAGAAACGACGCTGTGGTAAAATCGCCGGTTCAATCTGAACAGCGAGCTCGATGATGGCCGAAACACCGCTACCGGTGGAGAACACCTCCAGCCTGAAGATCTACTTCAGGCTGCTGAGGTACGTGAAACCCTACATCGGCATCTTCCTGCTGAGTATCGTCGGGTTTGTGATCTTCGCTTCGACCCAGCCGATGCTGGCCGGGATCCTCAAGTACTTCGTCGACGGCCTGAGCAATCCCCAGGCCGTCCTGTTCCCCAACGTGGCCTACCTGCGCGACCTGCAACTGCTGCAGGCCGTGCCGCTGCTGATCATCCTGATCGCAGCCTGGCAAGGCCTGGGGTCGTTCCTGGGCAACTACTTCCTGGCCAAGGTGTCACTGTGCCTGGTGCACGACCTGCGCGTGGAGCTGTTCAACAAGCTGCTGGTGCTGCCCAACCGCTATTTCGACAACCACAACTCCGGCCACCTGATTTCGCGCATCACCTTCAACGTGACGATGGTCACCGGCGCTGCGACCGACGCGATCAAGGTGGTGATCCGTGAAGGCCTGACGGTGGTCTTCCTGTTCGCCTACCTGCTGTGGATGAACTGGCAACTCACGCTGGTCATGGTCGCGATCCTGCCGGTGATCGCCGTGATGGTGAGCACTGCCAGCAAGAAATTCCGCAAGCAGAGCAAGAAGATCCAGGTGGCCATGGGTGACGTCACCCATGTTGCCTCCGAGACCATCCAGGGCTATCGGGTGGTGCGCAGTTTCGGCGGTGAACGTTACGAGGAGCAGCGCTTCAGCGCCGCCAGCCAGGGCAACACCGACAAGCAGTTGCGCATGACCAAGACCGGCGCGCTCTACACGCCGCTGCTGCAACTGGTGATCTACAGCGCCATGGCTGCGCTGATGTTCCTGGTCCTGTTCCTGCGTGGGGACGCATCGGCTGGCGACCTGGTTGCCTACATCACGGCCGCGGGGCTGCTGCCCAAGCCGATCCGTCAGCTTTCGGAGGTCAGTTCGACCATCCAGAAAGGCCTGGCCGGTGCCGAGAGCATCTTCGAGCAATTGGATGAAGCCCCTGAGGTGGATACCGGTACCGTTGAGAAGGCGCGTGTGCAGGGCCGTCTGGAAGTACGCAATCTGAGCTTCACCTACCCAGGTACCGAGCGTCAGGTGCTCAGCGACATCAGCTTCACTGCCGAACCTGGCCAGATGATTGCCCTGGTCGGTCGTTCCGGCAGCGGCAAGTCGACCCTCGCCGCGCTCATTCCGCGTTTCTATCACCACAGCGAAGGGCAGATTCTGCTCGATGGCGTGGAAATCGAGGAGTACCGCCTGCGCAACCTGCGTCGACATGTATCCCAGGTCACCCAGCATGTCACGTTGTTCAATGACACCGTGGCCAACAACATCGCCTATGGCGACCTGGCCGGTGCACCGCGTGCCGATATCGAGGCCGCGGCCGCCGATGCCTATGCCAAGGAGTTCGTCGACCAGTTGCCGAAAGGTTTCGACACCGAGGTCGGCGAGAACGGTGTGCTCCTGTCAGGCGGTCAGCGCCAGCGCCTGGCGATAGCCCGTGCACTGCTGAAGAATGCACCGTTGCTGATTCTGGATGAAGCGACCTCGGCGCTGGATACCGAGTCCGAACGGCATATCCAGGCAGCCCTGGACCATGTCATGCAGGGGCGCACGACACTGGTGATCGCCCACCGGCTGTCGACCATCGAGAAGGCCGACATGATCCTGGTGATGGAGCAGGGGCGTCTGGTGGAGCGTGGTACCCATGCCGAGCTGCTTGAGGCCAATGGCTACTATGCCCGTCTGCATGCCATGGGCCTGGATGCGCCGGAAAACGTCGATATCACCTAAATCCAAGCATCGGGGCTGGCACGGCCCCGATTGTCACTGCAGTTGTCCACAGCGAAGGTGGCGGTAAAGCCATCCACGACCCTGTGCTAATATCCTGCCCCTGTTCACTTTTCCAAAAATGGGTTGCCCATGAAGTTGTCCATGCCGCGTTTCGATCAAGCCCCGGTACTGGTGGTCGGCGATGTCATGCTTGACCGCTACTGGCATGGCGGTACTTCGCGTATTTCGCCTGAAGCGCCGGTGCCGGTGGTCAAGGTCGATCAGATCGAGGATCGCCCCGGCGGCGCGGCCAACGTGGCCTTGAACATCGCTGCCCTCGGCGCGCCCGCTTCTCTGGTCGGCGTCACCGGCCAGGACGAGGCTGCCGACAGTCTCGCCAACAGCCTGCACGCCGCCGGTGTGCGCTCGATCTTCCAGCGCATCGCCCACCAGCCGACCATCGTCAAGCTGCGGGTGATGAGCCGTCACCAGCAACTGCTGCGCATCGATTTCGAGGAGCCGTTCGCCACCGACCCGCTGTCGCTGGGCGCGGAGGTCGATGCCCTGCTCAAAGGCGTCAAGGTGCTGGTGCTGTCCGACTATGGCAAGGGCGCGCTGCAGAACCATCAGGCGCTGATCCAGGCCGCCCGCGGCAAGGGCATCCCGGTGCTGGCCGACCCCAAGGGCAAGGATTTCTCGATCTACCGCGGTGCCAGCCTGATCACCCCGAACCTCAGTGAGTTCGAGACCATCGTTGGCCGTTGCGCCGACGAAACCGAACTGGTCGCCAAAGGCCTGAAGCTGCTCGACGAGCTGGACCTGGGCGCGCTGCTGGTGACCCGTGGCGAGCATGGCATGACCCTGCTGCGCACCGGCCACCCGGCCCTGCACTTGCCGGCCCGCGCCCGTGAAGTGTTCGATGTCACCGGTGCCGGTGATACGGTGATTTCCACTCTGGCCGCCGCCATCGCCGCGGGCGAGGACCTGCCGCATGCCGTCGCCCTGGCCAACCTGGCCGCCGGCATCGTGGTCGGCAAGCTGGGTACCGCCGCCATCAGCGCCCCTGAACTGCGTCGCGCCATCCAGCGTGAAGAGGGCTCGGAGCGGGGCGTGCTGGGCCTGGAGCAGCTGCTGCTGGCCATCGACGATGCCCGTGCGCACAACGAAAAGATCGTCTTCACCAACGGCTGCTTCGATATCCTCCACGCCGGTCACGTGACCTACCTGGAACAGGCTCGCGCCCAGGGCGACCGGCTGATCGTCGCCATCAACGACGATGCCTCGGTCAGCCGCTTGAAGGGCCCGGGCCGGCCAATCAACAGCGTTGACCGACGCATGGCCGTGCTGGCCGGCCTCGGTGCGGTGGATTGGGTCATCAGCTTCCCTGAGGACACGCCGGAGAACCTGCTGCGCCAGGTCAAGCCGGATGTGCTGGTCAAGGGCGGTGACTACGGTATCGACCAGGTGGTCGGCGCCGATATCGTCAAGGCCTACGGCGGCACGGTGAAGGTGCTGGGCCTGGTGGAAAACAGCTCGACCACGGCGATCGTCGAGAAGATCCGCAAGCACTGATAGGCTGCAAGTCGCGGGGCAAGCCCGCTCCCATGAAACGCTGGGAGCGGGCCTGCCCCGTGTTCATTTATGCAGCGAGGTCCGCGCCCGGGCCAGCAGTTCCCGAGCCTTGTCCCCGAACCGTTCCAGGTGCGACACCGGCGCGGGCTTGCTTTCGACCAGCCCCTGCTGCTTCAGCCAGTCCTTCCAGCGCACCCGCTCATCCCGCACCACCCAGCCATCCTGACGGGCGAAGCTCTCTGCCAGCCACAGTCCGCGCGTGCCCGCGGGTGTCAGTTGGTCCTTCTTCAAGGTGTACAGCTCGGCCACGGGCTGGCCGTCCTTGAGCGGCATCAGGTAGAGATCCGGCCGCTTGCGATTGAGCCTGGCCACCAGTTGATCGCCTTCCAGGCGCTCGTCGACGTGGAACAGGCTCAGCGACTTGGCCTCACGGGGTACCTGCAGGCGCAGGTCGTAGATCAGTTGCAACGACGCGGTGGGCAGGTGCACATAGGCGCGTGGCCGCTCCAGCAGCATCAGGTTGGCGCAATGCACCGGGCGGGCAGCGCCCGACTCGGGCGACAGCACGAACGGCAGCGCCTCACGGTAGTGCAGGGCGGCGGCATAGGGCGCTGGCAGCCAGGTTTCGTTGAAGCGTCCGCCCAGCCAGCCTTCGGGGGTTTCCAGCAGGCATTCCTCGGCCACTTCCTGGATCGCTGTGTGCAGCGGCAGGTTCAGCTCGTGGGCCGGGACGTAGCCGGAAATCAGTTTGAGCACTACATCGCCACGGTCCTGTCGGCGCTGGCGGACCAGCACCCAGTAGTCGCGGCCCTGCCAGTGCAGGGTCAGGCGCACCGACACGCCGAGGTTGGCCAGTTCCGCCACGAAGTGCTCGGGGTCGGCGACCTGGATGGCCTTGCGCCGCTGCAGGGTCTGGGCGAAATTCAGCGGCATGCCGATACTCTGGTAGGTCAGGCCTTCGGGCGTGGCCTCGACGTGCAGCGGCAGGGTCTTGAAGTTGCTCGGATTCTTGCGGATCAGCGTACGCGGCACGAGGCTCCTCCTTGCGTTGGGCCCCCGCCTGGACGGCTCAGGGCCGGCCCAGGATGCGGGCGACGGTGGCCACGTTGTGGGCCAGGTGCACCGGGTTGATGGTGCCGACGATGGCACTGCTCACGCCCGGGTGGGCGAACAGCAACTCGAAACTGGCCTGCACCGGATCGACCCCGGGCGCCAGGCAGATATGCCCGCTGGCCAGGGCTTTCTTGACCAGGATGGCCTTGCCGTGTTCGGCAGCGTAGTCCAGCACGGGCCGCTCCGCCTGCTCGTTGAGGTTGTAGGTGACCATGGCGCAATCTCCTTGCTCCAACGCCTTCAGGCCGCCGGCGACGGTCTTGCCCGACAAACCATAGCCCAGGATCTTGCCTTCCTGCTTGAGTGCGGCGAGGGCTTCGTACACGCCCTCCCGCTCGAGGATCGCCAGGTCGTTGCCGTCGGAATGCACCAGAACCAGCTCGATGCGGTCGGTTTCCAGGCGCTGGAGGCTGCGTTCGACCGAGCGGCGGGTGTGGGCGGCGCTGAAATCGAAGTGCGACTGGCCGGCCTCGAACTCTTCGCCGACCTTGCTGACGATCACCCACTGGTCACGCTGGCCGCGCAGCAATGGGCCAAGGCGTTCCTCGCTGCGGCCGTAGGCCGGTGCGGTGTCGATCAGGTTGATGCCCAGTTCGCGGGCCTGGGCGAGCAGCAGGCGGGCGGTTTCGTCATCGGGGATGGTGAAACCGTTGGGGTACTTCACGCCCTGGTCGCGGCCAAGCTTGACCGTGCCCAGGCCCAGCGGCGACACCCGCAGGCCGGTGCTGCCCAGGGGGCGGTGATGATCGTGCAGGGTCGGCAGGCTCATGGCAGCAGTTGCTCCCAGGCAGGCAGCGCCAGCGGTGGGCGGGGCAGGTTGGCGAGGTCCGGCTGGTTCTTCGGGTGGATGCCGTCACGTTCGAAGCTGGCCAGCACACGATCAGCGAAGTCCGGCGCCAAGGCCAGCTTGGTCGGCCAGCCGACCAGCAGGCGCTGCTGGTCGGCGAGGAAGGCGTTGTCCGGGCGTACCAGGCCCGATTGCGCCGGCTCGGCGCGGTCGACGCGCAGGGTGGCCCAGCGCACCTGGGCCTGGTCGATCCAGGGCAGCAGGCTGGCGACTTCCTTTTGCGCCGCGGCGATCTGCGCGGCGGGCTCGCGGGCCACGCCGTCGGCCTCGGCAATGTCGCCACCCAGGTACCACACCCACTGGCCGTCGGCGGCCGGGTGGGTGGTAACGGTGATGCGCGGCTTGGGACCGCCGCCCAGGCAGTGAGCGTACAGCGGCTTGAGATTGGGGCCCTTGGCCAGGACCATGTGCAGCGGCCGGCGCTGCATGGCCGGTTGGTTCAGCCCCAGGGCGTGCAGCAGCGCTTCGGTGCCGCCGCCGGCGCTGAGGACGATACGTTGGGCGCGGATCTCGCGGCCATCGACCACCAGCCCGGCCAGGTCATCGCCGTCGCGCAGCGGCTCGACACGCTCGCCGGCCAGCAGGCTGTCGCCCGCCAGCCGTGCCAGGTTGGCCAGCAGGCTGGGCACGTCGATGACCAGCTCGGCCAGGCGATAGACCTTGCCCTTGAACGCGCGGTCCTGCAGGGCCGGCGGCAGTTGCTCGCCCTTGACCTGGTCGACCCGGCCACGCACGGCCTTGCTGGCGAAGAAACTGGTGAGGTTGCCGGCCAGGGTGCCGGGAGACCACAGGTAATGGGCATCGGAAAGCAGGTGGGTAGCGGTCAGGTCCAGCTCGCCGTTGCCGGCCAGCGCTTCGCGCCAGCGTCGCGGCATGTCGGCGATGGCCTCGGAGGCGCCGCTGAGGGCGCCGTGCAGGGCGTATTTGGTGCCACCGTGGATGATGCCTTGCGACTTGATGGTCTGCTCGCCACCCAGGCTGGCGCGCTCCACCAGCACCGTCGAATAGCCCAGCCGGCGCAGCCGGGCATTGAGCCAGAGGCCTGCGACCCCGGCGCCGACGATCAGCACGTCAGTGGTAATGGCGGATGGCATGCGGGCACCTCGAAAACTGGGACAGGTGCGCAGTATACAGTTCACATGGGAACAGTGTTCCCCGTGGATCAATGCCCGGCGGTATTGGAGAACACCTGGATCACCACCACCCCGCCGACGATCATGGCCATGCCCAGCATCGCCGGCACATCCAGTTTCTGTCCGTAGATCAGCAACGCCGCGATGCTGATCAGCACGATGCCCAGCCCCGACCAGATCGCATAGGCGATGCCCACCGGAATGCTGCGCACCACCAGGGTCAGCATCCAGAACGCCACGGCATAACCGCACACCATCAGCAGCAGCGGCAACGGCGTGCTCGGCCCCTTGACCGCTTTCATGGAGGCGGTGGCGATGACTTCGGCGCAGATGGCGATGGCGAGATAGGTGTAGGCGTTCATGGTGCGGGTCCTCCGTTGCTGGATGGGCATTCTAGGGAATCCCAGGATGCGGTAAAGTCATTGCCTATCTGCTTTTAAGATAGGTTTGCCATGACTGAACACTGGAGCCTCGAGCAACTGCGCCTGTTCGTCCGAGTCGCCGAGTTGCGTTCGTTTTCCGCCGTGGCCCGCGAGCAGCGCAAGGCCCAGTCGGCGATCAGCAGCGCCATCGCCTTGCTCGAGACGGACCTGGGCGTGACCCTGTTCGAGCGCAGCAGCGGCCGGCAGCCGCGCCTGACCGAAAGCGGCGCCGCGTTGCTGGAGGACGCCCGCGAGCTCTTGCGCCAGTGCGAGCGCCTGGATGGCCGGGCACAGGCCTTGATGCGCGGGCAGGAGGCGTTGTTGCGGGTGGCCCAGGACGAGGCCATGCCCTACCAGCCGGTGATCGACAGCCTCGACGAGCTGGCGGCGCACTACCCTTACCTGGAAGTGCAGCTGGCCAGCGGTGCCCAGGGCGATGTGGCGCGCAAGCTGGTGGAGCGGCGTGCCGACCTGGGCTTGTTCTTCCACCATGAAAGCATTCCCGCCTCGTTGGAACGGCGCGCCCTGGGCAGCGTCGAGATGGTCACGGTGTGTGCCATCGACCACCCACTGGCACACTTGGCCAAGGTCAGCCGCCAGCAACTGGCCCGTCATCGCCAGTTGCTGATCACCCCGCAGCAGAGTGGCTACCCGGGCGGCGAGGCGATCAGCCCGCAGGTCTGGCGTGCCGACAGTTTCTACGCCATGGCCGAGTTGCTGATGCGCGGCCTGGGCTGGGCCTGGTTGCCTCGGCATGTGGTGCAGTACCCCACCTACCAGACGCAGATGGTCGAGCTGGACAGCGAGTGGCGCCCGCCGGCGCTGGTGGCGGAGCTGGCCTGGCGGCGCGACGAACCGTTGGGCCCGGCCGCGCAGTGGCTGGCCGAGCGCTTCGCCGTGCACCTGAGGGCGATTGGCTGACAGGCCTTTTCGCGCGGTTCCTAGTAAACTCCGCCGCCATGAACAGAACCCTCTATACCCTGCTGTTTCACCTGGGCCTGCCGCTGGTCGCGCTGCGCCTGTTCCTGCGCGGGCGCAAGGCGCCGGCGTACCGTGCGCGGATCGCCGAGCGTTTCGCCTGCCAGCTGCCGCCCATGCGCCAGGGCGGCATCTGGGTGCATGCGGTCTCGGTGGGCGAGAGCATCGCCGCCGCGCCAATGGTCCGTGCCCTGCTCAAGCAGTACCCCGACCTGCCGATCACGCTCACCTGCATGACCCCGACCGGTTCCGAGCGTATCCGCGCGATGTTCGAGGCCGAGCCAAGGGTGCAGCACTGCTACCTGCCTTATGACTTGCCGTGGGCGGCCGGGCGGTTCCTCGACCATGTGCGCCCGCGTCTTGGCATCATCATGGAAACCGAACTGTGGCCGAACCACATCCACCAGTGCGCCAGGCGCGGCATACCGGTGGCGCTGGCCAATGCCCGGCTGTCCGAGCGCTCGGCTCGTGGCTATGCCCGCTTCGCCGGCCTGACCCGGCCGATGCTCGAGGAGATGAACCTGATCGCCGTGCAGACCGAAACCGAGGCCGAGCGTTTCCGTACGCTCGGTGCGCGGCACGAATGCGTGCAGGTGACCGGTTCGATCAAGTTCGACCTCAAGGTCGACGATCAATTGCTGCCACGGGCCAGCGCATTGCGGGAACAGTGGGCTGCCCGGCAACGTCCGGTATGGATCGCTGCCAGTACCCACGATGGCGAAGACGCGTTGATTCTCGAGGCTCATCGTGAGCTGCTGAAGGTCCACAGCGATGCATTGCTGATCCTGGTGCCGCGCCATCCCGAGCGTTTCGCGGCGGTGCATGGACTGTGCGCCGGCGAGTTCACCACGGTGCGCCGCTCGAACGGCGACGCGGTCACGGCGCAGACCCAGGTGCTGCTGGGCGACACCATGGGCGAGCTGCTGTTCCTCTATGCCCTGGCCGATATCGCCTTCGTCGGTGGCAGCCTGGTGGCCACCGGCGGGCACAACCCGCTGGAGCCGGCGGCGCTGGCGCTGCCGGTGCTCATGGGGCCGCATGTGTTCAACTTCCTCGAGATCAGCGCGATGCTGCGCGAGGCGGGGGCATTGCAGCAGGTGGATGACGCCGAAGGGCTGGCCGGGGCGGTGCGTCGGTTAGTCGAGCTGCCGCAGGATGCGCGGCGCATGGGCGAGGCGGGCAGGGCGGTGATGAGGGCCAACCAGGGGGCGTTACAGCGGTTGCTGGATGGGCTGGCTGCGCTAATCCGCTGATCTGTGAGGCGATGCGGTCCCTGTAGGAGCGACACAAGGCCGCTCCTACAGCGACCGCGAGCTCCCTTGGCTCAAGGCCGGCGTTCGAAGTTCTTCGCCGCCGCCGCCGCCAGGTCCGGTGGCAGGAAATCCTTGTCCGGGTTGTAGTCGGCCTTCAGGTACCGCCCCAGGTCCTGCAGGTCCTGCGGGCTCAGGGTGCCGGCGGCCTGCTTCAGGCGCAGGTTGTCGAGAATATAGTCGTAGCGGCTGTTGTTGTAGTCACGCACCGAGGTGTACAGCTGGCGCTGCGCGTCGAGCACGTCGACGATGTTGCGGGTACCGACCTGGTAGCCGATCTCGGTGGCTTCCAGCGCGCTCTGGTTGGAGATGATCGACTGCTTGCGCGCCTGCACCTGCTCCACGTCGGTGTTCACCGCGCGGTGCAGGTTGCGGGTGTTCTCCACCACCTGGCGACGCAGGCTTTCGCGCTGCTGCTCGCTCTGGGTCAGGCGGGCGTAGGCCTCGCGTACCTGGGAGCTGGTCAGGCCGCCGCTGTAGATCGGGATGTTCAACTGCAGGCCTACGCTGGTCTGCTCGACATCGCCACCGTAGCGCACCCCGTTCTGCGAGGGGTTGGTGAAACCGAGGTTGTCGTTGTCGCCTTTCTGGTACTTGGCCACCGCGTCGAGGGTCGGCGCATGGCCGGCCTTGCGCTGGCGCACGGTCTCCTCGGCGGCCGCCACGGCGTGGTTGGTCGCCAGCAGGTTGAGGTTCTGCCGTCCGGCGGTCTCGACCCAGGCCTTGGCGTCGTTGGGCGTGGGCACCTGCACCGGCAGGGTGTGGACCACGCCCTGGATCGCCGTGTACTGGCGGTTGGTCAGGGTGATCAGGGCCTCGAAGGCATCCTGCACCTGGCGCTCGGCAATGATCCGGTTGGCCCTTGCGGTGTCGTAGCTGGCCTGGGACTGCAGCACGTCGGTCTTGTCCGAGAGGCCGACGTCGAAGCGCTCGTTGGATTGGTCGAGCTGGCGCTTGAAGGCCGCTTCTTCGGCCTTGGTCGAGGCCAGGTTGTCCTGGGCGCGCAGCACCGCGAAGTAGTTCTCGGCGCTCTGCAGGATCAGGTTCTGCTCGGTGGCCGACAGTTCCAGGGCCGCCTGTTCGTTGACCGACTCGGCGGCTTGCAGCTGGAACCAGCGGTCGGCGCGGAAGATCGGCTGCGCCAGGGTGGCGCTCCAGGCGTTGCCGCTGCGGTTGGAGGTGACCGACGGTTCGTCGAGCTTGGTGCGGGTGTTCATCATCTCGGCGCCGGCCGAAAGGTTCGGCAGCAATCCGGCGCGGGCCTGGGGCACCACTTCACGGCGGGCACCGTAGTCGGCGCGGGCGGCGGCCAGGTCGGCGTTGTTGTCGACCGCTTCCTGGTAGACGCTGACCAGGTCGGTCTTCACCGTCGTGGGCGTATCCACTGCCCAGGCCACTCCGTGGGACGCACAAGACACGGCAATTGCCAGTGAGAGTTTGCGCAGCATAGGGCAATCCTTGATCAAATTTTATTTACTGTACTGTCAGGTATCGGGCGATGCGCCAGTGTAGTGCCGCGCGCCGTCATCAACAATCCGCCACTTGTGCCATTTATCACCCCCGGATTTACCCGCTTGGCTTTGCCGGCCACTCCAGTCTAGACTGCGCATGTTCTTGTCGGGGTGCCTTGAAGCAAAGGCTGAGATCGCAGAGGTGCGGATCCCGTTGAACCTGATCAGGTTAGCGCCTGCGTAGGGAACAAGATTGCTCTCACATCCCGGGAGCCTCTTGTGCCAGGTCCGGGATCGTCACGGCTGCTTGCAGCCCACGGCACCCCATGTCCGGCACTGCACCCGTCAACACGGGTGCGTCCACGCCTTTCAGGTTCACCCCGACATTCCACCGCCTGGAAGCTGTCTGGAGAGCCTGTGATGAGCAAACAAGAAAAAACAATCAGTCTGAGCGAGTCGGCCCAAGTCGACCAACAGTCCGTGCAACCCTTGCCCAATTCGCGCAAGGTCTATGTCGAAGGTTCACGCCCCGACATCCGTGTGCCCATGCGCGAGATCAGCCTGCACGACACCCCCACCGACTTCGGCGGCGAGAAGAACGCCCCGGTGCTGGTGTATGACACTTCCGGCCCGTACACCGACCCCAATGTCATCATCGACGTGCGCAAGGGCCTGGGCGATGTGCGCTCGGCCTGGATCGACGCCCGTGGTGACACCGAGCGCCTGGATGGCCTGAGCTCGAACTTCGGCCAGCAGCGCCTGAACGACGCGGAGCTTGCCAAGCTGCGCTTCGCCCATGTGCGCAACCCGCGCCGCGCCAAGGCCGGCGCCAACGTCACGCAGATGCACTACGCGCGTCAGGGCATCATCACCGCCGAGATGGAATACGTCGCCATCCGCGAGAACATGAAGCTGCAGGAAGCCCGCGCCGCCGGCCTGCTGGACCAGCAGCACGCCGGCCACAGCTTCGGCGCCAGCATCCCGAAGGAAATCACCCCCGAGTTCGTCCGCGAAGAGATCGCCCGCGGCCGCGCGATCATTCCGGCCAACATCAACCACACCGAGCTGGAGCCGATGATCATCGGCCGCAACTTCCTGGTGAAGATCAACGGCAACATCGGCAACAGCGCCCTGGGTTCTTCGATCGAGGAAGAAGTGGCCAAGCTGACCTGGGGCATCCGCTGGGGTTCGGACACGGTCATGGACCTGTCCACCGGCAAGCACATTCACGAGACCCGTGAGTGGATCATCCGCAACTCGCCGGTGCCGATCGGTACCGTGCCGATCTACCAGGCCCTGGAGAAGGTCAACGGCGTGGCCGAGGACCTGACCTGGGAGCTGTTCCGCGACACCCTGATCGAACAGGCCGAGCAGGGCGTGGACTATTTCACCATCCATGCCGGCGTCCTGCTGCGCTATGTGCCGCTGACCGCCAAGCGCGTTACCGGCATCGTCAGCCGCGGCGGCTCGATCATGGCCAAGTGGTGCCTGGCGCACCATAAAGAGAACTTCCTGTACACGCACTTCGACGAGATCTGCGAGATCATGAAGGCCTATGACGTCAGCTTCTCGCTGGGTGACGGCCTGCGCCCGGGCTCGATCGCCGATGCCAACGACGCCGCCCAGTTCGGTGAACTGGAAACCCTCGGCGAGCTGACCAAGATCGCCTGGAAGCACGACGTGCAGTGCATGATCGAAGGCCCGGGTCACGTGCCGATGCAATTGATCAAGGAGAACATGGACAAGCAGCTCGAATGCTGCGACGAGGCGCCGTTCTACACCCTCGGCCCGCTGACCACCGACATCGCCCCGGGCTACGACCACATCACCTCAGGGATAGGCGCGGCGATGATCGGCTGGTTCGGTTGCGCCATGCTCTGCTACGTCACGCCCAAGGAGCACCTGGGCCTGCCGAACAAGGATGACGTGAAGACCGGCATCATCACCTACAAGATCGCCGCCCATGCCGCCGACCTTGCCAAGGGCCACCCAGGCGCGCAGATTCGTGACAACGCGTTGTCCAAGGCGCGCTTCGAATTCCGTTGGGAAGACCAGTTCAACCTGGGCCTGGACCCGGACACCGCGCGCTCGTTCCACGACGAGACGTTGCCCAAGGAGTCGGCCAAGGTCGCGCACTTCTGCTCGATGTGCGGGCCGAAGTTCTGCTCGATGAAGATTACCCAGGAAGTGCGTGAGTACGCGGCCAAGATCGAGGCCGTGGATGTGACGGTCGAGCAGGGCATGCGTGAGCAGGCCGAGCGGTTCCGCCAGGAAGGCAGCCAGTTGTACCAGAAGGTGTAAGTAGGCCTTGGGGCCGCGTCGCGGCCCTTTCGCGACGCAAGGCCGCTCCCACAGGTCCTGTATATGGCTCACGTCATGCACGGAGCCTGTGGGAGCGGCCTTGTGTCGCGATACGAGGACGCAGTCCTCGCCAGCAACAACTCCAATACTCCGGCGAGCCCCCATGACAACACCCAGTCACTTCTCCCCCGACCATTGCGTCCCCACCCACCACCGGCAGTTCGGCGCCCGCGACCTGTTCGCGCTGTGGTTCTCCCTCGGCATCGGCCTGATGGTCCTGCAGGTCGGCGCCCTGCTTGCCCCGGGCCTGGGATTGGCCGGCTCGATCCTGGCGATCACGCTTGGCACGGCGGTGGGTGTGCTATTGCTCGCGGCGGCCGGTGTGATCGGCAGCGACACCGGCCTCTCGGCGATGGGCAGTCTGCGCCTGACCCTGGGTCGCCACGGCGCGCGCCTGCCGGCCTTGCTCAACCTCCTGCAACTGGTGGGCTGGGGCTCGTTCGAGATCATCGTCATGCGCGACGCCGCCAGCCTGCTGGGTGCCCGCGCCTTCGGCGAGGGCAGCGGCTGGAGCAGCCCGTTGCTGTGGACCCTGTGCTTCGGCGCCCTGGCCACCCTGTTGGCGGTCAGCGGACCACTGGCGTTCGTGCGCAAGGTCCTGCGCAAATGGGGCATCTGGCTGCTGCTGGGCGCTTGCATCTGGCTGACCTGGAACCTGTTCGCCAAGGCCGACCTGGCCGAGTTGTGGCAGCGACCGGGGGATGGCTCGCTGTCCCAGGCCGTGGGCTTTGACATTGTTATCGCCATGCCGCTGTCGTGGTTGCCGCTGATCGCCGACTATTCACGCTTCGGCCAGCGCGGCAGCCGGGTGTTCGGCGGCACGGCACTGGGCTTTTTTATCGGCAATGCCTGGCTGATGAGCCTGGGCGTGGCCTATACCCTGGCGTTCGCGCCGAGCGGTGAAGTGAATGCGTTGCTGCTGGCGCTGGCCGGCGCCGGGCTGGGCATTCCGCTGCTGCTGATCCTGCTGGACGAGTCGGAGAACGCCTTTGCCGACATTCACTCCGCAGCGGTTTCCACCGGGCTGTTGATCAAGCTGAAGGTCGAGCACTTGGCCTTGGCCATCGGCGTGTTGTGCACGCTGATCGCCCTGCTGGCGCCGCTGGCCCAGTACCAGAACTTCCTGCTGCTGATCGGCTCGGTGTTCGCGCCGCTGTTCGGCGTGGTGCTGGTGGATCACTTCGTGGTCCGTCGTCGTCGCCTGCCGGTGCTGGTCGAGGGCTTGCACGGGCGGGCGCTGCTGGCCTGGGCGGTGGGGGTGGCGGCCTATCACCTGCTGGCCAGCCAGGCGCCGGAGCTCGGGGCGACCCTGCCGGCACTGCTGCTGGCAGGGGGGCTGCATCTGCTGCTATCGCTCAGCCGCGGCCGGGAAACAGCTCGGGCCTGATCACGCCGTTGAGGCGCGGGTAGGGGATCTTCAGTTCGACGTGGCCCATGGAGTACGGGGCGATGGCGTAGACCTCGTACTTGATCACCACCGCGCCGTAGGTCAGGGCGATGTGTGGCGACTGCTTGAACGGCCAGGTCTTGACGAACTCGGGGTCCTTGTCCATGCCGGTGCTGATCAGCCAGGCGCGGTGGGACTCCTCGGCGGTCTTCCAGAAGGTCGCTTCCTGGCCGGGCACCAGCATGTCGTCCAGGGTCAGCACCTTGTCCAGCTTTCGCGAGTAGTTGATGAAGCCGCGCCCTGGCATGCCGTGGGCGCCGCCGCTGTCCAGGTAGCTGGACAGCTCGACGATCACCAGCCCGTCATGCTGTTCGCGTACCTTGGCCTGCAGGTAGCTGCTGTTGCGCTTGTCGGCGCGGGCCAGGTACTGCTGTTCATAGGCTTGCAACGAGGCCGGCGGGGTGCCGCGCTGGTTGTCCTCGGTGAGCATCAGCAGGCGTTTCTCGACGAGGGCGTCGAGCTTGGGCAGGGCGGGGAAGTGCACCACGTCGATGTTGACCAGTGGGCAGTCGCTCTCGCTGCAGCCGGGCTTGACGTGTTCCCAGGCCTCGCGCTTGACCTCGAGCGGAGCGCG
Organism: Pseudomonas sp. TE6283; assembly: GCF_054060555.1. NCBI lineage: Bacteria > Pseudomonadati > Pseudomonadota > Gammaproteobacteria > Pseudomonadales > Pseudomonadaceae > Pseudomonas > Pseudomonas sp. TE6283. Next base: position 115,747 of record NZ_JBSSDH010000015.1, read on the forward strand.
GTAATTGGGCGTGAACAGGCTCTGGCAGGCGCCGAGCGCCAGTGCCAGGACGGCCACGGAAGTCAGTTTGACAAGCGTCATGTTGCCTCTTTCACAACGGTGATGATCGGCCTTGGACCGCCTGCGCGGCCTTCAGTTCGCCACTAAGCTAACAGAGAGCGGCGCGCCTGTCCCGGCTGCCTGAACGGTCGCCAGAAAGGGGTGAAACCGGGCGGCGCGCAGAGTAGGATTGCGCGATGCGGTAACCGAGGTATCAAGGAGTTTGCATGACGGACACGTTGAATACAGTGCCCACCCAGGTCGAAATCGCCCGGCGTGAGCATCTGTTCAAGGGCTTCTACAAGCTCGACAAGCTGCACCTTCGCCACGAATTGTTCGCCGGCGGCATGAGTCGCGAGTTCACCCGCGAGTTGTTCGTGCGCCATGACGCCGTCTGTGTGCTGCCCTACGATCCGCAGCGCGATGAAGTGGTGCTGATCGAGCAGTTTCGAGTCGGCGCCGTGGGCAAGATCGATAATCCCTGGCTGATCGAGATGGTCGCCGGCCTGATCGACAAGGACGAGCAGCCGGAAGAGGTCGCTCATCGTGAGGCCGATGAGGAAGCAGGCCTGACCTTCAGCGCGCTATGGCCGATGACCTGCTACTTCCCCTCGCCAGGCGGCAGCGACGAGTACGTCCACCTGTTCCTGGGCCGTTGCATCAGTGAAGGTGCCGGCGGCCTGCATGGCCTGGAGGAGGAGAGCGAGGACATCCGTGTACGTGTGTGGGCGTTCGAGGATGCCCTGCAGGCAGTGCGTGACGGGCGTATCTGCAACGCCGCCACGATCATCGGCCTGCAATGGCTGGCACTCAACCGTGATGAAGTTCGAGGTATGTGGAAGTGAACCTGCTGCGTGAGCGCTATCGGGTCGACCTGGTCGGGCTGCAGTCGGCCTGCGAGGCCAACTATGCCCGCCTGATGCGCCTGCTGCCGGACATGCGCACCACGCAGAGCTCGCGGCGCATCGGCATGACCCAGGGCGACCAGATGCTCGGCGTGCTGGTGCTTGAAGTGCTGCTCGCCTGTCCCTATACCACGACCCTCAAGGTGCGCCAGGAGCACAGTCTGCCCTGGCTGCCGGTGCCCGAACTGGAAGTGCAGGTCTACCATGACGCGCGCATGGCCGAGGTGGTCAGCGCCGAGCATGCCCGCCGCCTGCGCAGCATCTACCCGTACCCCAACACGGCGATGCACCAGCCGGACGAGAAGGCCCAGCTCAATCTGTTTCTCGGCGAATGGTTGAGCCACTGCCTGGCCTGCGGCCACGAACTGGAAGCGGTGCGCTGAAATTGTGATGCGCGTCGGTTTCGAGTACTTGCCCGAAACCGATCCGCCGCCATAATCGTTGCTGAATCCGTTCGAGGAGACGGCCGTTGCCGCAACCACACCCACTTTCGTCACCCGTCCATGTGGTGCAACTGACCGATGCCCACCTGTTCGCCGACCCGGCGGGCACTTTGCTGGGCCTGAATACCCGCGCGAGCCTCGGGCATGTGATCGACCAGGTGCGTCGCGAGCAGCCGCGTATCGACCTGCTGCTGTGCACGGGCGACCTGTCGCAGGACGCCAGCGCCGCCTCCTACCAGGCCTTCAGCGAGCTGACCTCCAGGTTGGGGGCCCCAGCGCGCTGGCTGCCGGGCAATCATGACGAGGCCCAGATGATGCAGGCCGTGGCGCCGGAGCTGGTGCAGGCGGTGACTGACATCGGCCCATGGCGGATCGTCATGCTCGACTCTGCAGTGGTCGGTGCCACCTTCGGTGTGTTGACAGACGACCAGTTGGCCGTGCTGGACCAGGCGCTGCGCAGTGCGGGCGAACGCCATTGCCTGGTGTGCTGCCATCACCAGCCGGTGGACATCGGTTGCGCGTGGATTGCGCCGATCGGTCTGCGCAACGCCGATGAACTGTTGCAGCGCCTGCATGGTTATCCACAGGTGAAGGCGCTGCTCTGGGGGCATATTCACCAGGAATGGGACGAGCTGCGCAACGGTATCCGTTTTCTCGCCACGCCGTCGACCTGTATCCAGTTCGCGCCTCGCAGCGAGGAATTCAAGGTGAGCGAGGAGCAGCCGGGCTACCGTTGGCTGCGGTTGCATGCTGACGGACGGTTGGAGACTGGCGTGGAGCGGGCGTGCGATTTCGAAGTGAAACTGGACTTCGACAGCCCCGGTTACTGACCGGGCCGGTGGTAAGCGGCGGGTAGCGGCGCACCGCCGCGCTCACGACGAATGTAGTCTTCTTGAAGAATTTGCCGCGAAAATCCCCACGCTGCGCCAATGCCCTTTGAACACGCTACACTGCGCGTCTTTGCGTCCGGGGGGCAGCATGTCGGGTTCCATCCTCTATATCCATGGCTTCAACAGCTCGCCGCTGTCGAAGAAGGCGCGCCAGCTCGAGGCGGTGATGCAGCGCATCGGCCTGTCCGACCAGTTGCGTGTCCCGGCCCTGCATCACCACCCGCGCCAAGCCATCGCCCAGCTGGAGGCCGCCATCGATGAGCTAGGCGCCCCCTTGCTGGTCGGCAGCTCACTCGGCGGCTACTATGCCACCCATCTGGCCGAACGCCATGGGCTCAAGGCCTTGTTGGTAAACCCGGCGGTCGGCCCGCACCGCCTGTTCGACGGCTACCTGGGTACCCAGCGCAACCTTTATACCGACGAGGCCTGGGAGCTGACCCATGATCATGTGGCCGCCCTGGCCGAACTGGAAGTGCCGCCACCGCAGGACGCCGCCCGCTATCAAGTGTGGTTGCAGACCGCCGATGAAACACTGGACTATCGCCACGCCGAGCACTATTACCGTGCTTGTGCCCTGCGTATCCAGGCCGGTGGCGACCACAGCTACCAGGGCTTCGCCGAGCAACTCCCGGCCCTGCTGGCGTTCGCCGGTATTGCCCGTGGGCAGTATGCGGCGCTGGATTTTTCTGTATTTTGACTTTTGCATTCACCTGACTGACGACGAGAACCCATGGCCAATCCCAGCGCTAGCGCCTATAACGCAGACGCCATCGAAGTCCTCTCGGGCCTTGACCCGGTCCGCAAGCGGCCGGGCATGTACACCGACACCAGCCGGCCCAACCACCTGGCCCAGGAAGTCATCGACAACAGCGTCGATGAAGCCCTGGCCGGCCACGCCCGCTCGGTGCAGGTGATCCTGCATGCCGACCACTCGCTGGAGGTCAGCGACGATGGCCGCGGCATGCCGGTGGACATCCATCCCGAGGAGGGCGTTTCCGGCGTCGAGCTGATCCTCACCAAGTTGCACGCCGGCGGCAAGTTTTCCAACAAGAACTACCAGTTCTCCGGCGGCCTGCACGGCGTCGGCATCTCGGTGGTCAACGCCCTGTCGAGCCAGGTGCGGGTGCGCGTCAAGCGTGACGGCAACGAATACCAGATGACTTTCGCCGACGGCTTCAAGGCCAGCGAGCTGGAAGTGGTCGGCACCGTCGGCAAGCGCAACACCGGCACCAGCGTGTACTTCACCCCCGATCCGAAGTACTTCGACTCGCCGAAATTCTCCATCAGCCGCCTCAAGCATGTGCTCAAGGCCAAGGCCGTGCTGTGCCCGGGGCTGTCCATCAGCTTCGAGGACAAGGGCACCGGCGAGAAGGTCGAATGGCACTACGAGGACGGCCTGCGTTCCTATCTGGTCGACTCGGTCAGCGAGTACCTGCGCCTGCCCGACGAGCCGTTCTGCGGCAGCCTGGCAGGTAACAAGGAGGCCGTGGACTGGGCCCTGCTGTGGCTGCCCGAAGGCGGCGACAGCATCCAGGAAAGCTACGTCAACCTGATCCCCACCGCTCAGGGCGGCACCCACGTCAACGGTCTGCGCCAGGGCCTGCTGGACGCCATGCGTGAATTCTGCGAGTTCCGCAACCTGCTGCCACGCGGGGTCAAGCTGGCGCCTGAGGACGTCTGGGAGCGCATCAGCTTCGTGCTGTCGATGAAGATGCAGGAGCCGCAGTTCTCCGGCCAGACCAAGGAGCGCCTGTCGTCCCGCGAGGCGGCGGCATTTGTCTCCGGCGTGGTCAAGGACGCCTTCAGCCTGTGGCTCAACGCCCATCCCGAACTGGGCATGCAGTTGGCCGAACTGGCCATCAGCAACGCCGGCCGTCGCCTGAAGGCAAGCAAGAAGGTCGAGCGCAAGCGCATCACCCAGGGCCCGGCGCTGCCCGGCAAGCTGGCCGACTGCGCAGGCCAGGATCCGATGCGCGCCGAGCTGTTCCTGGTCGAGGGTGACTCCGCCGGAGGTTCTGCCAAGCAGGCGCGGGACAAGGAATTCCAGGCGATCCTGCCGCTGCGCGGCAAGATCCTCAACACCTGGGAAGTCGATGGCGGCGAGGTCCTGGCCAGCCAGGAAGTGCACAACATCGCCGTGGCCATCGGCGTCGACCCGGGCGCCACCGACCTTTCGCAACTGCGCTACGGCAAGGTCTGCATTCTCGCCGACGCCGACTCCGATGGCCTGCACATCGCCACCCTGCTGTGCGCGCTGTTCGTCCAGCACTTCCGTCCGCTGGTCGAGGCCGGGCACGTCTACGTGGCCATGCCACCGCTGTACCGCATCGACCTGGGCAAGGAGATCTACTACGCCCTGGACGAAGCCGAGCGCGATGGTGTCCTGGACCGTCTGGTCGCCGAGAAGAAGCGTGGCAAGCCGCAGGTCACCCGATTCAAAGGCCTGGGCGAGATGAATCCGCCGCAGTTGCGCGAGACCACCATGGACCCGAACACCCGGCGCCTGGTCCAGCTCACCCTGGACGACGTGCAGGGCACCACCGAGATCATGGACATGCTGCTGGCCAAGAAGCGCGCCGGTGACCGCAAGAACTGGCTGGAGACCAAAGGCAACCTGGCCGAGGTCCTGGTTTGATTCGTCCGCTGCTCATGGCCTGCCTGGCGTTGTTCGCCCTGCAGGCCCAGGCCGGCGACTGGCCGCAGCTCAAGCTCAGCGGCGAGCACGTGGTCGATGGCATGCGCGGCGGCAACCTGTCGGGTCTGGCCTGGTGCCGGGGCGCCTTGTGGGCGGTGTCCGACCGCGATGACGACCGTATCTACCGCCTGGACCAGGAGGGCGCGGCCTGGCAGGCCCAGCCGCTGACCTTCACCCCGCCACCGGCCCCCGATACCGGATTGCCCTGGGGGTTGAAGTCGCGCAACTGGGCGGCGTCGTATATTCGTGGTGGCGCGCTGGATTTCGAAGGCATCACCTGCGACCAGGCGGGCAACCTGTTCATCGTCAGCGAGGCCCAGGCCGCCGTGCTGCAACTGCCCCTGGAAGGCGAGCCGAACTGGCTGAGAATCGACCAGGCCATGGTGCGCCAGGCGCGAGCCAGCGGCATGCTGCTGCATTTCAATGCCCTGTTCGAAGGGCTGGCGATCAACCCGGCGGGCGATCGCTTGTGGCTGGCCGCCGAGCGTGAGCGACGCGGGCTGCTCGCCGTGCAGCGCCAGCAGTCGGTATGGACCTGCGGGCGCGGCTGCGTGCTGCTCAGCGAAGCCGGCGTGGAAATGCAGCCGCCGCAGTTCCCCGAGGCACGCCCGGTTTCCCGCGACTTCGCCGACCTGGCCTGGTTCGAGGGCAAGTTGTTCACCCTCGAGCGCAACGCTTATCGCATCTGCCGACGCGACGCTGACAGTGGCACCGTGGAGCGCTGCTGGTCGTTCGCCGCCGACGCCCTGGTGGAATCGCGTCGCTATTCACAGCCCTATGGCCTGGCCGAGGCGCTGGTGATCGACAGGGACGGCGCCTGGATCGGCGTGGACAACAACGACCGGCCACGGGCGGACGGTGAAGCGCGGCCGGTCGTCTGGCGCTTCGGCGCGCCGGCCGGCGGCTGGAGTGGCAAGCCATGAGCCAGCCAGCGGGCAAGCGGGCGGGCAGGGTGCTGATGATCGTTGCCTGGGCGGCGGCGATGTTCCTGGCCACACGTTTTTTCGGCCAATGGGAGGCGCGTCAGCAGAATCCCAACGCCGTTGTGCAGAGCGAGCAGGGCGACGGCTTCGTTGAGGTACGCCTGTTGAGCAACGGTCAGGGCCATTTCGTCGCCGACGGCGCGATCAATGGCCAGGTGGTGCATTTCATGCTCGATACCGGTGCCACCGATGTGGCGATCCCCGAGGCGCTGGCCCGCGACCTGGACCTGGCCCGTGGCGCCCCGGTGCAACTGAGTACCGCCAATGGCCGCACCGAAGGCTACCGCACCCGGCTCGACAGCCTGCAACTGGGCGACATCCACCTGCGCGACGTGCGCGCGCTGGTGGTGCCCGGCCTGGATGGCCAGGCCGTGCTGCTGGGCATGAGCGCCCTGAAACAACTTGAATTTACCCAGCGCGGCGGCACCATGCTGCTGCGCCAGAACCTGAAATGACGAGGCTCGCATGAGCGACTTACTGGACAGTCTCGAAGGCGTCGAACGCCGTTCCCTGGCCGACTTCACCGAACAGGCCTACCTCAACTACTCCATGTACGTGATCATGGACCGCGCCCTGCCGCACATCGGCGACGGCCTCAAGCCGGTCCAGCGCCGCATCGTCTATGCCATGAGCGAGCTGGGTCTGGACGCCGACTCCAAGCACAAGAAGTCGGCGCGTACCGTCGGCGACGTGCTCGGCAAGTTCCATCCCCACGGCGACTCGGCGTGCTACGAGGCCATGGTGCTGATGGCCCAGCCGTTCAGCTACCGCTACACCCTGGTCGACGGCCAGGGCAACTGGGGTGCGCCGGACGATCCGAAGTCGTTCGCCGCCATGCGTTACACCGAGGCGCGGCTGTCGCGCTATTCCGAAGTGCTGCTCAGCGAGCTCGGCCAGGGCACCGTCGACTGGGTGCCGAATTTCGACGGCACGCTGCAGGAGCCAGCGGTGCTGCCGGCGCGCCTGCCGAACATCCTGCTCAACGGTACCACCGGCATCGCCGTGGGCATGGCCACCGACGTGCCGCCGCACAACTTGCGGGAAGTGGCCAGCGCCTGCGTGCGCCTGCTCGACGAGCCCAAGGCCACCATCGAGCAGCTGTGCGAGCACATCCAGGGCCCGGACTACCCCACCGAGGCCGAGATCGTCACCCCGCGCGCCGATATCCTCAAGCTCTACGAGACCGGCAAGGGCTCGATCCGCATGCGCGCGGTGTACCGCGTCGAGGACGGCGACATCATCGTCACCGCGTTGCCGCATCAGGTCTCCGGGGCCAAGGTTCTGGAGCAGATCGCCGCGCAGATGCAGGCCAAGAAGCTGCCGATGGTCGCCGACCTGCGCGATGAGTCGGACCACGAGAACCCCTGCCGCATCGTCATCATCCCGCGTTCGAACCGCGTCGATGCCACCGAATTGATGCAGCACCTGTTCGCTACCACCGACCTTGAGAGCACCTACCGGGTCAACGTCAACATCATCGGCCTCGACGGCCGTCCGCAGCTGAAGAACCTGCGCGCGCTGCTGCTGGAATGGTTGGAGTACCGGATCGGTACCGTCCGTCGCCGCCTGCAGCACCGCCTGGACAAGGTCGAGAAGCGCCTGCACCTGTTGGAAGGCCTGCTCACCGCGTTCCTCAACCTGGATGAAGTGATCCACATCATCCGTACCGAAGAGCACCCCAAGCAGGCACTGATCGCCCGTTTCGACCTCACCGAAATCCAGGCTGACTACATCCTCGAGACCCGCCTGCGCCAGCTGGCCCGTCTGGAAGAGATGAAGATCCGTGGCGAGCAGGACGAGCTGCTCAAGGAACAGAAGCGCCTGACCACCCTGCTGGGCAGCGATGCCAAGCTGCGCAAGCTGGTGCGCAGCGAGCTGATCGAAGACGCCGAGACCTATGGCGACGACCGTCGCTCGCCGATCGTCGAGCGTGCCGAGGCCAAGGCGCTCTCGGAAAACGAGCTGATGCCGACCGAGCCGGTCACCGTGGTGCTGTCGGAGAAGGGCTGGGTGCGTTGCGCCAAGGGCCACGATATCGACGCCACGGGCCTTTCCTACAAGGCCGGTGACGGTTTCAAGGCCGCCGCCGCCGGACGCTCCAACCAATTCGCCGTGCTCATCGACTCTACTGGCCGCAGCTATTCGGTGGCGGCCCACAGCCTGCCATCGGCGCGAGGCCAGGGCGAGCCGCTGACCGGTCGTCTGACTCCGCCGCCCGGCGCTACCTTCGAGTGCGTGCTGCTGCCGGAGGACGAGGCCCTGTACGTGGTGGCCTCCGACGCCGGCTACGGCTTCGTGGTCAAGGGCGAGGACCTGCAGGCCAAGAACAAGGCCGGCAAGGGCCTGCTCAGCCTGCCCAACGGCGCCAAGGTGATGACCCCGCGCCCGGTGGCCGACCGCGAGCAGGACTGGCTGGCCGCGGTGACCACCGAAGGCCGTCTGCTGGTATTCAAGGTCGCCGACCTGCCGCAGCTGGGCAAGGGCAAGGGCAACAAGATCATCGGCGTTCCGGGCGACCGAGTAGCCAGTCGGGAAGAATTCGTCACTGACCTGGCAGTGATCAGTGAGGGGGCGACCCTTGTATTGCAAGCTGGCAAGCGTACCCTTTCTCTGAAGCCAGATGATCTCGAGCACTACAAGGGTGAGCGTGGTCGCCGTGGTAGCAAATTGCCACGCGGTTTCCAGCGTGTGGATAGCTTGATGGTGGAAACCCCCGCCTGAGTGCATGGGTTGTCTGCTGCGGCGCTTTCGGCGCCGCTTCAGGCGGAAATGCTGGAGTCTGGCGGCTAATTCGCGGATGATAGGGCCCGCGTGGCGCCGGCGTGGCCGGGTGCCCGGATGAATCTACATGAGTATCACTGCGGTCAGTCTGGAGACGACCGCCTGGATGGGATGAATGAAATTTCTGCGCCTTCCATTTGCGTTGCTGGTGACCGGCTTGCTGGGCCTGAGCGGATGCAGCATGCATCAGCCGGTCGCCTTGTATCAGCTCGACAGCGGTGAACCCGGCCAGCCGACCCAGGCGGCGGGCATGGCGGTGGTGCTCGGCCCGGTATCGGTGGCCGACTACCTGCAACGTGAGACCTTTCTGCAGCGGCAGGTCGATGGCAGTCTGACGGCAGCCACCGATGGCCGTTGGGCCGGCAGCCTTTCGTCGGATATCGACCAGTTGCTGGTGCGCCAGCTGGCCTGGCGCCTGGACAGCCAGCGCGTGGTGCTGGCGCCGGCGAGCGCCGGCTTCACGCCGGACGTGCAGGTGCTGCTGTCCATTACCCGCCTGGACTCGGGCAAGAACCAGCCCGCGATCCTGGATGCCCAGTGGCGTGTGCTGGACCGCCGTGGCCAGGTGCGTGACAACCGCATCGTCCACCTCGAGCAGCCCCATGCGGGCAGCGAGTCGGCGCAGGTCCAGGCTCAGGGGCAATTGTTGCAGAAGCTGGCCGAACAGCTGAGCACCGCTGTTAAACCACTGGCCAACCAGCCGGCCATCGCCGAGGAGACACCACGCAAGCCGGCGGCGCCGGTGCAGGTGAAGAAGGAGCCGGAGAAACCGAAGATTCCGATGGCCTCGCCGATTCGTACCGATATGGAAGTGTTCCGCTTCTGATATCCGCAGCCACAAAAAAGCCCGCATCGCTGCGGGCTTTTTTGTGGCTTTGGTGGGAGGCTTTATCAGATCTGCGTGGGAGCGGGCTTGTCCCGCGATAGGGCTTGCCAGGGCAGCAACATTGCCTGCCCCGACGCTATCGCGGGGCAAGCCTGCTCCCACGCAAGTCCTAGATGAGCGGTGGCGCTCAGGCGCGGCGCTCGTGCATCCGTGCCAGCTGGCGCTCCAGCATCGACGGGTATGGCTCCATCAGGCGCTCGACACAGCACGCGCCCTCGGGGCTGGCAATCGGCCGAATACGCGCACGCTGGCGCACCAGGGCGTCATCGCTGATGCGACGCTCCACCAGCAGCAGGTTGCGGCTGTGCTGCGACAGGGCCAGGGCGTCCTGGGCCTGTTCGGTCATCAGCAGGTCGACCTGATCCAGGCCTTGCAGGTCGTCAGCCAGCACCAGGCCCAGTTGCAGCTGCAGGGTGATGCCGCTGTCGGCCACCTCGATCTGCAGGGCGTGGCCCAGGGCGCGCAGCAGCTCGCCGCAGCAGATGGCGTTGGTCAGGTAGTCCTCGCCGCTGTCGCGGCTGTGGAACAACAGCAGGGTGCTGCCGTCGTTCAGGGTGTGGACTTCGCCTTCGTACAGCGATGCAGCCTGCTCCAAACAGTCGCGGTAGCGCTCCAGCAGCTCGGTAAGGCGGGTGCGTGGCAGGCGGCGCAGTTGCTCCTGGGAGCCCAACTGCACGGCCAGCACGGCACTGAACTGCGGCTCGTCGGACTCGACGATGACAGGCTTGGCCGGAGCGCTTTGCTCATCCATCAGGTCGGCGAAGGCGTCGTCGTCCTCGTCGTGCCCGGCAGTCTGTACCATCGCCTTGGCCCGTGGGGCGACCTTGGCAACTGGCGCGTCGTCGAAGTCGTCTTCCTCGTCCTCTTCTTCCGGCTCAGGTGGCGGCGGTGGGGCGAGGCGCGCGTGCAGTTGGCGCGCCAGATCGCCGATTTCGTCCTGGCGGTCGATGCCCGGCGTGTAAGGGTGCGGGTCACGCAACCACACGCGCAACTGCAGCAGCGGCGTCGAGATAAAGCGGCCAAGGCGCAGGCTGAGGGTCAGGGCCAGGGCCAGCAGGATCGCGGCGAGGATACCCATGCTCTGCAAGCTGATCAGCATCGGTTGCTGGAACTGGTTCATGTCCAGGCTGATGCGCAACTGGCCGGCGGTCACGTCCTGGAAGGTGATCTTGGTCTGGTAGACCCCTTCGGTTTCGCCCAGCAGGCTGTTGCGCGGGCGCTGGCCGGCCTCGGCGAGGATGCGGTTGTCCACGCTGTAGATGGCCGCATGGGCCACCAGCGGGTTCTTCACCAGGTTGCCCAGCAGCACGTTGAGGCTGAGGATGTCGTTGGACACCAGCAGCTCGGTGGCCGAGGTGGCGGTCTGGGTGGTCAGGCTCTGGCCGACGGCATCGGCCTGCTCGTGCATGGCCTGCTTGAACTGCAGGCCCATCACGCAGGCATAGATCACCAGGGCCAGGGCCACCAGGAAGATGTTGTGGCTGGCAATGCGCAGGGCCAATGGAATTCGGCGCTGGCTCAGGGCTCGGTAGATCATCAGGAAGAAGTTGTCGGGTTTTACGGGCGTGGGCCGGTTCACAGAGCGCGGCTCTTTATGGCGAGAAAGTTGCTGCGCAGTATAGCGACACGCGTTTTGTCGGCAAAGTATCGTTGGCGCCCGGCGGTCATGGAAAATCGGTAGAATGCGCATTTTTCATCGAGTTGGAGCCCCGGTCTTGCGCGAAATCGTCCTGATCAACATCACTGGTGAAGACCGTCCAGGTCTCACCGCGGCCATCACCGGCGTCCTGCTCCAGGGCGGTGTGAACATTCTCGACATCGGCCTTGCGGTCATGCATGGCACGCTGTCGTTCGGCATCCTGGTCGACATCCCCGACAACGAAGTGGCCACCGCGCTGTTGCAGAGCGTGCAGTCCAAGGCTCACGAACTGGACCTGCAGGCCCGCTACACCCCCATTTCCGAGGCCGATTACCAGCACTGGGCCGACAGCCAGGGCGAGGCGCGCCATATCGTCACCCTGCTCAGCCGCCGGGTGACCCCGCAGCAGTTGCAGCGGGTCAGTGCGATCATCAGCCAGTACGGCTTGACCATCGAGCGCATCGAGCGACTGTCCGCCCGCGTCACGCTGGATGCCCAGACCGACAAGGGCAAGTCCGCGCTGGAAATTTCCGTACGCGGCGAGGCCAGCGATGCTCAGGCCCTGCGCGCCGACTTCTTTGCGCTGTCCGAAGAGCTGAACATCGACATCGCTTTCCAGCGCGACGACCTGTTCCGCCGCAACCGCCGCCTGGCGGTGTTCGACATGGACTCGACCCTGATCGAAGCCGAAGTGATTGATGAGCTGGCCAAGGCCGCCGGCGTCGGCGAGCAGGTGGCGGCGATCACCGAGCGCGCCATGCGTGGCGAGCTGGACTTTCGCGCCAGCTTCAAGGAGCGCATGGCCTTGCTCAAGGGGCTGGACGTCAGCGTGCTCGACCAGATCGGTGCCTCGCTGCGCCTGACTGAAGGCGCCGAGCACCTGTTCGCCGAGCTCAAGCGCCTGGGCTACAAGACCGCCATCCTCTCCGGTGGCTTTACCTACTTTGCCAAGCAGGTGCAGGCGCGCCTGGGCATCGACTACGTGTTCGCCAATGAACTGGAGGTGGTCGACGGCAAGGTGACCGGCGTGGCCGTCGAGCCGATCGTCGATGCCCAGCGCAAGGCTGACCTGCTGCAGCAACTGGCCGGCGAGGAGGGCCTGCAGCTCGAGCAGACCATCGCCGTCGGTGATGGCGCCAACGACCTGCCGATGCTGTCCCTGGCCGGTCTGGGCGTGGCCTTCCGCGCCAAGCCGCTGGTGCGCCAGTCGGCCAAGCAGGCCATCTCGACCTTGGGCCTGGACGGCGTGCTGTACCTGCTGGGTGTGCGCGATCGCGAAGCGCGCGGCTGATCTTGAGCCGGGGCCGCGTAGCGGCCTTTGCGGCCGGTCCTGCAGATGATCGCGTCCCCCTGTAGGAGCGGCCTTGCGTCGCGAAAGGAGGGCGAAGCCCTTCCAGCAATCCCAAGGCAAAAAAAGGCCCTGCATGAAATGAATCATGCAGGGCCTTTTTATTACCGGATGCTCAGGCCTGGCTCGGCTGCGCCAGCAGCTCACCCATGCGCACCGCGGAGCCGGCACCCAGGCTCTCGGCCCACTTCACCTGCTCTGGCCCGAACAGCACGATGGCGGTGGAACCCAGCTTGAAGCGACCCAGTTCGGCACCTTTTTCCAGGTGGATCGGCGCACGGCTGGCTTCGTCGTAGCGGAAGGTCTTCAGCTCGCGCTTCGGCGGCGTGACCAGGCCGGCCCAGACGGTCTCGATCGAGGCGACGATCATCGCGCCGACCAGCACCACGGCCATCGGCCCACGCTCGGTGTCGAACAGGCAGACCACGCGCTCGTTGCGGGCGAACAGCTCAGGAACGTTTTCCGCGGTGGTCTGGTTGACCGAGAACAGCCGACCCGGCACATAGACCATCTCGCGCAGGGTACCGGCCAGCGGCATGTGCACGCGGTGGTAGTCCTTGGGCGACAGGTAGATGGTGGCGAACTCGCCGCCCATGAACGGTGCGGCCAGGGCCGGATCGCCGCCCAGCAGCTCCAGGGCGCTGTAGCCGTGGCCCTTGGCCTGGAAAATGCGGCCGTGCTCGATCGGGCCGAGCTGGCTGACGGCGCCATCGGCTGGGCAGAGGATCGCGCCGGGGGTCTCGTCCAGCGGGCGGGCTCCCGGCTTGAGGGCGCGGGTGAAGAAGGCGTTGAAGTGCTCGTAGGCACTGAGGTCTTCGACCAGTGCCTCGGACATGTTCACCTGGTAGCGCTTGGCGAACCAGGCGGTGAAGGCGTTCTTGAACCAGCGTGCGCGGCACTCGGCGACGCAGCCGGCCAGCCGCGACAGCAGGTGGTGCGGCAGCAGGTACTGGCTGATGATGAACAAGCGGGATTTCATTGAGCGTCCTTAAACTTCGACGGGCGTGTCGGGGTGGTTGCCCCATTCGCCCCAGGAACCGGCATAGCCCTTCACCCGTGGATAGCCGAGGGCCTTGGCCACGAGGTAGGTGAAGCCGGAGCGGTGGTGGGTCTGGCAGTGGGTGATCACTTCCTTGTCGGGGGTGATCCCCAGGTTTTGCAGGACTTCGGCGATGTCCTTGCGGATGCGCAGGTGGTTGTTGAGGTCCATGCCGGCGGTCCACTCGAAGTTGATCGCGCCGGGGATGTGCCCGCCCTTGGCCGCCAGGACTTTCTCGCCGCTGTATTCCAGCGGCCCGCGGGCGTCCCAGATGACCAGGTCGGCGGCGCCCAGGCGGCTCTGCAGGTACTCGCGGGTGGCGGTGGGTTCGCCATGCAGGTGCAGGCTCACCGGGCCGCCGGCGACTTCGGGCGTTTCGGTGGACAGCTTGTCCGCCGGCCAAGCCTGGATGCCGCCATTGAGGTAGTGGTATCCCTTGTGGCCGATGACGTCGAGCAGCCAGATGAAGCGCCCGGCCCAGCCGCCGCCCTCGTCGTCGTAGACCACATACACTGCATCGTCGCGGTGGCCGAGTTCACCGAACAGTTTCTCCAGGTCGGCACGGGCCGGCAGCAGGCCGGGGGCCGGGGGCTGGCCCAACTGGGTGCGTTTCGGGTCGACGAAGCGGGCTCCGGGGATGTGCCCGCTGCCATAGCGGTTGGCGCTGGTCAGGTCGACCAGGATCAGCCGCGGCGAATCCAGGCGCGGCAGCAGGTCCTCGGCTTCGATCACCAGGGACAGGCCGGAAAAGTCAGTCATCCACGTTCTCCAGGGTGGAAAGAGGGGCGATTGTAGCGTAAGGGTCAGGCATTGCGGGTGGCAAACACGGCCAGGGCGCGCTCCACGCATTGCGCGGTCTTGCCGAACGCCTGCACGCTGACGTCGGCCAGCGGCTTGCCGTCCTGGTCGGCCACCGCCAGCATCAGTACCTGGTCGCCCACCGCCAGCGAGCGCAGCAGCAGGTGCTCGCCGCGGAAGAAGGCGCGCAGCGGTGCCGGCAGCAGGGCGCTGAACTGGGCATGGTTGTCGGGTGTCAGGCGCAGTTGCCCGGCTTTTGCCATCAACTTTTGCAACAATTTGTTCTGCACGACGGGCAGCGCCATGGCGGCGGCCTCGCGTGGCAGGCCGGCGGTCTGCTGCACGCGCAGGTAATCGGTGGTCTTGTCCAGGCTCAGCAGCATGATGCGTTGCATGCCGCAGGCCAGCAGGGCGTCGCGGGCCTGGGTGGCCAGGTGTACGGCATTGCTGAACGGGCTGGGCTGGGCCAACAGTTCCTGGCACAGCGCGCGCCAGCGGCCAAGATCCTCGGTGCTGGGTGGCGGCGGGGTGAGCATGTCCGGGTGCGGTCTGCGCTGGTGCCAGGGCCAGATCAGCGCCTCGGCCGGGTGGAACAGCGCATGACGGGCGTGATGACGGGCACTGGCCGCGGCTTGCTGGTGAACCTGCTGCTGGACATCGTCCAGGGTGGTCTGCAGGTACAGCGCGGTGAGCAGCTGCCAGCGCAGCAGGTGCGGGTTGTCCCAGCCCACCTGGGCGGCCAGGGCGAGGCCGTTGGCCAGCAGCACGGTGTTGGGTGGCTGGTTGAACCAGCGGCGCAGCGCTGGCTCGTCGTCCAGTCGCTGCTGCTGGACCAGCGGGTCCTGTTCGCGGGCGATGTTCAGCACCTGGGCCAGTTGCTCGCGCTCGTCCATCAGCAGGCGATAGCCCTGGGTCACCCACTCGGGCAGGCGCCAATGCTCGGCCATGGCCTGGCATAGTTGCATGAGGCGCACGCCGAACAGTTCCCGTTCGACCTCGGCGGCGTCCTCGCTCTTGTGGATGACCCGCAGTTCCCAGGTATCCAGCAGTTTGGGGTAGGCCAGGGCCAGCGGCCACAGCGGCGAGAGGAACAGCAGGCTGCCCCAGTGGATTTCCTGCCACAGCCGCGCCAGGCGGCTGGCGAACAGGCCGTTGGCCTGTTGGGTGGCGTGTTGGCTGATCAGCAGGAACTGGCGCAGCACCGGCGGGATCTCGTCAGCCGGTATCGACGGCAGGCGCGCCAGCAACTGGCTGGTGCGGGCCAGCCCCAGGCGATTGAGGGCGATTTCCAGGCTTTCGGCGGGCTCCGCCAGGCTGGCGTTGGCCGGATGGTTGGCCTCGCGCAGCACGCAGAGCACCAACGCGGGGCTGTCCTGCATCAGTTCGGCGATGTCGCGCAGGGAGCGGCGGCTGTCGTTGATGGCCTGTAGAACGCGGTCGTGGCTGTCTTTCGGCACGGGTACTCGAATCCCGTCGAGCAGCTTTACCCAGGCCTCTAGACTCGACGGAACCTGACTTGGCACCTTGGTTTCAATTGGCATATTGACATCAGTCCGAACTGGCTTTTCGCAATGAGTGGCTATAGTCTGGCGCAGTTCTGCCGATAAGTAGAAGAAGAGTTTTCAAGCTTCCGTTCCCTACCCTGACCACGACAGCAAGTGCTTCCAACTTATGGCTAAAATTATCGGCATCATCGTCGTATTCGCGAGCGTGCTCGGCGGCTACGTGCTTTCCCACGGCAAGATCGCGGCACTGATCCAGCCGTTCGAAGTGCTGATCATCGGCGGCGCGGCCTTTGGTGCGTTCCTCCAGGCCAACCCTGGTTACATGACCATGCATGTAATCAAGAAGTCGCTGAAGATGTTCGGCACCCGCTTCACCCACACCTTCTACCTCGAAGTGCTGGGCCTGGTGTACGAGATCCTCAACAAGAGCCGTCGTGAAGGCATGATGGCCATCGAGGGGGACATCGAGGACGCCGCGGCCAGCCCGATCTTTGCCAAGTACCCGGCCGTGCTGGGCGATGAGCGCATGACCGCGTTCATCTGCGACTACCTGCGGATCATGTCCACCGGCAACATGGCGCCCCATGAGCTCGAAGGCCTGTTCGACATGGAACTGCTGAGCATGAAGGAAGAGCTGGAGCACCCGTCCCACGCGGTGACCGGCATCGCCGACGGCATGCCCGGCTTCGGTATCGTCGCGGCGGTACTGGGTATCGTGGTGACCATGGCCTCGTTGGGCGATGGCGACCAGAAGTCCATCGGCCTGCACGTGGGCGCGGCGCTGGTCGGTACCTTCTTCGGTATTCTCGCCGCCTACGGCTTCTTCGGCCCGCTGGCCAACGCCCTGCGCCACGATGCGAAAGAGGAACTGAACGTCTACGAGGCGATCAAGGCCTCGCTGGTGGCCTCTGCGTCCGGCATGCCGCCGTCGCTGGCGGTCGAGTTCGGTCGCAAGGTGCTGTACCCGGCGCACCGCCCGAGCTTCGCCGAGCTGGAACAAGCGGTACGCGGTCGCTAAGCCATGGAGAACAATCAGCCCATCATCGTCAAGCGCGTCAAGCGCTTTGGCGACGGCCATCACGGCGGCGCCTGGAAAATCGCCTTCGCCGACTTCGCCACGGCGATGATGGCGTTCTTCCTGGTGCTCTGGCTGCTGTCGACGGCCACGCCCGAGCAGAAGATCGCCATCGCCGGCTACTTCAAGGATCCGATCGGCTTCTCCGAGAGCGGCACGCCCTACATCATCGACCTGGGCGGTTCGCCGCAACTGGCGCCGGAAAAGACCATCAACCCGGAAGTGAAGTCCGAACCGACGCCCGACACCAGCCTGCAGCTGGACAAGGACAAGGTCGAGACCATGGCCGAGCAGGTCGAGCGCGAGCGCCTCGAGCTCTTGCTGCAGGAGTTGCAGAACAAGGTCGAGGAAAACCCGCAACTGCAGAAGTTCAAGGACCAGATCCTGTTCGAGATCACCCAGGACGGTCTGCGCATCCAGATCATGGATGCCGAGAACCGGCCAATGTTCGACCTGGGGAGTGCACGACTGCAGCCCTATTTCGAAGATATCCTGCTGGCCATGGCCGACACCATCAAGGCGGTCCCGAACAAGATCAGCATCAGTGGCCATACCGATGCCAAGCCGTATTCCGGTACCGGCGATTTCGGTAACTGGGAGCTTTCGGCCAACCGTGCCAACGCGGCGCGTCGTGCATTGGTCGCCGGTGGCTATCCGGACGAGCAGGTGGCCCGTGTGGTCGGTTATGCATCGTCGTCGCTGTTCGACCGTGCCAACCCGTTTAACCCGGTCAACCGCCGTATCGACATCATCGTCCTGACCAAGAAGGCGCAACGCGATATCGAAGGTGAGCAGGGCAAGCCGGACGCAGCGCCACCTGCCGCTGAAGCACCGCCTGCGGGCGCTGCGCCAGGTGCGGCCGCGAAACCGGGCGATACGCCGATGCAGCCGCGCGAGCTGCGCCAGAAGCTGAACATCTTCGAGGATGGCGTGTTGAAGATGGATGAGGCCAAAGACCAGTAATTGACAGGGGCCGCTTTGCGGCCCCGATGCATTCAGAACCCCCGCCTGATCTTGGCCTTGAGATCGGCATGGAAGAAATCTGCATTGTCCCTGTCCGACACTACGCCGTCCCCGGCCGGTGAAGCCATGGCCCGGCCAAAGGTCTGCTCGTCATGATAGGCGCGCACGAACAGGTCTATATGCGCTCGTTCCCGCATTACTGGCCACTTGCGCAGGCCCTGCAGCAGTTCAGTCGAGTCAGGGTGGTAGAAAGTCACCCGCCGATCCGCCATGGCCGCTGCGCCCAGTAACCAGGCCGTCCACAAGTCTTCGGTATAGGCCTCGCAGAGCACTCCGATCCAGTGAGTGGCATCGGCCATGTGTTGGCAAAAGCTGCCATGCAGGTCGTCGTGGGTCTGTCCTTCACTGTCGAAGGGGACGAGTTGGGTGGGAATGCCTTCTAGTAGCAGGCGCTCATTCAAGATGAAGGCATCGAGCCGTTCGTTCTGGTGGTAACTGATGAATACCGGCATCTGTGCTGCCCTCCCTGATCAATGCCGACGACAAAGTCATGACCATCAGGGAAAACCGTGGGAGGGACAATAGGTGACCGTGAAACCGGAGCGGTCCTACCTGCTCCGGTAAAATTTCCTACGATGCTGGCGTGCTTGCCGTCACTTCAATAGGTGTCTTCCGGCAAACTGGCGATGATCGAGCGGTAGCTGTTCATTCGCTGTTGCGTGACGCTGCCGTCTTCCAGGGCCTTGAGCAGCGCACAGCCAGGCTCGCGGTCATGCTTGCAGTCGCGGAAGCGGCAGTTGCCGATCAGTTCGCGGAATTCGATGAATCCATCCTCGACATCATCACGGCTGACATGGCCCAGGCCGAATTCGCGGATGCCCGGCGAGTCGATCAGGTCACCGCCATTGGGGAAGTGGTAGAGGCGCGCGGTGGTGGTGGTGTGGGTGCCCTGGCCGGACCATTCCGATAGGTCGCCGACACGGGTGCCTGCATCAGGCAGCAGGCTGTTGACCAGCGAGGACTTGCCCACGCCCGACTGTCCGACGAACACGCAGATATGACCATCGAGCGTCTGCTGCAAGCGCTGCATGCCATCGCCCTGGTGCGCCGAGACTTCCAGCAGCGGGTAGCCCAGGCCGCGGTAGACCTCGAGCATGGCATTGAGAGTCGGGGCGTTCTCGTCGTTGATCAGGTCGGCCTTGTTCAGCAGCAGCAGTGGGTGGATGCCGGCATGCTCGGCGGCGACCAGGTACCGGTCGATCAGGTTGGGGTGCGGTTCGGGCGCAGGGGCGAAGACAATGACGATCAGGTCGACGTTGGCTGCCACCGGCTTGAGCTGGCCGTGATTGTTCGGCCGGCACAGCTCGGTGCTGCGTGGCATCTGCGCGACGATCACGCCGATGCCCTGGTTGCCCGCGCGCCAGACCACACGGTCGCCGGTCACCAGCGCCGGCAGATTGGCCCGCAGGTGGCAGCGGAAGACCTGGCCGGCGGCCTCGCCGTCCTGGGCCTCGACCTCGACCTGCACACCGAAGTGGGCGATCACCAGGCCCAGTTGTTCCGGCCCTAGATCGCCACCCTCCAGCTCCTGCAGCACGTGCTGCTCGCGTTTGGCGGCGCGGGCGGCGCGCTCGCCCTGGATCTTTTCGATGCGCCAGTTCTGGCGGCGATTGAGCTGGCGTTTGGCCATGAGGGTTCCGTGTCGGCGGGGCAGAAAGAAAACGGCGGGCAGTTTAGCACGGCGCGCCCACGAGCCGCCCCGCTAGGCTAATATGACGGGCTATTCGAGGAGCCTTTTCATGCAGAACCCACAGAACCTGATCTGGATCGATCTGGAGATGACCGGCCTGGACCCGGACAACGACGTCATCATCGAGATGGCCACCATCGTCACCGACAGCGAGCTGAACACCCTGGCCGAAGGCCCGGTGATCGCCATTCACCACAGCGACGAAGTGTTGGCGCGCATGGACGAGTGGAACACCCGCACCCACGGCGCCTCGGGCCTGACCCAGCGCGTGCGCGAGAGCAAGGTGAGCATGGCCGAGGCCGAGGCGCAGACCATCGCTTTCCTCGAGCAGTGGGTGCCGAAGGGCAAGTCGCCGATCTGTGGCAACAGCATCTGCCAGGACCGTCGTTTCCTGTATCGCCACATGCGCGAGCTGGAAAACTACTTCCACTACCGCAACCTCGATGTGTCCACGCTCAAGGAGCTGGCCGCGCGCTGGGCGCCGGAAGTGCGTGACAGCTTCAAGAAGGGCAGCACCCATTTGGCGCTGGACGATATTCGCGAGTCGATTGGCGAGCTGCGTCACTATCGCGAGCATTTCATCAAGGTCTGACCTTGTCGTGCGCCGACGATCGTCGGCGTGCCCCCTTTTGGTGCCCCGCGCGACTGGGTAGACTGCGCGCCTTTCCCGCACGGACCTGCACCATGTTGCTGATGCTCTACCTCATCGCGATCACCGCCGAAGCCATGACCGGCGCCCTGTCCGCCGGCCGCCGCGGCATGGACTGGTTCGGCGTGGTGCTGATCGCCTGCGTCACCGCGCTCGGTGGTGGCTCGGTGCGTGACGTGCTGCTTGGGCACTACCCGCTGACCTGGGTGAAGCACCCGGAGTACCTGGTGCTGACCAGCTTCGCGGCGCTGCTGACGATTTTCATCGCGCCCTTGATGCGTCACCTGCGGTCGCTGTTCCTGGTGCTCGACGCGCTGGGGTTGGTGGCGTTTACCCTGATCGGCTGCATGACCGCGCTGGAGATGGGGCAGGGGTTCCTGGTTGCTTCGATCAGCGGGGTGATTACCGGGGTGTTTGGCGGCATCCTGCGGGATATCTTCTGCAACGATATTCCTCTGGTGTTTCGGCGTGAGCTCTATGCCAGTGTGTCGTTCGCGGCGGCTTGGTTCTACCTGGGGTGTGTTTACTTCAAGGTGCCGGCGGAGCAGGCCATGTTGCTGACATTGTTTGGTGGTTTTCTGGTGCGGTTGTTGGCGATTCGGTTTCATTGGGAGATGCCGAAGTTTCATTACAACGATCAACAGTAAATTAGCGCTGCGCTTTGAGGGGTTCAGTTATCCCTGTGGGAGACGGCTAGTCGCCGAGAGCCTATAACTTAGCTACACTGCCAGTGGTCCAATAGTTGGTTCATGTCTGTTGATCTTGATCTTGATCTTGATCTTGATCTTGATCTTGCTTCTAAGCGCGCGATAGTTCAGGCAACGCCAATTGCGACTTCAGGAGGCCGAGCGGAGTTCTTGCGGAGGGAGGTGACGGGCATGGATGCCCGTCAAGCGCTGCGCCCCAGGATGGGGCGT
>NZ_JBSSDH010000016.1:0-135017 GCF_054060555.1 Pseudomonas sp. TE6283
CCGGCCTTGCTCCCGGGAGGACCGCGCTGCAGGGCCCATCCTGGGCCCCAGCGCTTGACGGGCATCCATGCCCGTCACCTCCCTCCGCAAGACCTGCGTTCGGCCTCCTGAAGTCGCGAAGTTACGGGCGGCGCCTGGGCTGACGCAGCTGTCGCTAGCGAGGTACGAGGCTAGACTCCTGATCGGCAACGGCAACGGCAACGGCAACGGCAACGGCAACGGCAACGGCAACGGCAACAGGCGACTAAGAACGACATCGCCATTCTGTGCGTTCGTCGGCGCGCCGACTCAAACATCGAGCGTTTCTCTGTCACGCAACTGTATTGTTGACTATCCTGCGATCTGTCCCAGTACACTTCGCAACTGTTACGGTATTCTGCCTCGGCAGTGAGTCGCACAAGAACAACGATCCCGTCCGCGCTTCGAGAACACGCCATGACCAACCTGCTGCTGTACCAGCGTATTGCCCAGCAACTGGCCGATGACATCCGTCGGGGTGTCTACCAGCCGGGTGAGCGGGTGCCGTCGGTACGCAAGATGAGCGCCCAGCTCAATGTCAGCCACGCCACCGTGCTGCAGGCCTATGCCAATCTCGAGGACCAGGGCCTGATCCGCGCCCGGCCGCAGTCGGGCTACTATGTCCACCAGACCCCTGCGCTGACGGCGCAGACCCCGGATATTGCCCGGGTCGAACGCCCCGGCCTGGTCACCCGGGCCAGCATCATCCAGCAGGTGTTGGTCGAGGCGCGGCGCGATGGCGTCTTTCCCTTCGGCGCGGCGGTACCCCATGTCGACTATCTGCCCGTGCGCGCCCTGCACCAGCAACTGGCCAAGGTGACGCGCTTCCATAGCCCGCGAGCCTTCAGCTACATGTTCAGCCCCGGCTTCGAGCCGTTGCGTCGGCAGATCGCCATCCGCATGCGCGATGCCGGTGTGCTGGTCGATCCCCGTGAAGTGGTGGTGACCCATGGTTGTGTCGATGCCCTGCAGATGGCGCTGCGGGTCCTGACCCGGCCGGGCGACCTGATCGCGGCCGAGTCGCCCACTTACTATGGGCTGTTGCAGCTGGCCGACCTGCTCGGGCTCAAGGTCATCGAGATCCCCAGCGATCCGTCCACCGGCATTAGCCTGGAGGCGCTGCAGTTGGCCGCCAATCAGTGGTCGATCAAGGCCCTGGTGCTGACGGCACGGCTGAGCAATCCGCTGGGTGGCACCATTCCCGAAGAGCGGCAGAAGCAATTGCTGCGCCTGGCCTCGGATTTCGACATCCAGATCGTGGAGGACGATATCTACGGCGAGCTGATGTTCGAGCAGGGGCGTACCAAGGCGCTCAAGGCGTTCGATCGGTTGGATCGGGTGATCTACTGCTCGAGCTTCTCCAAGACCCTGTCGCCGGGGGTAAGGGTCGGCTGGATGATCGCTGGGCGCTACCAGGACGAGATCCAGCGCCTGCAGACCTTCACCACCCACTCGGCGTGCAGCGTCACGCAGATGGCGGTGGCCGCCTACCTGGAGAATGGTGGCTACGATCGGCATTTGCGCTTCATCCGACAGGAATATCGCAAGAACCTCAGCGCTTACCAGCTGGCGGTACAGCAGCACTTCCCGGAAGGCACGCAGATGACCCGACCCACCGGTGGCTTCATTCTCTGGGTCAGTCTGCCGGGGCGGGTCAATACCCAGGAATTGCATGTGCGGGCGCTGGAGCAAGGCATTAGCATCGCCCCCGGGCTGATCTTCAGCAATACCGAGCAGTTCAACCACTGTATCCGCCTCAATTGCGGCATTCCCTGGAATCGCGAGGCCGAGCGTGCGGTGATGACGCTGGGCCTGCTGGCCCAGCAATTGTGCCGAGATCCGAACGGCGTGCTGTTGTAGGCTTGTCAGACGTGTCGGGAACAGGGAGCATACGCGTTTTACAGCTTGCGCTCCCGATGCCCATGAACCTGCTTCGCCCTCTCGTCATCGCCCTGTGTTTCACCTTGCCCTGGCTGTCGGCCGGTGCGGTGCAGGCTGTCGAACCGGCAGCCAAGGCGCAGGGTGTGCACAAGCCGGCGAACAAAGCGTCCACCAAGGTCCCCGCCAAGCCGGTAGCCAAGGTCAAACCCAAGCCGAAGGCCAGGCCTGTCAGCAAGGCCGTCGCCAAGCCGCTGCCTCAACCGAAGGTCGACCTGAGCCTGCCCAAGGACATGGTCAAGCATCTCGAGCCGGATCTCGGTGGCGGACCGGTGGTGCGCAAGCCGCTGCTGCCCTCGATGTTCCCCACCAAGCCCGAATCCGACAGCAGCCCGTTCCAGCTCAACGGCCGGCTGATCAGCAACGAAATGCAGTTGCAGTTGCGCAACGACAGTCGGCGGGATGTGGAAGGCGCGGCCATCGAATTCGAATTCCGCAACTGACTGCCGGGTCACGGGGGATTTCATCCGCCCGGCAATTTCAAACATATGTTTGAGCGGTTAGTATCCAGGGACGTTCGTCCCGTTTTGCTCCTGGGAGTCCTGTTGTCATGAAATGCCGCGAGGGTTGTGGTGCCTGCTGCATCGCCCCGTCCATCAGTTCGCCGATCCCTGGCATGCCGCAGGGCAAGCCGGCCGGCGAACGCTGCCTGCATCTGAATGTCGAAAACCTCTGTGCGCTGTTCGGCAAGCCCGAGCGGCCGCAGGTGTGTGGCGGCTTCAAGGCGGAAGCGGACATCTGTGGCAAAGACCGTGACGAAGCCATTCGCATCATTGGGTGGCTGGAGCAGATGACGGCGGCGTGACAGGTTGGATCCTCGACAACAAGGAACAAGATGATGAGATCGATCAAAGGTATTGCACTGCTGTGTGGCATGGGCGTCCTGCTGGCACCGACGGCCTGGGCTGAGAACTGGCAGGTGGCCAAGGACGAGGAGGGGATCAAGGTTTCCCTCAGCGAGGTGGCCGGCTCGAAATACAAGGCCTATCGCGGCGTGACCGTGATCAAGGCGCCGCTGGCCAAGGTCAAGGCGCTGCAGGAGGATGTGGTGGGGGCCTGCGCCTGGATTCACGAGTGCAAGTCGCAGAAGCTGCTCAAGAGCGAGGGTGACCAGAGCTGGACCTACACCCAGTTCAACACGCCCTGGCCGGTGACGCCACGGGATTCGATCCTGCATGTGACCACGGTCCAGGACGCCGATGGCAGTCTGACCCGCAAGCTCCAGGAGGAACCGAAGTATCTGCCGGAGGAAAAGGGCTTCGTGCGTGTCGCCCAGGTGGAAGGCTTCTGGAAGCTGGTGCCCAAGGGTGACAGCACCGAGGTGACCTACCAGGTGCACACCGAGCCGGGTGGCAGCGTGCCGTCGTGGCTGGCCAACAAGTTCGTGGTCGATGCGCCGTTCAATACCCTCAAGGGGTTGAAGGAGCGCGCCGAGAAGAACTAAAGGCCGCTCCTGCCGTGAGGAAAATCGTGTAAGCAACAAAAAAGGCTGCCCGAGGGCAGCCTTTTGCGTTCAGCCGGCAGGCTTACTTGCGGTCCTTCAGCTCAACGATGTCGCGCTGCTCGTAGCCGGTGTAAAGCTGGCGAGGGCGGCCAATCTTGTACGGGCCGGAGAGCATTTCCTTCCAGTGCGAGATCCAGCCCACGGTACGTGCCAGGGCGAAGATCACGGTGAACATGCTGGTTGGGATGCCGATGGCCTTGAGGATGATGCCCGAGTAGAAGTCGACGTTCGGGTACAGCGAGCGCTCGATGAAGTAAGGATCGGTCAGGGCGATCTCTTCCAGGCGCATGGCCAGTTCCAGCTGCGGATCGTTCTTGATGCCCAGCTCGCCCAGGACTTCGTCGCAGGTCTTCTTCATCACGGTGGCGCGCGGGTCGCGGTTCTTGTACACGCGGTGACCGAAGCCCATGAGCTTGAACGGATCGTTCTTGTCCTTGGCCTTGGCGATGAACTTGTCGATGTTCGAAACATCGCCGATTTCATCGAGCATGGTCAGTACGGCTTCGTTCGCGCCACCGTGGGCCGGGCCCCACAGTGCGGCAATGCCGGCGGCGATACAGGCGAACGGGTTGGCGCCCGAGGAGCCCGCCAGGCGCACGGTGGAGGTGGAGGCGTTCTGCTCGTGGTCGGCGTGGAGGATGAAGATCCGGTCCATCGCCTTGGCCAGCACCGGGCTGATCGGTTTGATCTCGCACGGGGTGTTGAACATCATGTGCAGGAAGTTCTCCGCGTACGACAGGTCGTTGCGCGGGTACATCATGGGCTGGCCCATGGAGTACTTGTAGACCATCGCGGCCAGGGTCGGCATCTTGGCGACCAGGCGAACCGCGGAGATTTCGCGGTGCTGCGGGTTATTGATGTCCAGCGAGTCGTGATAGAACGCCGACAGGGCGCCGACCACGCCGCACATCACCGCCATCGGGTGGGCATCGCGACGGAAGCCGTTGAAGAACGACTTCAGTTGCTCGTGAACCATGGTGTGGTTCTTCACGGTGCTGACGAACTGGGCCTTCTGCTCGGCATTCGGCAGTTCGCCGTTGAGCAGCAGGTAGCAGGTCTCGAGGTAGTCCGATTGTTCGGCGAGCTGTTCGATCGGGTAGCCGCGGTGCAGCAGGACACCCTTGTCGCCGTCGATATAGGTAATCTTCGACTCGCACGAGGCGGTCGCCATGAAGCCGGGGTCGAAGGTGAAGTGGCCGGATGCCCCCAACCCGCGGACGTCGATAACATCGGGACCAACGGTGCCGGTTAAAATGGGCAGCTCGACGGGGGCAGCGCCCTCGATGATCAACTGCGCTTTTTTGTCAGCCATGTGGCCTCCTATTAATGCTTGAAATCATCAGACAGACCCCCCACGCAGGGCCCGCACCACTATAGAGGGATAAATTCGAATGTCAATTTGCCTAAAGGCTGGTTGAAACGCCCTCTGAGGCCTGGTTTTTCACGAAATTCTCGCCCGTTTACGCCTTTTGTTCACTAAAGGCAATGCGCTATTTGGGCGAGCCCCTCACGTTGTCATAAGCAGCCTAACTGTCTATACTCGGCAGCCGACTCCCAGGGGCTTTCAAGCCCGCCCTGCTGGGTGTCGTCGCTCTCCTGGGTGGTGGGTACCTGACCAGTACACTTACCAACAACTTTGCCCTGTTAGCTAGGGGCTCTTCAGTGTGAAAAAAGCCGTGAAAAGCCAACGACCTGTAAACCTAGACCTAAGGACCATCAAACTCCCGATCACCGCGTACACGTCCATTCTTCACCGTATCTCCGGCGTCATCCTGTTCCTCGGCCTTGCCATCATGCTGTACGCATTGAGCAAGTCGCTGGGTGGCGAGGAAGGCTTTGCCGAGGTGAAGGCGTGTCTGACCAGTCCGCTGGCCAAACTGGTGACCTGGGGCCTGCTGTCCGGCCTGCTGTATCACCTCGTGGCAGGTGTGCGCCACCTGATCATGGACATGGGCATCGGCGAGACGCTGGAAGGCGGCAAGCTGGGCTCGAAAATCGTGATCGTCATCTCCGTGGTGCTGATCGTTCTGGCAGGAGTTTGGGTATGGTAACTAACGTCACGAACCTGTCGCGTTCGGGCCTCTACGACTGGATGGCGCAGCGCGTCTCGGCGGTCGTTCTCGCGGCTTACTTCATCTTCCTGATCGGCTACCTCGCTGCCCACCCGGGCATCGACTACGCCCAGTGGCACGCCCTGTTCTCCAACAACGCGATGCGCATCTTCAGTCTGCTGGCCCTCGTTGCCCTGGGCGCTCACGCCTGGGTCGGCATGTGGACCATTGCCACCGACTACCTGACGCCGATGTCCTTCGGCAAGTCGGCGACTGCGATTCGTTTCCTGTTCCAGGCGGTATGCGGCGTAGCGATGTTCGCTTACTTCGTCTGGGGTGTGCAGATTCTCTGGGGTATCTGATTCATGGCTAACATTCCTACGATTTCCTTCGACGCCATCATCATCGGTGGCGGCGGCGCTGGCATGCGCGCAGCGCTGCAGCTGGCTCAAGGCGGCCACAAGACTGCCGTAGTCACCAAGGTGTTCCCGACCCGTTCGCACACCGTTTCCGCCCAGGGCGGCATCACCTGCGCCATCGCTTCGGCCGACCCGAACGACGACTGGCGCTGGCACATGTACGACACCGTCAAGGGCTCCGACTACATCGGTGACCAGGACGCGATCGAATACATGTGTCAGGAAGGCCCGGCCGCGGTCTTCGAGCTGGACCACATGGGCCTGCCGTTCTCGCGTACCGAGACCGGCCGCATCTACCAGCGTCCGTTCGGTGGCCAGTCCAAGGACTTCGGTAAAGGTGGCCAGGCCGCCCGTACCTGCGCCGCTTCCGACCGTACCGGTCACGCGCTGCTGCACACCCTGTACCAGGGCAACCTGAAAGCAGGCACCACCTTCCTCAACGAGTACTACGCCGTCGACCTGGTGAAGAACCAGGACGGCGCTTTCGTCGGTGTGATCGCGATCTGCATCGAAACCGGCGAAACCCTGTACATCAAGTCCAAGGCCACCGTATTGGCCACTGGCGGTGCAGGTCGTATCTACGCCTCCACCACCAATGCCCTGATCAACACCGGTGACGGTGTCGGCATGGCCCTGCGTGCCGGCGTGCCGGTGCAGGACATCGAGATGTGGCAGTTCCACCCGACCGGCATCGCCGGCGCCGGTGTACTGGTCACTGAAGGTTGCCGCGGTGAGGGTGGCTACCTGATCAACGCCCACGGTGAGCGCTTCATGGAGCGTTACGCGCCGAACGCGAAGGACCTGGCTGGCCGCGACGTGGTCGCCCGTTCCATGGTCAAAGAGATCATCGCCGGCAACGGCGTGGGCCCGAACAAGGACCACGTACTGCTGAAGCTGGACCACCTGGGCGAGGAAGTGCTGCACAGCCGCCTGCCAGGCATCTGCGAACTGTCCAAGACCTTCGCCCACGTCGACCCGGTGGTCGCGCCGGTGCCGGTCATCCCGACCTGCCACTACATGATGGGCGGCGTTGCCACCAACATTCATGGCCAGGCCATCACCATGGACGCTGAAGGCAACGACCACATCATTCCGGGCCTGTTCGCCGTAGGTGAAGTGGCGTGCGTATCGGTCCACGGCGCCAACCGCCTGGGCGGCAACTCGCTGCTCGACCTGGTGGTCTTCGGTCGCGCCGCCGGCCTGCACCTGGAAAAGGCGCTGAGCGACGGCGTCGAGTACCGCGATGCCAGCGACACCGACATCGACGTTGCCCTGAACCGCCTGAGCAAGCTCAACGAGCGCACCACCGGCGAAGACGTCGCCAGCCTCAAGCGCGAGCTGCAAAGCTGCATGCAGAACTACTTCGGTGTGTTCCGTACCGGCGAATACATGCAGAAGGGTATCGAGCAGCTGGCTGGCCTGCGTGACCGCATCGCCAACGTCAAGATCAACGACAAGTCCCAGGCCTTCAACACCGCGCGTATCGAAGCGCTGGAGCTGCAGAACCTGCTGGAAGTCGCCGAGGCGACCGCCATTGCCGCTGAAGCCCGTAAAGAGTCCCGCGGCGCGCACGCCCGTGAAGACTTCGAAGACCGTGACGACGAGAACTGGCTGTGCCACACCCTGTACTACCCGGGTGAGAAGCGCGTCGCCAAGCGTGGCGTCAACTTTGCGCCGAAGACAGTTCCTGCCTTCGAACCGAAAGTCCGGACTTACTAAGGGTGGCCGCTATGTTGCAAGTCGAAGTTTATCGTTACAACCCGGACACCGATTCGGCGCCGAAGATGCAGACCTTCCAGGTCGACACCGGTGGCAAGGATCTGATGGTCCTGGACGTGCTGGCGCTGATCAAGGAGCAGGACGAGGGCTTCTCGTACCGTCGCTCCTGCCGTGAAGGCGTGTGCGGTTCCGACGGCATGAACATCAACGGCAAGAACGGCCTGGCGTGCATCACGCCGCTGTCTGCTGTCGTAAAAGGTAACAAGTTGGTCCTGCGTCCGCTGCCAGGCCTGCCGGTTATCCGTGACCTGGTCGTCGATATGAGCATCTTCTACAAGCAGTACGAGAAGGTGAAGCCGTTCCTGCAGAACGACACCCCGGCCCCGGCCATCGAGCGCCTGCAGTCGCCGGAAGATCGCGACAAGCTGGACGGTCTGTACGAGTGCATCCTGTGCGCCTGCTGCTCGACCTCCTGCCCGTCGTTCTGGTGGAACCCGGACAAGTTCCTGGGCCCCGCCGCACTGCTGCAGGCCTACCGTTTCCTGGCCGACAGCCGCGACACCAAGACTCAGGAGCGCCTGGCGTCTTTGGATGACCCGTTCAGCGTGTTCCGCTGCCGCGGGATCATGAACTGCGTGAACGTTTGCCCGAAAGGTCTGAATCCGACCAAGGCGATCGGTCACGTACGTAACATGCTGCTGCAAAGCGGTACCTGATTCAAAGCGTTGTACCTGCAGTAAGCCGAGGTGCGGGTGGTGAGCCCGCACCGAGGTAAAACCCGAGCAAGGGCCCACAAAGCCCGCGCTCATTACCTATGAAGATATGAGACCAGCAGGGGCTTCCGGGCTGGTACCCGGAAAATCAGCAAGATCCAGGTGGCGTGGTTCAGTCGCTGTGTTCGGACTTTTCCAGGTTTGCTGTGGCTCTCGCCGATCAGTCCCCTAACCGAGGGTGACCAAGCATGCAAGAAAGCGTGATGCAGCGCATGTGGGAAAGCGCCCACCTTTCAGGTGGTAACGCTGCATATGTGGAAGAGCTTTATGAGCTCTACCTGCACGACCCTAACGCTGTGCCAGAAGAGTGGCGCACTTACTTCCAGAAGTTGCCCGCCGACGGCAGCACCGCTACCGATGTATCGCACTCGACGATCCGCGACCATTTCGTACTGCTGGCAAAGAACCAGCGCCGCGCCCAACCGGTATCCGCCGGAAGCGTGAGCAGTGAACACGAGAAGAAGCAGGTTGAAGTACTGCGACTGATCCAGGCCTATCGTATGCGCGGCCATCAGGCTGCCAAGCTCGACCCGTTGGGGTTGTGGCAGCGTCCTGCGCCCGTAGACCTGTCGATCAATCACTACGGCTTGACCAATGCCGATCTTGATACGACCTTCCGTGCCGGCGACCTGTTCATCGGCAAAGAGGAAGCGAGCCTACGCGAAATTTTCGAAGCGCTGCAGAAGACATATTGTCGCACCATTGGCGCCGAGTTCACCCACATCGTCGATTCCGAGCAGCGCAGCTGGTTCCAGCAGCGCCTGGAAAGCGTGCGTGGCCGCCCGGAATTCTCTGCTGACGTGCAGGCTCACCTGCTCGAGCGCGTCACGGCCGGTGAGGGCCTGGAGAAGTACCTGGGCACCAAGTACCCGGGCACCAAGCGCTTCGGCCTCGAAGGTGGCGAAAGCCTGATCCCGATGCTGGACGAAATGATCCAGCGCTCCGGTTCCTACGGCACCAAGGAAGTCGTGATCGGCATGGCCCACCGTGGCCGCCTGAACGTGCTCGTCAACACCTTCGGCAAGAACCCGCGCGAGCTGTTCGACGAGTTCGAAGGCAAGAAGATGAACGAGCTGGGCTCCGGTGACGTGAAGTATCACCAGGGCTTCTCCTCCAACGTGATGACCCCCGGTGGCGAAGTCCACCTGGCCATGGCGTTCAACCCCTCCCACCTGGAAATCGTCTCGCCAGTGGTGGAAGGTTCGGTTCGCGCCCGCCAGGATCGCCGCAACGACACCGTTGGCGACAAGGTTCTGCCGATCTCCATCCACGGTGACGCAGCGTTCGCCGGCCAGGGTGTGGTCATGGAAACCTTCCAGATGTCGCAGACCCGCGGTTTCAAGACCGGCGGTACCGTGCACATCGTGATCAACAACCAGGTCGGTTTCACCATCAGCAACCCGCTGGACGCGCGCTCCACCGAGTACGCCACCGACGTTGCCAAGATGATCCAGGCGCCGATCCTGCACGTGAACGGCGACGATCCGGAAGCGGTGATGTTCGTCACCCAACTGGCCATCGACTACCGCATGCAGTTCAAGCGTGACGTGGTCATCGACCTGGTCTGCTACCGTCGTCGCGGCCACAACGAGGCCGACGAGCCGAATGGCACCCAGCCTTTGATGTACCAGCAGATCAGCAAGCAGCGCACCACCCGTGAGCTGTACGCCGAGCAACTGATCAGCGCCGGTCGCATCGATGCCGAGCGCGCCCAGGCCAAGGTCGACGAGTACCGCAACGCCCTGGACAACGGCCTGCACGTGGTCAAGAGCCTGGTCAAGGAGCCGAACCGCGAACTGTTCGTCGACTGGCGTCCGTACCTGGGCCATGCCTGGACCGCGCGTCACGACACCCGCTTCGACCTCAAGACCCTGCAGGAGCTGTCGGCCAAGCTGCTCGAGCTGCCTGAAGGTTTCGTCGTTCAGCGCCAGGTCGCGAAGATCTACGAAGATCGCCAGAAGATGCAGGCCGGTGGCTTGCCGATCAACTGGGGTTATGCAGAGACCATGGCCTACGCCACCCTGCAGTTCGAAGGTCACCCTATCCGCATGACCGGCCAGGACATCGGCCGTGGCACCTTCTCGCACCGTCACGCGGTGCTGCACAACCAGAAGGACGCCAGCACCTACGTGCCGCTGAAGAACCTGTTCCCGGGCCAGCCGCGCTTCGAGCTGTACGACTCCTTCCTCTCGGAAGAAGCCGTGCTGGCCTTCGAATACGGCTACTCGACCACCACGCCGAACGCGCTGGTGATCTGGGAAGCGCAGTTCGGCGACTTCGCCAACGGTGCGCAAGTGGTGATCGACCAGTTCATCACCAGCGGCGAGCACAAGTGGGGCCGCCTGTGCGGTCTGACCATGCTGCTGCCGCACGGCTATGAAGGCCAGGGTCCGGAGCATTCCTCCGCGCGTCTGGAGCGTTACCTGCAGCTGTGCGCCGAGCACAACATCCAGGTCTGCGTACCGACCACCCCGGCACAGATCTACCACCTGCTGCGTCGCCAGGTCATCCGACCGCTGCGCAAGCCGCTGATCGTGCTGACGCCCAAGTCGCTGCTGCGTCACAAGCTGGCCATCTCGACCCTGGAAGACCTGGCCGATGGCTCGTTCCAGACCGTGATCCCGGAAATCGACACCCTGGATCCTGCCAAGGTCGAGCGCCTGGTCCTGTGCGGTGGCAAGGTCTACTACGACCTGCTGGAAAAACGCCGTGCCGAAGGCCGCGAAGACATCGCCATCGTGCGTATCGAGCAGCTGTACCCGTTCCCTGAGGACGACCTGGTCGAGATTCTCGCGCCTTACACCAACCTCAAGCACGCAGTGTGGTGTCAGGAAGAGCCGATGAACCAGGGCGCCTGGTACAGCAGCCAGCACCACATGCGCCGTATCCTGGGCCGCCACAACAAGGCGCTGGTCCTGGAATACGCCGGTCGCGACGCTTCCGCCGCGCCAGCTTGTGGTTACGCATCGAAGCACGCCGAACAGCAGGAAAAACTGCTGCAAGACGCCTTCACTGTCTAACGCCTTCGCGCACCTGAAACCGAATTTAAGGAAACACAGATAATGGCTATCGAGATCAAAGCCCCAACCTTCCCGGAATCGGTTGCCGATGGCACCGTTGCCACCTGGCACAAGCAGCCGGGCGACGCCGTCAAGCGTGACGAGCTGATCGTCGACATTGAGACCGACAAGGTCGTCCTGGAAGTCCTGGCCACCGCCGACGGCGTGCTGGGCGCCATCGTCAAGGGCGAGGGCGACACCGTCCTGTCCGACGAAGTGCTGGGCTCGATCGTCGAAGGTGGCGCTGGCGCCGCTGCTCCGGCCGCTGCTGCTGCCCCTGCCGCCGCACCGGCCGCCGCTGCCGCCGACGCTGGCGAAGACGACCCGGTCGCCGCGCCAGCCGCGCGCAAGCTGGCTGAGGAGAACGGCATCGACCTGGCTACCGTTGCCGGCACCGGCAAGGGCGGTCGCATCACCAAGGAAGACGTCGTCGCCGCCGTCGCCAACAAGAAGTCGGCCCCTGCCGCCGCACCGGCTGCCAAGCCGGCCGCTGCTGCCGCTGCCCCGGTCGTCGTCGCCGCTGGCGACCGCACCGAGAAGCGTGTGCCGATGACCCGTCTGCGCGCCAAGATCGCCGAGCGTCTGGTCGAAGCCCAGTCGAGCATGGCCATGCTGACCACCTTCAACGAAGTCGACATGACCGAAGTCATGGCCCTGCGTTCGAAGTACAAGGACCTGTTCGAGAAGACCCACAACGGCGTGCGCCTGGGCTTCATGTCGTTCTTCGTCAAGGCCGCCACCGAGGCGCTGAAGCGCTTCCCGGCAGTCAACGCCTCGATCGACGGCAACGACATCGTCTACCACGGTTATGCCGACGTCGGCGTCGCTGTTTCCAGCGACCGTGGCCTGGTGGTACCGGTACTGCGCAACGCCGAATCGATGAGCCTGGCTGAAATCGAGAACGGCATCGCCACCTTCGGCAAGAAAGCCCGTGACGGCAAACTGTCGATCGAAGAGATGACCGGCGGTACCTTCACCATCACCAACGGTGGTACCTTCGGCTCGATGATGTCGACCCCGATCGTCAACCCGCCGCAGGCCGCGATCCTGGGCATGCACAACATCATCCAGCGCCCAATGGCCATCAACGGCCAGGTGGTGATCCGCCCGATGATGTACCTGGCGCTGTCCTACGACCACCGCCTGATCGACGGCAAGGAAGCGGTAACCTTCCTGGTGACCATCAAGAACCTGCTGGAAGATCCGTCTCGCCTGCTGCTGGACATCTAAATCGCAGCGCAAGCCGCGGGCGCCGTGCTTCTCCCGAAGCGCGTGTGCCTGGCGGCTTGGCGCTCGTAGCTTGAAGCTAAAAAGGAATCGTTTATGACCCAGAAATTCGACGTGGTAGTGATTGGTGCAGGTCCTGGCGGCTACGTGGCCGCGATCAAGGCCGCACAGCTCGGCTTCAGCACCGCCTGCATCGAGAAATACACCGACGCCGAGGGCAAGCTGGCCCTGGGCGGTACCTGCCTGAACGTGGGTTGCATTCCTTCCAAGGCCCTGCTGGACAGCTCCTGGAAGTACAAGGAAGCCAAAGAGAGCTTCAACGTGCACGGCATCTCCACTGGCGAAGTGAAGATGGACGTGGCCGCGATGGTTGGCCGCAAGGCCGGCATCGTCAAGAACCTGACCGGTGGCGTCGCCACCCTGTTCAAGGCCAACGGCGTCACTTCGATCCAGGGCCACGGCAAGCTGCTGGCCGGCAAGAAAGTCGAAGTCACCAAGGCTGACGGCACCACCGAAATCATCGAAGCCGAGAACGTGATCCTGGCCTCCGGTTCGCGTCCGATCGACATTCCGCCGGCTCCGGTCGACCAGAACGTCATCGTCGATTCCACCGGCGCCCTGGAATTCCAGAGCGTACCGAAGCGCCTGGGCGTCATCGGTGCCGGCGTGATCGGTCTGGAGCTGGGCTCTGTATGGGCTCGCCTGGGTGCCGAAGTCACCGTCCTGGAAGCCCTGGACACCTTCCTGATGGCTGCCGACACCGCCGTGTCGAAAGAAGCCCAGAAGACCCTGACCAAGCAAGGCCTGGACATTAAGCTGGGCGCTCGCGTCACCGGCTCGAAAGTCAACGGCAACGAAGTCGAAGTCACCTACACCAACGCCGAAGGCGAGCAGAAGATCACCTTCGACAAGCTGATCGTGGCGGTCGGCCGTCGTCCGGTGACCACCGACCTGCTGGCCGCCGACAGCGGCGTGACCATCGACGAGCGTGGCTACATCTTCGTCGACGATCACTGCGCCACCAGCGTTCCGGGCGTCTACGCCATCGGTGACGTGGTACGCGGCATGATGCTGGCGCACAAGGCCTCGGAAGAGGGCATCATGGTCGTTGAGCGCATCAAGGGCCACAAGGCCCAGATGAACTACGACCTGATCCCGTCGGTCATCTACACCCACCCGGAAATCGCGTGGGTCGGCAAGACCGAACAGGCGTTGAAAGCCGAAGGCGTTGAGGTTAACGTGGGCACCTTCCCGTTCGCGGCCAGCGGCCGTGCGATGGCGGCCAACGACACCGGTGGTTTCGTCAAGGTCATCGCCGATGCCAAGACCGACCGCGTACTGGGCGTTCACGTGATCGGCCCATCGGCTGCCGAGCTGGTTCAGCAAGGCGCGATCGCAATGGAATTCGGCACCAGTGCCGAGGACCTGGGCATGATGGTCTTCAGCCATCCGACCCTGTCCGAAGCGTTGCATGAAGCAGCGCTGGCGGTGAATGGCGGTGCCATTCACGTCGCCAACCGTAAGAAGCGTTAATTATAAGAAACCACGGCGGGCTGCCCGTCGTGGGTCTTGCGTGCAAGACTCACCGCGGAACGTCCGCCGGACCGGATCACACGGGAAAACCCGGGGTCAACGGTCACAGGTGGTGCGGCGCCAGTCATGGCGCAGCGCCGAAGCGCAGTACCTAACGAAGACGGTAAAAAGCATGAATCTTCACGAGTATCAGGGTAAGCAGCTGTTCGCTGAGTACGGCCTGCCAGTTTCCAAGGGTTTCGCTGTCGATACCCCTGAGCAAGCTGCAGAAGCCTGCGACAAGATCGGCGGGAACGAGTGGGTCGTCAAAGCCCAGGTCCACGCCGGTGGTCGCGGCAAGGCGGGCGGCGTCAAGCTGGTTCGCAGCAAGGAAGACGCCAAGGCGTTCGCTGCTCAGTGGCTGGGCAAGAACCTGGTCACCTACCAGACCGACGCCAACGGTCAGCCAGTTTCCAAGATCCTGGTCGAATCCTGCACTGACATCGCCAAAGAGCTGTACCTGGGCGCTGTAGTCGATCGTTCGAGCCGTCGCATCGTGTTCATGGCCTCCACCGAAGGTGGCGTGGACATCGAGAAAGTCGCCCACGAGACTCCTGAGAAGATCCTCAAGGCCACCATCGATCCGCTGGTCGGCGCTCAGCCGTTCCAGGGTCGTGAACTGGCGTTCCAGCTGGGTCTGGAAGGCAAGCAAGTCCAACAGTTCGCCAAGATCTTCGTAGGCCTGGCCAAGCTGTTCAAGGATCACGATCTGGCCCTGCTGGAAGTGAACCCGCTGGTGATCAAGGCCGACGGCGACCTGCACTGCCTCGATGCCAAGATCAACATCGACGCCAACGCCATGTACCGTCAGCCGAAGCTGAAGACCTTCCACGACCCGTCGCAGGACGACGCCCGTGAAGCCCACGCCGCCAAGTTCGAACTGAACTACGTTGCCCTCGAAGGCAACATCGGCTGCATGGTCAACGGTGCCGGCCTGGCCATGGGTACCATGGACATCGTCAACCTGCACGGCGGCAAGCCAGCCAACTTCCTCGACGTGGGCGGCGGCGCTACCAAGGAGCGCGTTACCGAAGCGTTCAAGATCATTCTGTCCGACAGCAATGTCGCGGCGGTCCTGGTCAACATCTTCGGCGGCATCGTTCGCTGCGACATGATTGCCGAAGGCATCATCGGCGCTGTGAAAGAAGTCGGCGTCAAGGTTCCGGTTGTCGTTCGCCTCGAAGGCAACAACGCCGAACTGGGCGCTAAAGTACTGGCAGAAAGCGGTTTGAACATCATTGCGGCAACCAGCCTGACCGACGCTGCTCAACAAGTTGTCAAAGCTGCGGAGGGCAAGTAATGAGCGTCCTGATCAATAAAGACACCAAAGTCATCTGCCAGGGCTTCACCGGCTCGCAGGGTACTTTCCACTCCGAACAAGCCATCGCCTACGGCACCAAGATGGTCGGCGGCGTCACCCCGGGCAAGGGTGGCACCACCCACCTGGGCCTGCCGGTGTTCAACACCGTGAAAGAAG
Organism: Pseudomonas sp. TE6283; assembly: GCF_054060555.1. NCBI lineage: Bacteria > Pseudomonadati > Pseudomonadota > Gammaproteobacteria > Pseudomonadales > Pseudomonadaceae > Pseudomonas > Pseudomonas sp. TE6283. Next base: position 15,758 of record NZ_JBSSDH010000016.1, read on the forward strand.
CCGTGGAAGCCACCGGCGCTGACGCGTCGGTCATCTACGTACCGGCTCCTTTCTGCAAGGACTCGATCCTGGAAGCCGCCTTCGGTGGCATCAAGCTGATCGTCTGCATCACCGAGGGTATTCCTACCCTCGACATGCTGGACGCCAAGGTCAAGTGCGACGAGCTGGGCGTGACCCTGATCGGCCCGAACTGCCCAGGCGTGATCACTCCGGGCGAGTGCAAGATCGGCATCATGCCGGGTCACATCCACCTGCCAGGCAAGGTCGGTATCGTTTCGCGTTCCGGCACCCTGACCTACGAAGCTGTGAAGCAGACCACCGACGCCGGCTTCGGCCAGTCGACCTGCGTCGGCATCGGCGGTGACCCGATCCCGGGCTCCAACTTCATCGACATCCTGAAGCTGTTCCAGGAAGACCCGAAGACCGAAGCGATCGTCATGATCGGTGAGATCGGCGGTTCCGCTGAAGAAGAAGCCGCGGCCTACATCAAGGCCAACGTGACCAAGCCTGTTGTCTCTTACATCGCCGGTGTTACCGCACCTGCGGGCAAGCGCATGGGCCACGCTGGCGCCATCATCTCCGGTGGCAAGGGCACTGCGGACGAGAAGTTCGCCGCCCTGCAGGACGCCGGTGTGAAAACCGTGCGTTCCCTGGCTGACATCGGCAAGGCCCTGGCCGAGCTGACTGGCTGGGAAGTCAAGAAGTAAGTAACACGCAGTACCCCCCACGCGCACAAAGGCCACCTTCGGGTGGCCTTTGTCGTTTTTCTTCGAGTCATCCGCGATCGCGCGTTTGTGGGAGGGCTAGGAAAACTCGATCACCTTGATCAGGATTTTCAACCAGACATCCATTCAAATCCGCAATAAATTGTCGCCGAACACGTTCAACCAGACGACAAACACATACGCACATCGGACAAGCAGCACTGTGCCAGTGCGTTTGTCAGGCAAAACAGGTAGGCTACGCGTTCACTCTGTGCCCGTACCCCAAAAGGGAACGACACGCTAAACGGGTCTGGCTCACCAAGCCGGGCAGCATTTCCCTTCATCCTGTGGGAAATCCCCTCCGACTCCCGATTTCAGCAGTGTGGTATTTCCTTAAATGAAAGTGTTAAAAGGCCAGGATATCCTGGCGCTTGGCTTTATGACGTTCGCGCTGTTCGTCGGCGCCGGCAACATCATCTTCCCGCCCATCGTCGGCCTGCAGTCCGGTCCGAACGTGTGGATGGCCGCACTCGGCTTCCTGGTCACCGCTGTGGGCCTGCCGGTCATCACCGTGGTCGCGCTGGCCAAGGTCGGTGGCGGCATGGACGCCCTGAGCAGCCCGATCGGCAAGTTCTTCGGCGGCCTGCTGGCGGCCGTGTGCTACCTCTCGGTCGGTCCGCTGTTCGCCACCCCGCGTACCGCGACCGTGTCGTTCGAAGTGGGCGTTGCGCCGCTGACCGGCGAGAGCCCGACGGCGCTGCTTATCTACAGCATCGTGTACTTCGCCGTGGTACTGGCCGTGTCCATGTATCCGGGCAAGTTGCTCGACACCGTGGGCCGTTTCCTCGCGCCATTGAAGATCATCGCCCTGGCAGTGCTGGGCATCGCGGCCTTCGCCCTGCCGGCCGGCACCATTGGCGAGGCCCAGCCTGCCTATGCCGCCGCCGCGTTCTCCAAAGGGTTCTCCGATGGCTACCTGACCATGGACACCCTGGGCGCCCTGGTTTTCGGTATCGTCATCGTCAACGCCATCCGCTCGCGTGGCGTCGAGTCGCCGAAGCTGATCACCCGTTATGCCATCATCGCCGGCCTGATTGCCGGTGTCGGCCTGGTGCTGGTGTACGTCAGCCTGTTCCGCCTTGGCGCGGGCAGCCATGACATCGCCGCCGACGCCACCAACGGCGCGATGGTCCTGCATGCCTACGTGCAGCACACCTTTGGTTCGTTGGGCAGCGGCTTCCTCGCCGTATTGATCGCACTGGCCTGCCTGGTGACCGCCGTTGGCCTGACCTGCGCCTGCGCCGAGTACTTCAGCCAGATCCTGCCGCTGTCGTACCGCGCCCTTGTGGTAATCCTGGCCGGCTTCTCGCTGCTGATCTCCAACCTGGGCCTGACCAAGCTGATCATGTTCTCGATTCCCGTGCTGACGGCGATCTACCCGCCGTGCATCGTGGTCGTGGGCCTGAGCTTTGTGAAAGACCTGTGGAATTCGCCGACCCGCATCCTGGCCCCGGTCATGCTGGTGTCGCTGGTGTTCGGCGTTGTCGACGCAATCAAGGGCAGCAGCTTTGCCCACGTACTGCCTGACGCCCTGGCTCACCTGCCGTTCAGCAACGAAGGCATGGCCTGGCTGGTGCCTTCGGTGGTCACCCTGGCCGCCGCCGTGGTCTGCGATCGCATGCTGGGCAAGCCGCGCGAGGCGCTGGCCTGATGGATTGAAACCTCAAGGGCAGGGCGCTGGCCACAAGCTGAAGGGCGCTCAGCCACGGTGGATATCGAAACCCCGCTTCCCTTGAGGAGCGGGGTTTTTTGTTGTCTGTGCCGACGCAATCGCGGGGCAAGTCGTATCGGCGCACCGCCGCTCCCACGCCAGTCGCTGCCAGTGGGTTGGGGCGTGGGAGCGGGCTTGCCCCGCGATTTTTACTGGATGGCGTGTCTTTTAATGAGCCCGGGCGTCGAAAGCCGGTCTGTTTCTCTTTTGTGGGATAACTGCATGAGCTTCATCCAAAACAACCTGGGCAACCTCCTTGCCGCCTGCTGGTTCGCCTTCTGCTGGGGCGGCTACACCCGCTACGCCATCTGGAAAGGCCGCGACACGGCGTGCCTGGCCAGCGTGCTGCACCTGTACCGCGAAGACTGGATGCGCCGCATGCTGCTGCGCGACAACCGAATCGCCGATGCCAGCGTGATCGGCAACCTTGAGCGCAACGCGTCGTTCTTCGCCTCCAGTACCTTGATCATCCTCGCCGGTATCCTCACCGTGCTCGGAGCTTCGGATCGCGCGCTGTCGCTGCTGGCCGACCTGCCATTGGTGCAGCAGGCCTCGCAAGGGATGTCGGAAATCAAGTTGCTGTGCCTGGCGATGGTGTTCGTCTACGCCTTCTTCACCTTCAGCTGGTGCATGCGCCAATACAACTTCGCCGCTGTGTTGGTGGGTTCGGCGCCGATGATCGGCGAGCGCCTGGTCAACGAACTCGAGCGCAAGGCCTTCGCCTCTCGGGCCGCACGCGTGCTGTCGCTGGCCGCCAACCAGTTCAACCTGGGATTGCGTTCGTACTACTTCGGCATGGCCATGCTGAGTTGGTTCATCAGCCCTTGGTTGTTCATGGTCATGAGCGTCGGCGTTGTATTCATCCTGTATCGCCGCGAGTTCCATTCCCATGTACTGGAAGTGATGGTGTTCACACCGACGGAAAGTGTGTCGGTAGAGCCGGGCAAGGACGCTTCCGGTATTGCTGGCTGAAACCTTTTAGCGTTAAGTGGTAGATACAAAAAAACCCGACATTGTCGGGTTTTTTTGTATGGCGCGATTACTGCTTGGCAGGCTCGGCAGGCGCAGTGGTCGGCGCTGGGGTGGAGGGCGCGGCCTCCTCGGCGGCCTTCTGCTGCGCTTCGGCCTGATCTTTGGCGGCTTCGGCGTTTTCCTTGGCGGCTTCGTTCATCTTATCCTGAGCTTCGCCCATCTTTTCCTGGGCTTGCTCGGCGTGTTGCTGTGCGTCCTGGGCTTTGTCTTCGCTCGCTTTATCGCAAGCAGCCAGGCCCATGGCAGCGGCCAGCATCAGAGCAAAAGCAAAAGGTTTACGCATGGGGTGTTTCTCCTGGGTGGAATAACTTTACGTGTACCTTCGAGTTCATCGCCTGCGAAGAAGTTCCACAAAGGTTACAGATATATAACTGCCCGACCTATATGGACTTTTTATCTATTTTATGAAGCGAGGGACAATGAACGAGACGCCATTGATGGCGATGGCCGAGCGTTTTCTCTCGGCGTTGAAACATTGCCAGGTACTGCAGATGCGCGTGCACCACGCCGACGCCGACGGCATGACGCTGGTGCTTCCCTGGTCACCGGCCATTGTCGGCAACCCGCAGAACGGCGCGGTGCACGGCGGGGTGCTGACCACGCTGATGGACACCACCTGCGGCATGGCTACGCTCTGCGCGTTGCCGCGTTTCGAGGTGTGCCCGACCCTGGACCTGCGCATCGACTACATGCATCCGGCCGAGGCCGGCAAGGACATTTTCGGCCATGCCCAGTGCTACCGGGTGACCCGCGATGTCATTTTCACCCGCGGCACCGCCTACCAGGACGACCCCGCGCAGCCGATCTGCCAGGTGGTCGGCACCTTCATGCGCCTGGGGCAGGACGTCAAGGGCGGCATTCGTTTCGGCAACAGCCTCAAGGAGGGCCGCGCGTGATCCCCGCCGATATCCGTCAACAGTTGAACCGGGCCCATGCTCGCGGCGATTACCAGCCTCTGCTGGCATTGATCCCATATGCCGGGTTGATCGGCATCGAATGCGAGCGCCACGGCGACGACCTGCTGTTCCGCCTGCCGGCCAATCCCGACAACATCGGCAACCCGTTGTTGCCGGCGATCCATGGTGGCGTGATTGCCGGCTTCATGGAGCTGTCCGCGGCACTCTACCTGTTGATCTTCAGCGAGAGCGCGAGCATCCCGAAGATCATCGATTTCTCCATCGATTACCTGCGCGCCGGGCATTTTCGCGACACCTACGCCCAGTGCCAGCTATGGCGCCAGGGGCGGCGGGTGACCAACGTCGCCATCACCGCCTGGCAGGGCGATCGCGACACGCCGATCGCCACGGCGCGCGCGCATTTCAAGATCGAACCGGAAAAGCCCTTGAAATAGTCAGGGGTGCCCCCATCTGCTGGACATCCGCCATCAAAAGCAGGCCCGACGGCCGCCAGGCGTCAACAACCAACAGATTGGAGTTTGAAGACCATGAGTGTGGAGACTCAAAAAGAAACCCTGGGCTTCCAGACCGAGGTAAAGCAGCTGCTGCACCTCATGATCCATTCCCTGTATTCGAACAAGGAGATCTTCCTGCGCGAGCTGATCTCCAACGCTTCCGACGCCGCCGACAAGCTGCGTTTCGAGGCCCTGGCCAAGCCTGAGCTGCTCGAAGGCGATGCCGAGCTGAAAATCCGCCTGAGCTTCGACAAAGACGCCAATACCGTGACCCTCGAGGACAACGGCATCGGCATGAGCCGCGAAGACGTCATCGCCCACCTGGGCACCATCGCCAAGTCCGGCACCGCCGACTTCATGAAGAACCTCACCGGTGACCAGAAGAAGGACTCGCACCTGATCGGTCAGTTCGGCGTGGGCTTCTATTCCGCGTTCATCGTCGCCGACAAGGTCGACGTGTTCAGCCGCCGCGCCGGTCTGCCGGCCGCCGAAGGCGTGCACTGGTCGTCCAGGGGCGAGGGTGAGTTCGAGGTCGCCACCGTCGACAAGCCGCAGCGCGGCACCCGTATCGTCCTGCACCTGAAGAAGGGCGAGGATGAGTTCGCCGATGGCTGGCGCCTGCGCAACATCGTCAAGAAGTACTCCGATCACATCGCCCTGCCGATCGAGCTGCCGAAGGAGCAACCAGCGGCTGCCGAAGGCGAAGAGCAGCCGGCCCAGGAGTGGGAAACCGTCAACCGCGCCAGCGCCCTGTGGACCCGTTCGCGCACCGAGGTCAAGGACGAGGAGTACCAGGAGTTCTACAAGCACATCGGCCATGACTTCGAGAACCCGCTGGCCTGGAGCCACAACAAGGTCGAAGGCAAGCTCGAGTACAACTCGCTGCTGTACGTGCCGGCCCGCGCACCGTTCGACCTGTACCAGCGCGAAGCGCCACGCGGTCTGAAGCTGTACGTGCAGCGCGTGTTCATCATGGACCAGGCCGAGTCGTTCCTGCCGCTGTACCTGCGCTTCATCAAGGGTGTGGTCGACTCCAACGACCTGTCGCTGAACGTTTCCCGCGAGATCCTGCAGAAGGATCCGATCATCGATTCGATGAAGACCGCGCTGACCAAGCGCGTGCTGGACATGCTGGAGAAGCTGGCGAAGAACGAGCCGGAGCAGTACAAGGGCTTCTGGAAGAACTTTGGCCAGGTGCTGAAGGAAGGCCCGGCCGAGGACTTCGCCAACAAGGAGAAGATCGCAGGCCTGCTGCGCTTCGCCTCCACCCACGACGACAGCGGCGAGCAGAGCGTTGCCCTGGCCGACTACCTGGCCCGCGCCAAGGAAGGCCAGGACAAGATCTACTTCCTGACCGGCGAATCCTACGCCCAGGTCAAGAACAGCCCGCACCTGGAGGTCTTCCGCAAGAAAGGCATCGAAGTGCTGCTGCTGACCGACCGCATCGACGAGTGGCTGATGAGCTACCTCAGCGAGTTCGACGGCAAGGCCTTCGTCGACGTCGCCCGTGGCGACCTGGACCTGGGCAAGCTGGATTCCGAAGAGGACAAGAAGGCCCAGGAAGAAGTCGCCAAGGACAAGGAAGGCCTGGTCGAGCGCCTCAAGGGCGCGCTGGGTGACAGCGTGGCCGAAGTGCGAGTCTCGCACCGCCTGACCGACTCGCCGGCGATCCTGGCCATCGGTGAACAGGACCTGGGCCTGCAAATGCGCCAGATCCTCGAAGCCAGCGGGCAGAAGGTGCCCGAGTCCAAGCCGATCTTCGAGTTCAACCCGACCCACCCGCTGATCGAGAAGCTCGATGGCGAGCAGAGCGAAGACCGCTTTGCCGAGCTTTCGCACATCCTGTTCGACCAGGCGGCCCTGGCGGCCGGCGACAGCCTGAAGGACCCGGCGGCCTATGTGCGTCGCCTCAACAAGCTGCTGGTCGAGCTGTCCGCTTGATCTGACGCAGACAAAGCCCGCTTCGGCGGGCTTTTTCTTTCTGGTGAGAATGGGGGGCGCTGGGAATGCATCTATCATGTGCTGACCCGTGAAGCCCAAGGAGAGCTGAATGAGCAAGGTCATCGTCGAATCGCTGGTCTATCACCTGTCAGGCAAAGCCTACGAAAGCCGCCTGGTCTACACCCAGGGCGCGCTGCCCCAGCCGGGCCTGGTGATGGCGCCGAACTGGATGGGTATCGGCGAGGGCGCCGAACGTATCGCCAAGGAAGTGGCCGAGCAAGGCTATGTGGTGTTGATCGCCGACCTGTACGGCCAGTCGGTGCGCCCGTCCAATGCCGATGAGGCGGGCGCGGCGATGATGCCGCTGAAAAATGATCGCGCCGAGCTGCGCAAGCGCATGCAGGAGGCGCTGGCGCAGCTGCTGGGGCAGTCGAGGGCCTTGTTGGAGCCTGGCAAGGTGGCCACCTTCGGCTTCTGCTTCGGTGGCTGCTGCGCGTTGGAACTGGCCCGCTCCGGCGCCGACCTGAAGGCCGCCGTTTCCTTCCATGGCACTCTGGACACGCCAAGCCCCGAGGACGCCAAGCGCATCAAGGGTTCGGTGCTGGTGCTGCATGGCGCTTCCGATCCGCTGGTGCCCAAGGAACAGCTACCGGCTTTCGAGGCCGAGATGAACGCGGCCAAGGTCGACTGGCAATTGCTCAGCTATGGCGGCGCGGTGCATTCGTTCACCGATCCGAACGCCAATGTGCCGGGCAAGATGCAGTATGACCGGCGTACGTCGGAGCGGGCGTTCCGCTCGATGCATAACTTGCTCAAGGAAGTGTTCGCAGGCTGAACGCTCAGGGGCCGCAAAGCGGCCCCAGTTTAGCGCGGTAGTTCGATCCGCCCGCTTTCCCCCGGCACCACTGGCCAATCCCCAGCCGCCCAGCGCGCCCGCGCCGACTCGATCAAGGCCGGATCACTGGCCACGAAATTCCAGTTCATCCGCCGCGGTCCATCCAGCGGCGCGCCGCCGATCAGCACCAGCTGGCACTCCTCCTCGGCATACAAGCTCACCGCTTCGCCCTCAGGCAGCACGACCAGGCTGCATGGCTCGACGTCCTCTTCATCCAGCAGCAATTCACCTTCGAGCAGATACAGCGCGCGCTGTGCGTGTTCCGTCGGCACGATCAGGGTGGTGGCCGGCTGCATGCGCACATGGGCATAAAGTGTCGGGGAGAGCACTGGCACGGGGGACTCCAGGCAGAAGCCCTTGCCGGCAATCATGCGGATCTGCACGCCCAGGCTGTCGCTGAGCGGCAGGCTGGGCGCCGGGTGGTGGCTGTAGCTTGCCGGCCCTTGTTCGGCGCTTTGCGGGGAAGCCAGCCATACCTGCAGCCCATGCAGGCGCGAGCCTTTGCGAAATGCTTCTGCCGGCGTTCGCTCGACGTGCGCCACGCCGGCGCCGGCGGTCATCCAACTGACATCGCCCGGCTGTACGCGCTGGTCCGAGCCCAGGCTGTCCTTGTGCTGGATTTCACCCTCGAACAGGTAGGTGAGGGTGGACAGGCCGATATGCGGATGCTGGCGAATGTCCATGCCATGGCCCGGCGCGTAGTCGGTTTCCAGCATATGGTCGAAGAACACGAAGGGGCCGACGCTGCGGCACTGCGCCGATGGCAGCGGGCGCAGGATCGGCTGGCCCTCGACCGATTCGGCACGTGGGCGGATGACCAGGGGACTGCTCATGGCGACACTCCTTGAGGGATGCCTGCAAGCATAGCGTTTCGCCGTCCGTGGCTGAACCGTCGCGGGCGCTGCCCGGTCTACTCTGGCGGGGATGGTAAAAGGAGGCTCCAATGATCGCCCGCACACTGGCTTGCCTGCTGTTGAGCGCAGGCCTGTTTGATTCCGCGCAGGCCCGCGACTACCGCTACAGCGACGCGCACCTGCACTACGTGGACTTCTTCCAGGAAACCGAGGGCATGCCGGCGCTGCTCAAGGCCATGGACGCCGCTGGGGTCGAGCAGTCGATGATCTCCGGCATCCCGGTGGCCAAGAAGTGGCACGAGGACGAGCCCAAGCGCCCGCGCTATTACGCCGGCGACGACGCCGACGCCTACTGGTACAGCGCCACCGACCTGTATGTCGCTGCCGCGTTGCAGAAGCTGCCAGCAGAGCAACGCCGTCGCTTCCACCCGTTCCTCACCGGCTTCAATCCGGTGGACAAGAACGCCGTCAATCATATCGAGCGCATGCTCGACCTCTATCCGGGGTTGTGGCAGGGCATTGGCGAAGTGTTCACCCGCCACGACGACCTAACCGCCCTGACCAGCGGCGACACGCCGCGGGCCAACAACGAAGCCATGACCCGCATCTATCACCTGGCTGCCGAGCGCGACCTGCCGGTGCTACTGCATTCGAACATCACCTCCAAGCGCGAGCGCAACCCGCTTTACCTGGCCGAGATCGAAGAGCCACTGCGCAACCATCCGCATACCCGCTTCATCTGGGCCCACGCCGGCAGCAGTCTGGAGATCCATCGACATCAGGAACAGATGGATTTTCTCCTGCCGGTGCTGACGCGGCTGTTGGAGGACTACCCGAACCTGTATGTCGACCTGTCCTGGAGCGTGCTCAAGCCCTACCTGCTCGATCCGCAGGGTGTGCCGCGCCAGGACTGGGTGGCGCTGGTCGAGCGCTTCCCGCAGCGTTTCGTGCTCGGCTCCGACCTGGTGGGGCGGTTCGACAGCCTGGGTGAGCAGATGCACGGTTTCGACCCCTTCCTCGATGCCTTGCCGGCAGCGGTGGCGGAGCAGGTGAGTCGGACAAATTTTGTCAATCTGCTGCCAAAAGCGGCGAAGTAGCGCATTTTAGTAGTAGATAGCTTTTTGATATCGCCTTTTCGTCTTACGCAATTTCCAGGCGGCCCGATACCTTCATTAAGCGACGGAACAACGCTTTTGGGAGGGATCCTGGAAATGAGCCTGAGACGCTTGAATATCGCCCCGCGCGCGGGCCTGGGCTTCGGCATCATGGCACTGCTGGTGGTGGCGCTGGGCGGCTTCGCGCTGCAGCAGATGACCAGCATGCGCCAGCAGTCCGAGCAGGTCGACAACAACTGGCTGCCGAGCGTGATCTCGGTGGGTCGCATGACCCAGGACATGCTGCGCATCCGCGCCTTGACCCTGCGCCTGCTGGTCAACACCGACCCGGCGGCCCAGCAGCAGAACCGTGCCCGCATCGAAGAGATCAAGGGCGGCCTGAGCAAGGCCCAGAACCATTACGATGGGTTGATCGTGCTGCCTGAGGAGCGGACCTTGTTCGACCGCTATCAGGTCCTGGAGCGCCAGTACATGACCTTGCAGGGGCAGGTGGTGCAGTTGGCCAGCGATGGGCATGTCCAGGCGGCGGCGGCGCTGGTCAACGGCGAGATGAACCAGCTGGCCGACCAGATGACCTCCACGCTCAACGAGCTGATCGAGCTGAACAACCACCAGGCCAACTCCGCCACAGACCTGGCCGAGGCCGTGTACAACGGCGCCAAGGTCTGGGTCGGCGTGCTGCTGGTGATCGCCCTGAGCCTCACCGTGGTGCTCGCCCTGGCCCTGACCCGCAGCATCGTGCGACCGCTCGGGCAGTCGCTGAAGGTGGCCGAGACGGTCGCCACGGGCGACCTCACGCCGCAGATCACCGTGCAGGGCGACGATGAGCCGGCGCGCCTGCTGGCGGCGCTCAAGAGCATGCAGCAGAGTCTGCGCGAGACCATCGGGCGGATTTCCGATTCGGCCAGTCAGCTGGCCTCGGCGTCCGAAGAGCTGAGCGCGGTCACCGAGGACGCCACCCGCGGCCTGCAGCAGCAGAGCATGGAAATCGAGCAGGCCGCGACCGCAGTCAACCAGATGACGGCGGCGGTGGAGGAGGTGGCGAGCAATGCGGTCGCCACCTCGCAGGCTTCCCGCGAATCCGACCAGATCGCCCGCCGTGGGCGCGAGCAGGTGCAGGCCACGGTCACCGCCATCGAGGCGCTGGCCAATGGCGTGGCGGGCAACGCCGAAGAGGTGGGGCAGCTGGCCCAGCAGGTGCACGACATCAGCAAGGTGCTGGATGTGATCGGCTCGATCGCCGAGCAGACCAACCTGCTGGCGCTCAATGCCGCCATCGAGGCGGCGCGGGCCGGCGAGGCCGGGCGCGGGTTCGCCGTGGTCGCCGACGAGGTGCGGGCGCTGGCCCACCGCACGCAGACCTCGACCCAGGAGATCGAGCAGATGATCGTGGCTATTCGCAGCGGCGCCGAGCGGGCCGTGCAGGGCATGCAGCACAGCGACGCCCAGGCCCGTTCGACCTTGGACGGCGCCCATGCCGCCGGCCAGGCGCTGGAAGCGATTGCAGCGGCCATCGGCCAGATCAACGAGCGCAACCTGGTGATCGCCAGTGCCTCGGAGCAGCAGGCCCAGGTGGCGCGGGAGGTGGACCGCAACCTGACCACCATCCGCGACCTGGCGCACCAGTCCTCGGCCGGGGCCGAAGAAACGTCCGCCGCGAGCCAGGCGCTGTCGCGGCTGGCGGTGGACCTGAACTCCCTGGTACAGCGGTTTTCGGTATAAGGGCCATCGCGGGGCACAAACAAAAACGCCCGGACCAAGGTCCGGGCGTTCTCGTTCAGCGGATCAGCCGATCACTTGCCTTCCCAGCGCTTGAGCACCAGGGTGGCGTTGGTGCCACCGAAGCCGAAGCTGTTGCTCATGACCGTGTCGATCTTGGCGTTCTCTTCGGTCTTGCGCAGTATCGGCAAGTCGGCGACTTCCGGGTCCAGCTCGTCGATGTTGGCGGAGCCGGCGATGAAGTTGTTCTCCATCATCAGCAGGCAGTAGATCGCTTCGTGCACGCCCGCGGCGCCCAACGAGTGGCCCGACAGGCTCTTGGTCGAGCTGATCTTCGGTGCCTTGTCGCCGAACACTTCGCGCACGCCCTTCATCTCGGCGACGTCGCCGACCGGGGTGGAGGTGCCGTGGGTGTTCAGGTAGTCGATCGGGGTGTCGACGGTGGACAGCGCCTGCTGCATGCAGCGGATCGCGCCTTCGCCGCTCGGGGCGACCATGTCGTAGCCGTCGGAAGTCGCGCCGTAGCCGACGATCTCGGCATAGATCTTGGCGCCACGGGCCAGGGCATGTTCCAGCTCCTCGACCACCACCATGCCACCGCCGCCGGCGATGACGAAGCCGTCACGGTCGGCGTCGTAGGCGCGCGAGGCCAGTTCCGGGGTTTCGTTGCGCTTGGTCGACAGGGCGCCCATGGCGTCGAACAGGAACGACTGGCTCCAGTGCTCTTCTTCGCCGCCACCGGCGAAGACGATGTCCTGCTTGCCCCACTGGATCTGCTCCAGGGCGGTGCCGATGCAGTGCGCGGAAGTGGCGCAGGCCGACGAGATCGAGTAGTTGATGCCCTTGATCTTGAACGGGGTGGCCAGGCACGCCGACACGGTGCTGCCCATGGTGCGGGTGACACGGTAGGGGCCGACGCGCTTGACGCCTTTTTCGCGCAGGGTGTCCAGCGCTTCCATCTGGTTCAGGGTGGAAGCACCGCCGGAGCCGGCAACCAGGCCGGTGCGCGGGTTGGAAACCTGCTCTTCGGTCAGGCCGGCGTCCTTGATCGCGTCCTGCATGGCGAGGTAGGCATAGGCGGCGGCGTGGCCGACGAAGCGATAGACCTTGCGGTCGATCAGCTCTTCGAGGTTGAGGTCGATGGAACCGGAAACCTGGCTACGCAGCCCCATTTCCTTGTATTCCGGGTTGTAACGGATACCCGGACGGCTGTTGCGCAGGTTTTCGGTGACGGTAGCTTTGTCATTGCCCAGGCACGATACGATGCCCAGACCAGTGATCACGACGCGGCGCATGCGAATAACCCTTAGAAATTGTCAGTGGAGGTGAACACGCCGACCCGCAGGCCTTCGGCGGTGTAGATCTCGCGACCGTCGACGCTGACCGAGCCATCGGCGATGGCCATGTTCAGCTTGCCCTTCAGGACGCGCTTGATATGAATGTTGTAGGTGACTTTCTTGGCTTCCGGCAGGACCTGGCCAAAGAATTTCACTTCGCCCGAACCCAGGGCGCGGCCACGGCCCGGCAGGCCCTGCCAGCCGAGGAAGAAACCGACCAGTTGCCACATGGCGTCCAGGCCCAGGCAGCCCGGCATCACCGGATCGCCTTCGAAGTGGCAGGCGAAGAACCACAGGTCCGGATTGATATCCAGCTCGGCGACCAATTCACCTTTGCCGAACTTGCCGCCTTCCTCGCTGATATGGGTGATGCGATCGACCATCAGCATGTTCGGGGCGGGCAGTTGCGCATTACCGGGGCCGAACAGCTCACCGCGACTGCAGCGCAGCAGGTCTTCCCGAGTAAAGGCGTGTTGTTTGGTCATGCGAGCTCCTCAATAACCCCCTGCGGCAGGGGATGAATCTTCCCGGCCGGCCCGAAGCGCTTGGCATTCGAGGCGGCAGCCTACAGGTAGACTATTGCGTTGTGGTGAAAGTCACAGCGCACCTGGCAAAAGAAGTACAGGTGTGCACTGAAATGTTATTTTCCGGCCCTGCGGCGGTCCTGTCCAGTCCTTAAGACTGCCGCACTTTAGCATTTATCGCCAGTCGCGGCTGTCCGACCCGGCAACCAGCGTTGCAGGATGCGTTGCAGATCGGTGCGTTTGAACGGCTTGCTCAGGTAATCGTTCATTCCGGCGGCCAGGCAGCGTTCGCGGTCGCCCTGCAACGCGCTGGCGGTCAGGGCGATGATCGGCAGGCCCGCGCTGCCCGGCAGCTGGCGGATGCGCCGGGTGGCCTCGTAGCCGTCGACATTCGGCAGGCGGCAATCCATCAGCACGGCGGCAAAGCGTTGTTGGCCGACCAGGTCGACGGCCTGGGCGCCGTCCATCGCCAGGCTCACCTCGAAACCGAGGCTGCGCAGCATCGCCTCGATGACGCTCTGGTTGACCGGGTTGTCCTCCACCAACAGCACTCGCCCGCCGCCTTCGCCCGTCGCGCTGTCCTGGGGCGCGGCGCCGGACAGGGTGGCGGGGGTGCTGGCCAGGGCCAGTGGCATTTCCAGGGTGAAGGTCGAGCCCAGCCCCTCGCGGCTCTCGCCGCGCAGCTGGCCGCCCATGCGCTCGGCCAGGGTGCGGGCGATCGACAGGCCCAGTCCGGTGCCGCCATAGCGCCGGGAGATGGTGTTGTCGGCTTGCTGGAAGGCCACGAACATCATCTCCAGGCGGTCGCTGTCGATGCCGATGCCGGTGTCGCGCACGGTGCAGGTCAGCCAGATCAGCTGGCGATCGAGCACCTGCCAGCGGGCCTCGATGGCCACCTCGCCGCGCTCGGTGAACTTCAGTGCGTTGCCCACCAGGTTCAGCAGGATCTGGCGAATGCGCGTCGGATCGCCCACCACCTGCAGCGAGTTCATGCCCGGCGGCAGTTGCAGGCGCAGGTCCAGGTTGCGCTGCTGGGCGCTGTGCTGGAACGACTGCACGCTGCTGGTGATCAGCTCGCCGAGGTTGAAGTCGATATGTTCCAGCTCCAGGGTGGTGCGCTCGATCCGCGAGAAATCGAGGATGTCGTTGATCACCTTGAGCAGGTGGCCGGTGGATTCGCTGGCCACGGCGGTGTAGTCGGCCTGTTCGCCGGTCAGCTCGGTGGTCTCGAGCAACTGCAGCATGCCCAGCACGCCGTTCATGGGGGTGCGCAACTCGTGGCTCATCATCGCCAGGAAGTCCGACTTGGCGCGGTTGGCCTGCTCGGCTTCTTCGCGGGCCTGGATCAGCTGGCCCATGGCCTGTTGCTGTTCGTGGGCGGCCTGGTCAAGGGCGCTGGCCAGGTTGTTGATGTGCCGGGCCAGGTGGCCCAGCTCACTGTCGTCGACCACCGGCAAAGGCGCGTTGAAGTCGCCTTGCTGGATCGCCCGGACCGCGTGGCCCATGTCGCTGATCGGCTTGGACAGGCTGGTGGCCAGGCGCCGCGCCAGCAGGAAGGTGAACAGCAGGGCGAACAGGGCGAGGATCGCAGCCTTGATCACGATCTCCTGCTGGCGCTGGCTGAAGGCGTCGTCGGACATGCCGACGATCACCCGGCCGAGATAGTCGTCGCCGATGTTCGGCGCTGGCGCCTTGCCCTGCAGGAAGTCATTGTCCAGGCGGATCTGCTGCAGGCGGATCGGCGCCTGGAACACCTCGACACGCTGGGCGCGGCTTTGGCTTTCGTTGGGTTGCTCGACGTACACCAGGATATGGTTGCGGCTGTCCTGCACCTCGAGGAAACGCACGTGGGGAATGCTCAGGGTGGCGCGCATCAGGCTCTCGAGGACTTCGTTGTTGCCCGAGATCACCCCGTACTCCGAGGCCGGCGCCAACTGGTTGGCGATCAGTTGCCCGGTGTGGTTGAGTTCCTGGCGCAGGTCCTGGATCCGCACGAAGGTGAAGAAGCTGATCAGCAGCAGGGTCAGCAACAGGGCGGGGCCCAGGCTGATGATCTGGGTGCGGGTATGGATGTCCCAGCTCAGGCGCTTGCTCATGGGGTGGGGGCTCCTTCGGCGAGGGCCAGGGCGGCGGCGACCGGGTCGATCGCCTCCAGGCCAAGGGCGCGAGCTACCTGCTGGTTGCCGCTGACACCGAAGTGCGCGGGGTAGAGGCTGCGCGGCCAGCGGCCTGGAGGCAGGTCGAGCAGTTGCCCGAGCACCGCCAGCCAGTCGTCCTGGTCGCTGTAGGTGCTGGCCAGGGCGCCGGCACGGACGAAGCCGACGTTCGGCCCGATCAGCGCCATCTGCCGGCCATAGCTGCTGAGCAGCACGTTCTTGGCCGACTTGGAGTTGTACAGGTCGGGATCGTCCAGGCCGAGCAGCACGTCGCTGTTGCCCAGCAGGTCCTGCAGGGGGCGGCTGTCGCGCAGGTCGGGCCAGTCCTGGGCGACGATTTCCAGGCCCAATGAACTGGCGGCCTGGCGCAGCTCGTCGAGCAAGAAACGGCTGTGTTCGCCGTACAGCACGCCGATGCGCCGCGCCTGCGGCAACAGGTATCGGGTCAGGCGCAGTTGCCGGGCCAGGGGCGGGTCGCTCCAGAGCAGGGTCAGGTAGGCGGGGCGCGAGGCGCCCAGGCGCTGCTCGGCCTGGACCCGACTGACCCGCAGCGCCAGCGCTGCCGGTCCTGCGGCCTCGCCCAGGCGCCATTCAAGGGCTTGGGTGTCGAGCAGGATCAGCCGGGTGTCTGCCTTGAGCTTGCCCGGGCTCGGCAGTTGCTCGACAGTCTGGAACCGTACCTGGTCGTTGGGGCGACGGTTTTCCAGGGCCGTGACGAAGCTGCGAATGCCGGGCTGGTCCTCGGCGCCCACCAGCAGGATTTCGCTGGCGGAGAGCGATCCCAGGGGCCATAGGCACAGCAGCAACAGGCGCAGCAGACGGACCATCAGAATTCCAGCTCCGCGCTGACGCTCAGGCGGTGGCGGCTGTCGTAGCGGTTCTGCTCCAGGGTGACCGGTTCGTCGTCCAGGCGCTGCTGCCACAGCGCGGCCAGCTCCAGGTTGCTGCCGTGCACCTTGAAACGCTTGGCCAGGCGCAGGTCGACCCGTTCGTAACGGTAACCATTGAGGGCGTCGTCACCGTAGTAGAAGAGGGCGCTGGACCAGCCTTCGCCCCAGTCGCGCAGCCAGCCGGCCGAACCGCTGTTGCGCGCGCTCAGGCGCCGGTCGTTGGGGTTGCTGGCCCAGGCGTCGACATAGGCGTAGGTCAGGCGCAGGCGATCGCGCTGGGTGGCGCGCCAGTCGAACTGCGCCTCGCTGCCGCTGAAGCGCGCCTTGTTGGCGTTGCTGGCGATGTACTGGTTGTTCTTCAACGGCTCGCTGATCATCCCGGTGATCTCGTCGTAGAACAGTTTCACGTCCAGGCTCAGGTCGATGTCGGTGAAATAGCCGTTGTAGCCGAGTTCACGCGAGCGCATGCGTTCCTGGTCGAGGTTGCCCGGGCCGCGGGTCTTGACGAAGTATTCGCCGTTCTGCAGGCCGTAGCGGTTGGGCGTGAGGTTCTTGACCGTGTAGCTCCAGTTGACGTTGTTCTCGAACATGTCCGGCGAGCGGATCGCCTCGGAATACACCGCGCGCAGGCCATGACGCGGGGTGATCAGGTAGTTCACCGCCACCCGTGGCGTGAGCGAGTTGCCCGACAGCTGCGAGTGTTCGTGCATCGCCCCGCCCTGGACGATCCAGTGTTCGTCGATGCGCCATTCGAGCTGGCCGAACAGGCGCCAGGTCTGGTCATCGATGCTGCCGTTGAAGTAGGTCTGCGAGTCGGCCTTGTCGTAGCGGTAGTTCATGCCGGTGACCAGGCGCAGGCTGTCGGTGAGGCTCAGGGTGTCCTGGATTTCCAGGTCGTAGCGGGTCTCGCGGGTGCTCTGGTCGACGTCGCCGCAGATCGTGTTGCGGCCACCGTTGACCCACTGGTTCTGTACCTGGCTCATCAGCGAGCCGAGCTCAGGGTTGGTGGTGCTGGGCAGGTTGCCGGTAAACAGGTTGCGCGCGACCTTCTCGGCGAAGTTCGGGTCGAGCTGCCACAGGCGGGTCAACTCCGGGCTGAAGGCGATTGCCGCGTCGCAGGCACGCCATACCTGCTGGCGGTCGAAGTGCTGGGCCGAGCCTTGCACATACAGGCTGTGTTCGGGGTTCAGGTCGATGTTCCAGCGCACCGAACCTGCGTAGTCCTTGGCGTTGACATCGGCATTGTCGCCGGCCCGGTAGTTGCCGAACACCGGCTGGTAGGTATAGGGCCGCTGGTTGCTGCCCTCCTTGGCCGCCAGCTGCCATTCCAGGGTCTGGTTCGGCGCCAGGGTGTGGCTGGCGTTGAGGTTGACGCGGTTGAGCCGGCGGCTGTCGCGGTAGTCGCGGCCGAACTGGTCGTGGTCGAAGCCATCGTCCTGCTGGCCGGAGAGCGACAGGCGCAGGTCGCCGCTGTCCCAGCCAAAGCCCTGGCTCGCGTAGTAATCGTTGATGCCATCCTGGCCGCGGCTCAGCTTGAGCCGGGTGCCATGGCTGTCGGCCGGGTTGCGGGTGAGGATGTTGACCACCGCCATCAGCGCGTTGGCGCCGTAGCTGACGGTGTTGGGACCGCGGAACACCTCGATGCGCTCGATATCCTCGATCGCCACCGGGATATCGCTCCAGTCCACCGTGGCCAGGCCCGCGCGGTACACCGAGCGGCCATCGATCAGCACCTGCATGCGCCGGGCATCGCTGACATTGCTGCCGTGGTAATTCACCGTCGACTGATTGCCGGCGCCGTAGCCGATCATCATCCCCGGCACCAGGCGCAGCAGTTCGGGAATATCGCGGGCGCCGCTGGCGCGGATCAGCTCGCTGTCCAGCACGGTCATGCTGCCAGGCACCGCCGCCGGGGATTGTTTCAGGCGCGTGGCGGTCAGAACCTGCGGCAGGTCCTGGTTGTCGATGAACAGGTCGTCGGCCAGGGCCGGCCCGCCCAGCAGGGCGGTCAGCAACAGCAGGCGAGGATACGGGGGCGTGCCAGGGAACACGAAACGGCCTTGTTTCAGAAATGAATCAGGCATGTTAACCGACCCTACGGCTTTTGCCAGTGATCGGCGGATGGCCTATTGCCGCATCGCCCCCCTGAACTTTCTCTATTGTGTTCGGGGGGGGGGGGCGCGGGCTGGCCCCACGATGCATACGCACTGGTTCTGTCGCATCGGCACCGTATAATGCCCGGGTCGCCACTTACTTTATTGGTTAACGGATTGGATATGACTGAACAGCAACCTGTTGCGGTTCTTGGAGGCGGCAGCTTCGGCACCGCCGTGGCGAATCTCCTGGCCGAGAATGGCCATCCGGTGCGGCAGTGGATGCGCGACCCGGCGCAGGCCGAGGCGATGCGCGTCGATCGCGAGAACCCGCGCTACCTCAAGGGCATCCGCCTGCATGACGGCGTCGAGCCGGTCAACGACCTGCTTGCCACCCTGCAGGGCAGCGCGTTGATCTTCGTCGCCTTGCCGTCGAGTGCCTTGCGCAGCGTGCTCGCACCCCACGCCGAGCTGCTGCGTGGCAAGGGGCTGGTCAGCCTGACCAAGGGCATCGAGGCGCACACCTTCAAGCTGATGAGCCAGATCCTCGAAGAGATCGCCCCCCAGGCGCGTATCGGCGTGCTGTCGGGCCCCAACCTGGCCCGCGAGATCGCCGAGCATGCGCTGACCGCCACCGTCGTCGCCAGCGAGGACGAGGCGTTGTGCCAGCAGGTACAGGCCGTGCTGCATGGCCGTACCTTCCGCGTCTACGCCAGTGCCGACCGCTTCGGCGTCGAACTGGGCGGCGCGCTGAAGAACGTCTACGCCATCATCGCCGGCATGGCCGTGGCTTTGGGGATGGGCGAGAACACCAAGAGCATGCTGATCACCCGCGCCCTGGCCGAGATGACCCGCTTCGCCGTGAGCCAGGGCGCCAACCCCATGACCTTCCTCGGCCTGGCCGGGGTCGGCGACCTGATCGTCACCTGCTCGTCGCCCAAGAGCCGCAACTACCAGGTCGGCCATGCCCTTGGCCAGGGCCTGAGCCTGGAGCAGGCGGTCAGCCGTCTGGGCGAGGTGGCCGAGGGCGTCAACACGCTCAAGGTGCTCAAGGCCAAGTCCCAGGAAGTGGGTGTGTACATGCCGCTGGTGGCGGGCCTGCACGCGATCCTGTTCGAAGGGCGCACGCTCAACCAGGTGATCGAGCACCTGATGCGCGCTGAGCCCAAGACCGATGTCGATTTCATTTCCACCAGCGGTTTCAATTGAAGGAGCGACCATGAACGATACCCCCGAGCGCGCCGAGCGCGAGTCGATCATCCTGCGGGTGCTGTGGATGCTGGTATTCCTGGTGGCCTGGCAACTGGCCGAGCTGCTGCTCGGCGGCCTTGTGCTGGTGCAGCTGATCTACCGGCTGGTCTATGGCGCGCCCAGCGCCAGCCTGATGCACTTCGGCGACAGCCTCAGCCAGTACCTGGCGCAGATCGGCCGCTTCGGCACCTTCCACTCCGACCAGAAGCCCTGGCCGTTCGCCGACTGGCCGAGTCCGCGTGCGCCGGAGGGCGAGGTGCCGCACGCCGTCGCCCCGGCAGCGCACCCGGTGCGTGACGAGGAGCCCAAGCTGTGAAACTCTGGGTGCTGCGCCACGGCGAGGCGGACCCCCGGGCCAACAGCGATGCCGAGCGACGCCTGACCGCCCACGGTCGCGAGCAGGTACTGCGCAGCGCCGCGTACCTGCTCGGCCAGCCGCTGCAGGCGATCATCGCCAGCCCCTACGTGCGCGCCCAGCAGACCGCCGCCCTGGTGCACGGCGCGCTGGGCTTTGCCGAGCCGGTGCGCACGGTGCCCTGGCTGACGCCGGACAGCGACGTGCAGCAGGTGATCGGCGAAGTCGAGCGCCTGGGGCTCGAGCATGTGCTGCTGGTCAGCCACCAGCCGCTGGTGGGCAGCCTGGTTGGTCTGCTCGAGCATGGCCACGGCCAGCAACCGGCGCCGTTGAGCACCGCGAGCCTGGCCGAACTGGAAGGGGACTGGCCATTGGCGGGGCTGATGACCCTGCGTGGCCTGCGTCATTCCGGCTGAGCCCCGGCAACTGGCATTTCTGTCAGTTGCCAGCCTGTCGTCTGGCCAAGTAGCGTGGCGCCGTGGCTGAATCATGCAGCCGCGCAGGCACAGGGAGAGGCAAATGAGCCGTTATCGACTGGAGCTGGTACGCTCCGTGAACCCGCAATCGCTGCTCGACAAGCTCAGTGATGCGCGCGCCCTGGACTTTGCGGAATACCGCCTGTTGCAGGACTGCGCCGACGCCAAGCTCGACGAGCTGATGCGCCGCTTCGAAGGCCAGTACGAACTCGAGCAGTTGCGCCAGGCCAGCATTCGCATGGCCCATTTGCTGCAGACCAGTTGCCTGGCCCTGCGCCGGTTGGCCGACAATGAAGCGGACCGCAGCCTGGCCCGCGAAGCGCTGGAGTTGCAATTGAGCTACATGCGCGCCTGCCTGCACCGTTCGCTGGCCAGCCTCGAGCGCAGCCGAATGACCTGATCGCCACTGGCGATGACCTTTCCGAACGTTGCCGGCAGGGACCGGCTTGCCGACAATGGGCCATCCATCCCCGTGCAGAGCAGGCGGCCATGTCGCAGCAGATCTTCTTCGCCCACGCCAATGGCTTTCCCTCGGCCACCTACGGCAAGCTGTTCGCCGCCCTGGGGCCGGACTACGAGGTGTGTCACCTGGCGCAGCATGCCCACGACCCGCGCTTTCCGGTCAACGACAACTGGCAGAACCTGGTGGACGAACTGCTGCATCACCTCGAGCAGCAGGACGCGCCGGTCTGGGGTGTCGGCCATTCGCTGGGCGGTGTGCTGCACCTGCATGCGGCGTTGCGCCGACCGGAGTTCTACCGCGGGGTGGTGATGCTCGACTCGCCGGTGTTGACCCGCGCGGACGAGTGGCTGATCCAGGCCGCCAAGCGCCTGGGCTTCATCGACCGCATCACCCCGGCCGGGCGCACCCAGGGCCGGCGCGAGGCATTTCCCGATCGCGACAGCGCCCGCACCTATTTTGCCGGCAAGTCCCTGTTCCGTCACTTCGACCCGGATTGCCTTGAAGCCTACCTGGAGCATGGCCTGGAGCAGGGCGAGGGAGGCCTGCGCCTGCGCTTCGACCCGGCCACGGAGATCAGCATCTACCGCAGCATTCCCCATGTCAGTCCGGCCCGGCCACGCCAGTTGCAGGTGCCGTTGGCGATGGTGCGCGGCGCCCAGAGCCGGGTGATCCGCAAGCACCATGCCCTGGCCGTGCGCGCCATGGCCAAGGGCGAGTACCACAGCCTGCCGGGTGGGCACATGTTCCCGCTGGAACGGCCCACCGACACCGCCGGCCTGATCAAGGGCCTGGTCGACCGCTGGAGCCAGGCATGAGCGCCCAGGTCGAGGAGATCCGCCTGACGCTTGGCCATATCGAGCTGGCCGCGCACCTGTTTGGCCCGGCCGACGGCCTGCCGGTGATCGCCCTGCATGGCTGGCTGGACAACGCCAACAGCTTCGCCCGCCTGGCGCCGCAACTGAAGGGGCTGCGCATCGTCGCCCTGGACCTGGCCGGACATGGCTACTCCGAACATCGTCCGATCGGCGCCGGTTATGCGCTGGCCGACTACGCCCATGACGTGCTGCGGGTTGCCGAGCAGCTGGGCTGGGCGCGCTTCGGCCTGCTCGGCCATTCGCTGGGGGCGATCATCTCGGTGCAACTGGCCGGGGCCTTGCCCGAGCGGGTCAGCCACCTGGCGCTGATCGACGGGGTGATTCCGCCGACGCTCAGCGAACAGGACGCCGCCGAGCGCCTGGGGCTGGCGTTGCAGGCGCAGCTGCGCCTGGAAGGCAAGCGCAAGTCGGTGTACGCATCCCTGGAGGAGGGCGTCGAGGCGCGTATGAAAGGCATGGTCGCGGTCAGCCGTGAAGCCGCCGAACTGCTGGCCCAGCGTGGGTTGATGCCGGTGCCCGGCGGCTACAGCTGGCGCAGCGACAGCCGCCTGACCTTGCCCTCGCCAACCCGCCTGAACCAGGACCAGGCCATGGCCTTCGTCAAACGCGTCGCCTGCCCGGCCTGCCTGGTGGTGGCCGCCGATGGCATGCTGGCGCGCCACACGCAGCTGCTGGAGCAGCTACCCTTCGAGCGGGTGACCCTGCCGGGTGGTCACCACCTGCACCTGAACGACGTTGAGGGCGCGACCCTTGTCGCAGACTGTTTCAATCGCTTCTTTGGCATTCCTTGACTTGCACCGGACAACTGTCGAGGCTTGGCGGGTTGAAAGGGAGACAACCATGTACATGCCAGACATCCACGCGCCTTGCCCCGCCACCTGCGAGGGTGGTCGATGAGCGCACCTGTTTTCGTTCGCGGCGCCATCGCCGCCTGCCTCGCCATCGCCAGCCCCTTGTTGTGGGCCGGCAGCCTACCGGTCCCGCCTCACGCCAAGGTGGTCGACCAGCGCCCGGCGGTGGAACAGGAGCGGGTCTACCCCCTGGGGCCACTGCGCAAGATCAGCGGTCGCCTGCGGGTCGACGACAAGGTCGAGAGCCGTGGCCAGGTCAGTTCCGTGACCTACGAATTGCCGGTCGAGCGCAGCGCCCGCGAAGCTTTCACCAGCGCCCGCGAGGCCCTGCAGCAGGAGGGCGGCTATCCGTTGTTCTGGTGCCAGGGCCGCGATTGCGGCGAAGCCAGCCTGTGGGCCAACGACGTGTTCGCCAATGCCCGGCTCAATGGCGGTGACGAGCAGCAGGCGTTCATCCTGCTGCGCCGCTCGGCCGAGCAAGCCGACACCCTGGTGGCGCTGTACAGCGTGACCCGCGGCAACCGCCGCGCCTACCTGCATGTCGAGGAGTTCGTCGCCGGCAGCCCGCTGGGCGATCTGTTGCCCACTGCCGCCACGGTGCTGCGCGAACTGCGCGATACCGGCAAGCTCGACTACCCTGATCTGGCCGAGCCCCATGCCATCTGGACAACGTTGCTGGCGCGCAGCCTGAACCTCGACAGCACCCTGCGCATCAGCCTCAGCGGCAAGGGCGCCGAAGCCTGGCGCGAGCAGCTGGTCAAGGCCGGCGTGCGCAGCGCCCGGCTCGAGGTCGGCGATGCCTCGACCGAGGGCCTGCACCTGGAACTGATCCGTTGAGTGAGCGCCACCATGGCCAACAATGACCGCCTGTTGATCCAGATCCTGCTGCTGACCCTCCTGGGCGCCGCGTTGTGGGTGATGGCACCGTTCATCTCGGCGCTGCTGTGGGGCGCGATCCTGGCGTTTGCCAGCTGGCCGCTGATGCGCCTGCTGACCCGCGTGCTCGGCGGGCGCGAAACCCTCGCCGCGAGCCTGCTGACCACGGTGTGGATCCTGCTGGTGGCGCTGCCGCTGGTGTGGCTGGGTTTCAACCTGGCCGACCATGTGCGCGATGCCACCGCGTTCATTCGCGACGTGCAGGTCGATGGCCTGCCGGATGCGCCCGCCTGGGTGGCGGGCATTCCGTTCGTGGGCGAACGCCTGGTGAGCTGGTGGGAGTCGTTCGACCAGCAGGGCGCCGCCTTGCTGGCCTCGGCCAAGCCGTACCTTGGCCAGGTTGGCAACTGGTTGCTGGCGCGCAGCGCGCAGATCGGCGGCGGGGTGCTGGAGCTGACCCTGAGCCTGGTGTTCGTGTTCTTCTTCTACCGCGACGGGCCGCGCCTGGCGGCCTTCGTCCACCGCCTGCTGCAACGGCTGGTGGGTGATCGCGCCGAGTACTACGTCGACCTGGTGGCCGGCACCGTGCAGCGGGTGGTCAATGGCGTGATCGGTACCGCCGCGGCCCAGGCCCTGCTGGCGCTGATCGGCTTCCTGATCGCCGGTGTGCCGGGGGCGATCGTGCTTGGCCTGGTGACCTTCATGCTCAGCCTGATTCCCATGGGTCCGCCGCTGGCCTGGATCCCCGCCACTGCTTGGCTGGTGTCCAAAGGCGACTATGGCATGGCGGTGTTCCTCGGCATCTGGGGCACCTTCGTCATCAGTGGCGTGGACAACGTGCTCAAACCGTACCTGATCAGCCGGGGCGGCAACCTGCCGCTGGTGATCGTGCTGCTGGGGGTGTTCGGTGGCCTGATCGCGTTCGGTTTCATCGGCCTGTTCATCGGGCCGACCCTGCTGGCGGTGGGGTACAGCCTGCTGCTGGACTGGAGCCGCAATTCCGCGCAGCACACGCCGCAACGTTGATCTTTCGGGCCTCTTCGCGGGTAAAGCCGCGAAGAGGCCCGTGCAGCGATCCGGTGGACCTGATCTTTACGCTTTCTTTATGCCCTGACCCCACCCCCGATCTCGCCCCTTTACGCCCCTCCCTCGGACAATTTCCCCAAAGCGGCCCTCACGCCGCAACCAGGGGAGATTCACTCATGTACATGCTTGACGGACTGTCACTGCTTCTGGCGGTGGCGTTGGCGGTTTACCTGCTGGTGGCGCTGCTGCGCGCCGACCGCGGCTAAGGGGCGACCATGCACAGTTACGATTACCTGCTGCTGCTGGCGTTCTTCGCCATCGTGCTGCTGCCGGCGCCCTGGCTCGGGCGTTTCTACTACAAGGTGATGGAAGGCCAGCGCACCTGGCTGTCGCCGCTCCTCGGTCCGGTGGAGCGGGGCTGCTATCGCGTGGCCGGCGTGCGTGCAGAACAGGAACAGAGCTGGAAGCAGTACACCCTGGCCCTGCTGGCCTTCAACCTGGTCGGTTTCTTGATGGTGTTCGGCGTCCTGCAACTGCAGGGCGGCCTGCCGCTCAACCCGCAGCACCTGCCGGGCCAGGAATGGTCGCTGGCGTTCAACACCGCGGTCAGCTTCATGACCAACACCAACTGGCAGGCCTACAGCGGTGAAGCCTCGGTCAGCTACCTGAGCCAGATGATCGGCCTGACCGTGCAGAACTTCGTCAGCGCCGCCACCGGCCTTGCCGTGCTGGTCGCCCTGTGCCGGGGTATCGCCCGTCGCTCGGCCAGCACCCTGGGCAACTTCTGGGTCGACCTGACCCGCGCCACCCTCTACGGCCTGCTGCCGCTGTGCCTGGTGCTGGCGCTGCTGCTGGTCTGGCAGGGCGTGCCACAGACCTTTGCCGACTACGTCCACGCCGTGACCCTGCAAGGCACCGACCAGACCATCCCGCTGGGCCCGGCCGCCAGCCAGATCGCCATCAAGCAGTTGGGTACCAACGGCGGCGGCTTCTTCGGCGTCAACTCGGCGCACCCGTTCGAGAACCCGACGGCCTGGAGCAACCTGTTCGAGGTGGCTTCGATCATCCTGATCCCGGTGGCCCTGGTGTTCACCTTCGGCCATTACGTCAAGGACCTGCGCCAGAGCCGCGCGATCATCGCCTGCATGCTGGCGCTGTTCCTGATTGGCGGCAGCACCGCGCTGTGGTCGGAACATCAGCCCAACCCGGCCCTGGAAAACGCCCAGGTTCAGCAGAGCGCGCCACTGGAAGGCAAGGAGAGCCGCTTCGGCACCACCGGCTCCGTGCTGTGGACGGTGACCACCACCTCCGCCTCCAACGGCTCGGTCAACGCCATGCACGACAGCCTCAACCCGATTACCGGCATGGTGGCGATGGTCAACATGATGCTTGGCGAAGTGATCTTCGGCGGCGTTGGCGCCGGCCTCTACGGCATGCTGCTGTTCGTGTTGATCGCGGTGTTCCTGGCCGGGCTGATGATCGGCCGCACCCCGGAGTACCTGGGCAAGAAGCTGCAGGCCCGTGAAGTGCAACTGCTGGTGGCGAGCCTGCTGGTGATGCCGGTGGGCGTGCTGATCCTCGGCGCCATCGCCGCCAGCCTGCCCGGGCCGGCCGGCGCGGTGACCAACCCCGGCGCCCACGGTTTCAGCCAGCTGCTGTACGCCTACACCTCCGGCGCTGCCAACAACGGCTCGGCCTTCGCCGGTTTCGGTGCCAACACGGTGTACCACAACGTGATGATCGGCCTGGCCATGTTGATCGGCCGCTTCGGCTACATCCTGCCGGTGTTGGCCCTGGCCGGCGGCCTGGCGGCGAAGAAGAGCGCGCCGCAAGGCCTCAACAGCTTCCCCACCCACGGCCCGCTGTTCACCACGCTGCTGCTGGTGACCATCTTGTTGGTCGGCGGCCTGACCTTCCTGCCGGCCCTGGCCCTGGGGCCGATTGCCGAACACCTGAGCCTGGGTTTCTGAGGAATACACAATGAACATGCCCATTCCCGAAGTGAAGGCGCATCAAGGCGCCAAGGACCAGACCCGCTTCAGCGCGTTGTGGCGCCCGGCCCTGCTCCAGGCTTTCGTCAAGCTCGACCCGCGCCAGCTCAAGCGTGCCCCGGTGATGCTGGTGGTGGCCCTTACCGCCGTGCTCACCACCGTGCTGTGCTTGGTGCCCGGCAGTGGCGTGAGCACCGGCGTGGCGGTGCAGATCGCCGTCTGGCTGTGGTTCACCGTGCTGTTCGCCAACTTTGCCGAAGCCCTGGCCGAGGGCCGCGGCAAGGCCCGCGCCGACAGCCTCAAGGCCGGCAGCCAGGGCCTGACCGCCAAGCGCCGCAAGAGCGACGGCAGTTTCGAAAGCGTCGCTGCCACCCAGCTGCGCAAGGACGATGTGGTGCGTGTCGTGGCCGGCGAGATGATTCCCGGCGACGGCGAGGTGCTCGAAGGCATCGCCGCGGTCAACGAGTCGGCGATCACCGGCGAATCCGCCCCGGTGATCCGCGAGTCCGGCGGCGACCGCTCGGCGGTCACCGGCAACACCCGCCTGGTCTCCGACTGGCTGCTGATCCGCATCACCAGCAACCCGGGTGAGTCGACCCTGGACCGCATGATCGCCCTGGTCGAAGGCGCCAAGCGCCAGAAAACCCCCAACGAGATCGCCCTGGATATCCTGCTGATCGGCCTGACCCTGATCTTCCTGATCGTGGTGGTCACCTTGCAGCCGTTCGCCCGTTTCGCCGGCGGCGAGCTGCCGCTGATCTTCCTCGCCGCGCTGCTGGTGACCTTGATCCCCACCACCATCGGCGGCCTGCTGTCAGCCATCGGCATCGCCGGCATGGACCGCCTGGTGCGCCTGAACGTGATCGCCCGCTCCGGACGGGCGGTGGAGGCAGCTGGCGACGTGCACACCTTGATGCTCGACAAGACCGGCACCATCACCTTCGGCAACCGTCGTTGCAGCGCCCTGCACGCCGCCTCCGGGGTGACCGCCAAGGAGCTGGGGGAGGGCGCCTTGCTCGCCTCGCTGGCCGACGACACGGCCGAGGGCAAGTCGATCGTCGAGTACCTGCGTCAACTGCACGATTTCGACGAGCCCTCGAGCACGCAGTATGAAGCCATCGCTTTCAGCGCCGAGACCCGGCTGTCGGGCATCGATTTCCAGCAGCGCCGCTACCGCAAGGGCGCCGTCGACGCGGTGCTGGCCTTCTGTGGCCTGCAACGCCTGGAGCTGCCCGCCGCCCTGGCCCGTGAAGTGGAGCGCATCGCCCAGAGTGGCGGCACCCCGCTGCTGGTGTGCGTCGACAAGCACCTGCTCGGCGTGATCCACCTCAAGGACGTGGTCAAGCCCGGTATCCGCGAGCGCTTCGCCGAACTGCGCAAACTCGGTATCCGTACGGTGATGGTCACCGGCGACAACCCGCTGACCGCCGCCGCCATCGCCGCCGAGGCCGGCGTGGACGACGTGCTCGCCGAAGCCACCCCGGAGAAGAAACTGGCGCGCATCCGCCAGGAACAGAACGACGGCCGTCTGGTGGCCATGTGCGGCGACGGCGCCAACGACGCCCCGGCCCTGGCCCAGGCCGACGTGGGCATGGCCATGAACGACGGCACCCAGGCCGCCCGCGAGGCCGCCAACATGGTGGACCTGGACAGCGACCCGACCAAGCTGCTGGACGTGGTGCAGGTGGGCAAGGAACTGCTGGTCACCCGCGGCGCGCTGACCACCTTCTCCATCGCCAACGACGTGGCCAAGTACTTCGCCATCCTGCCGGCGCTGTTCGCCGCCATCTACCCGCAGCTGGGCGTGCTCAACCTGATGCACCTGGCCAGCCCGCAGAGCGCGATCCTCTCGGCCATCGTGTTCAACGCGCTGATCATCATCGTGCTGATCCCCCTGGCCCTGCGCGGGGTGCGGGTGCAGGCCGCCAGCGCCGCCCACCTGCTGCGGCGCAACCTGCTGATCTACGGCGTGGGCGGCATCATCGTGCCGTTCGCCGGGATCAAGCTGATCGACATGCTGCTCACTGCACTGCACCTGGTTTGAGGAGAGACTGACATGACAGCCTATGTACGCCCGGCCCTGAGCCTGATCCTGCTGATGACCGTGGTCACCGGCGCGCTGTATCCCCTGGCGGTGACCGGCATCGCCCAGGTCGCCTTCCCTGACCAGGCCAATGGCAGCCTGGTGCGCGATGACCGGGGCGAGGTGCGCGGTTCGGCGTTGATCGCCCAGGAATTCAAGGGCGACGCCTGGTTCCAGTCGCGGCCTTCGGCGGGGGCCTATGCCACCGTGGCCAGCGGCGCCAGCAACCTGGCACCGAGCAACCCGGCGCTGGCCGAGCGCGTGAAGACTGATGCCGCCGCGCAGTACCAGGTGCAACAGGGGCCGGTGCCGCAGGCGCTGCTGACCACCTCGGGCAGCGGGCTGGACCCGCACCTGCCGCCCGAGGCGATCGCCTACCAGCTGCCGCGCGTGGCGGCGGCGCGGCAGGTGCCGGTGGAACGCTTGCAAGCGCTGGTGAATGAGGCCACCCTGCGACCACTGGTCGGGCCACCTGTTGTCAATGTGCTGGCGCTGAACCAGGCGCTTGAGCGCCTGGCGCCTGTGGCCGTGCACTGACCCTTGTAGGAGCGGCCTTGTGTCGCGAAAGGCCGCTCCTACAGTGACCGTGAACAAGCAAAGGATGAAACATGAGTGACTCCGCCCGCGCCGACGCGCTGTTGGCGGGCCTGCCCCGGGAAGGCCGGGGCAGGCTCAAGGTATTTCTCGGCGCCGCGCCCGGGGTCGGCAAGACCTTTTCCATGCTGCAGGCCGCCCACGCCCAGCAACGCCAGGGCGTGCGCGTGGTGGCCGGGGTGGTCGAGACCCACGGCCGCGCCGAGACCGAGGCCCTGCTCGGGGGCCTGACCCAGCAACCGCTGCTGCGTAGCGAATACCGCGGCGTGATGCTCGAGGAAATGGACCTCGACGGCCTGCTCAAGGCCGCGCCCCCCTTGGTGCTGGTCGACGAACTGGCCCACACCAACGCCCCCGGCAGCCGTCACGCCAAGCGCTGGCAGGACGTGCAGGAACTGCTCGCCGCCGGCATCGACGTATACACCACTGTCAACGTCCAGCACCTGGAAAGCCTCAACGACAAGGTCCGCGACATCACCGGCGTGCAGGTGCGCGAGACCCTGCCCGACTGGGTACTGCAGGAAGCCTTCGAGCTGGTGTTGATCGACTTGCCGCCGCGCGAGCTGCTCGAGCGCCTGCGCGAGGGCAAGGTCTACGTCCCCGAGCAGGCGCGGGCAGCCATCGAGGCCTATTTCTCCCAGACCAACCTCACCGCCCTGCGCGAGCTGGCCATGCAGACCGCCGCCGCCCAGGTCGATGCGGACCTGGCCAGCGGCTACCGCCAGCGTGGCCAGGAAGCACCGGCCCTGCGCGGTCGCCTGCTGGTGGGCATCGACGGCGACGACCAGGCCGAGCGCCTGGTGCGTCATGCCTGTCGCGTGGCCCAGCGTCGCCATCTGCCGTGGAGCGTGGTCCATGTCGACAACGGCCGTCTGCGTGACGAGACCGCCCGCCATCGCTTGCAGGCTGCCCAGCAACTGGCCGAGCGCCTGGGCGGTGAAGTGGTGCTGCTGCGGGCCGGCGAGGTGGCCCGCACGCTGATCCAGCACGCCGACGAGCGCCGCGCCAGCCTGGTGCTGGTGGGCCAGTCCCGCGATCTGCTGCGTCGGCGCTTCTTCGGCGCCGGTGTCGCCGCGCGCCTGTTGCGCGAGAGCCACGGCCTGGAGATCAACGTGCTCGACCGCGACACCCAGCCGCAACCGGTGCGCACGGCGGTCAAACGCGTGTGGGTATGGCGCCACTACCTGCTGGCGCTGTTCGCCACGCTGCTGGCCACCGGCCTGGCCTGGGCGGTGTCGAGCCTGCTGGCGCTGCCCAACATCTCCCTGGTGTTCCTCGCCGCCGTGCTGCTGGTGGCGGTGCGCAGCAGCCTGGGTCCGGCGTTGGCCTGCGCGGCGTTGTCGTTCCTGACCTACGACTTCCTGTTCATCCCGCCGAACTTCTCCTTCGCCATCCAGCGTGAGGAAGACGTGCTGACCCTGGTGTTCTTCCTGCTGATGGCCGCGCTCACCGGCAATCTCGCCGCTCGCCAGCGTCGCCAACTGCAGGCCTTGCGCGAGACCCAGGCGCAGACCAACCAACTGCTCGACCTGTCGCGCCGCCTGACCGTGGCCACCGACCGCCAGGCCGTGTTCAGCGCCGCCGGCCAGCATATGGACGGCTGGCAGGACGTGCAGGTGTGCCTGCTTGAACGTAGCGCCGATGGCTTGCTGCAAGTCGCCGGTGGCGGCAACCATGCCTTCACCGACAACGAACGCGCCGCCGCCGAGTGGGCCTGGCAGCATGGCCAGGCTGCAGGCTTTGGCAGCGACACCTTGCCTCACGGGCGTTGGTGGTGGTGGCCGTTGGCCGTGGAAGAGCAACCCCTGGCGCTGCTCGGCATTCGCCCCCGCGATGGCGAGCCGCTGAGCGCCCAGCGCCGCCGCCTGCTGAAGGCCCTGGCGCAACCCCTGGCCCAGGCCCTGGCCCGCGCACGCCTTGGCGAGCAACTGGAAGCCGCGCGCCTGCACGGTGAAACCGAGCAACTGCGCAGCGCCTTGCTCGCCTCGGTCTCCCACGACCTGCGCACCCCGCTGACGTCCATGCGCGGCAGCATCGACAGCCTGCTGGCCCTGGGCGACGCGATTCCCCCGGACGATCGCCGCGAACTGCTCGAAGGCACCCGCAACGAAGCCGAGCGCCTGGACCGTTATATCCAGAACCTGCTGGACATGACCCGCCTGGGCCACGGCACCCTCAAGCTGGCCCGCGACTGGGTGGCCCCGGCCGACATCGTCGGCAGTGCCCTCAATCGCCTGCGCGTGGTGCTGGCGCCCTTGCGCGTGCACACCGAAGTGCCGTCCGAGCTGCCGCTGCTGTTCGTGCATGCGGCGCTGATCGAGCAGGCGCTGATCAACGTGCTGGAGAACGCCGCCCGTTTTTCCCCGCCGCAGGGCCGCCTGGAGTTGCAGGTCTCGGTGCGCGACGAGCAGCTGTGCTTCGCGGTGGCCGACGAAGGTCCCGGCATTCCCCAGGACGAGCGCGAGAAGATCTTCGACATGTTCTACACCGCCGCCCGTGGCGACCGCGGCGGGCAGGGCACCGGCCTGGGCCTGGCGATCTGCCAGGGCATGATCGGCGCCCATGGTGGCCGCATCCTGGTCGATGATGGCATCGATGGCCACGGCACCTGCATCACTCTATGCTTGCCGCTGCCGACCCAACCCGATACTGAAAGTGAAGCCCCATGAGCCAAGCCGCCACTCTGCTGGTCATCGACGACGAGCCACAGATCCGCAAGTTCCTGCGCATCAGCCTGGCGTCCCAGGGCTACAAGGTGCTCGAAGCCGCCACCGGCGGCGAGGGCCTGGCCCAGGCCGCGCTGAACAAGCCCGACCTGGTGGTGCTCGACCTGGGCCTGCCGGACATGGACGGCCAGCAGGTGCTGCGCGAGCTGCGCGAGTGGAGCGCGGTACCGGTGATGGTGCTGTCGGTGCGCGCCAGCGAGGTGCAGAAGGTCGATGCGCTGGATGGCGGGGCCAACGACTACGTGACCAAACCGTTCGGCATCCAGGAGTTCCTCGCCCGGGTGCGGGCACTGCTGCGCCAGGCGCCGCAGGTAGGCAACGGGCCGTCGGCGGCGAGCTTCGGGGCGCTGGTGGTGGACTTCGCCTTTCGCAAGGTGACCCTGGACGGTGTCGAGGTGGCGTTGACGCGCAAGGAGTACGCGTTGCTGGCGCAGTTGGCCGGGCACCCGGGACGGGTGATCACCCAGCAGCAGCTGTTGAAAGACATCTGGGGGCCGACCCATGTGGACGATACCCACTACCTGCGCATCGTGGTAGGGCACCTGCGGCAGAAACTGGGGGATGACCCCACGGCGCCGCGGTTCATCGTCACCGAGGCGGGGGTGGGGTATCGGTTGGTCACGCCGGCCCAGTAGGGGCGGGCTTTATATACCCAGCTCCAGTGCCAGCAGCTCCTGCACGGTCTGGCGCCGGCGGATCATGCGCAAGTTGCCCTGTTCGATCAGAAATTCAGGCAGCAGGGGGCGACTGTTGTAGTTCGACGACATCGAAGCCCCGTAAGCCCCGGCATCGTGGATCACCAGCAGATCACCCACTTTGGCCTGGGGCAGTTGCTGTGGCGTCAGTTCCTCATCGTTCTGGGTGAATACATCCCCCGACTCGCACAGCGGCCCGGCCACCACGGTCGGTTGCAGCGGACGGCTCACCGGTCGGCCCACCGCATCGAACAGGCTCATGCGGTGGTAGGCGCCGTACATCGCCGGGCGCATCAGGTCGTTGAAGCCGGCATCGACCAGGATGTAGTGCCGGTCACCCATCTGCTTGACGGCGCGTACCTCGGCCACCAGGCAACCCGACTCCGCCACCAGGAAGCGGCCCGGTTCGATCTCCATGCGCACGGGGTGGCCGAGCATGGCTTCGATCTCCGCCCGTGCCACTGCCCAGGTATGGGCGTAGCGTTGCAGGTCCACCGGCTGGTCGTCGGTGCGGTACGGCGTGGACAACCCGCCGCCGATGGAGAAGGCCTCGATGTCCATGCCCAGCTTGCCGACCAGCCCGACCATGGCACCGGCCACCTGTTCCAGGTGTTCGTAGTCCACCCCCGAGCCGATGTGCATGTGCACGCCCACCAGGTGTAATCCGTACTGTTTCACACAGGCCAGCGCCTCGGGCAATTGCTCGTGCCAGATGCCGTGCTTGCTGTTCTCGCCGCCGGTGTTGGTCTTTCGGCTATGGCCGTGGCCGAAGCCGGGGTTGATGCGCAGCCATACCCGGTGCCCGCAGGCGTGCTCGCCCAGCTGGCGGAGCATGTCGATGGAACCGGCGTTCACCTCGATCTTTGTCTCGACCACTCGAGCCAGGGTGGGCTGGTCGAGCACGTCGCAGGTCAGCACCACGCCGGCCGGCTCGCCGTCCACTGTCGCCCCGGCCGCGAACGCCCGCTCCATTTCGCCCAGCGACACGGCATCGAGCACCAGGCCACGTTCGCGCATCAGGCGCAGGACGTGCAGGTTGGGGTTGGCCTTCTGCGCGAAGCGGACCGTGTCGAAGTGCTGCTGCAACTGATCGATGCGCTGGTGGATGGTCTGGGCGTCGTAGGCCCACAGTGGGGAGCCGTGCTGGCGGACGGCCTGGGCCAGGAGGGTGGTGGTCATGGTGGTGTTCCTTGTAATGGATGCACCGATCTTGAGTCAGTTGGTTGATCCAGAAAAATAGCTATTTATGCTGGATCGATTCATATTTGATATGCATGCGTCAATTTCAAGGGGTCTGGCATCACCATGAAGCTCTCCATCCGCCACATCGAAGTGTTCCGCGCCATCATGGCCGCCGGCAGCGTCACCGGCGCCGCCCGCCTGCTGTTCACCTCGCAACCCACTGTCAGCCGTGAGCTGGCGCGCATGGAGCAGGTCACCGGTCTGAACCTGTTCGAGCGCGAAGGCGGGCGCCTGGCGCCCACGGCCCAGGCCTTGCTGCTGATCGAGGAGGTCGAGCGCGCCTTCGTCGGCCTGGAGCGCATCGACCGCTTCGCCCAGGCCATCCGTAATTTCGAGCAGGGCCGGCTGGCCATCACCTGCCTGCCACTGTTCTCGCAGACACTGCTGCCCAAGGCCTGCAAGGCGTTCCACCAGCAACACCCGGGGGTCAGCGTGAGCATTACCGCGCAGGAGTCGCCGTTGCTGGAAGAATCATTGGTCGCCCAACAGCACGACCTCGGCCTGACCGAAACCGCGCAGGTGCCCAGGGGCGCGGTCGGGGAACTGCTATTCAGCGCCGACATGGTCTGCTTGTTGCCCGAGCATCATCCGTTGCTCGCCAAGCCAGTGCTTGAGTTGCACGACTTCCATGAGGTCGACTTCATCAACCTGGCCAGCCTGGACAGCTATCGGCAACAGCTGGACCGCCACTTCCGCGAGGCTGGAGTAAACAGGCGCACGGTGATCGAAACCACCAGCGCCGCCTCGGTATGCGCCATGGTCCGGCAAGGGCTGGGCGTGGCGATCATCAACCCGCTGAGCGGGTTGGAGGCAGGGGAGGGTGGGCTGCCCATGCGCCGTTTGAGTCTCTCGGTACCGTATCAGGTAATGCTTATCCGACCAGAGCTGCGCCCGGCGTCGGCAGTGCTGGAGCCGTTCTGCCAGGCGCTTCGGCTGCAGGCCGGGGAGATGGAGCGGGCATTGGCAAAGGGCGCTTGAGCACGCCGTGTCACCTGTTGGAACGATTCAGAACGTCGCGCAGTCAACCCTTTCGACAGTGATCAAACGAGGACTCGTCATGAGTACCCTGACAATCGAAGGCTGGTGCAAAAGTGACGGCGACCGCCGATCTTCCCCGGTGGGTGATATCCACTTCGACATCCAGGGCCCGACCCACACGGCGCTGGAGCAGGCCGAGGAGCGTCTACAACAGAGCCACGAGCCCGAAGCGATGGTTGATGTCGACATGGACACGCTGAACCTGGTCTTGCCCGAAGGCTACGGCCCGCTGTCCGACTGCCGCCTGCGCGTCTACCTGAGCAACGACGAACGTGGCCAGTTTCACTTGGTCGGGCATCGGGCCAGCGATGGCAGCCTGATCTACACCAACGCGGTGCTGATTGCGCAGTTGAGCTGAGCCTCAGCCACGCTCCAGCTGTGCGGCCACCTCCCTGGCCAGCGCCAGGAAGGCCCGCGCCGCCGCCGTCTGGTAGACACCCCTGCGCTGCATGAGCACGGCCGTGCGTTGCAGGCGCAAGGGGTCGAGGGCGATGGCGGCCAGGTCGTCATGCGCCAGGACGATGTTGGCCGGGAGCAGTGTCGACAGCGTCGTCCTGCGCACCACTTCGATGACCGCGCCGATGGCGTTGGCCTCCATCATTACCTGCGGGCGGATACCGTGCTGCCTGCAGTAGCGCTCGATCTGCTCACGGGTGGCAAATTCGGCGCTGAGCAGGATCATCGATTCGTCATTCAACGCCTGTGGCCCGATGGCACTTGCCTGGGCCAACGGGTGTTGGCTGCCGACCACCAGCGCCAGGGTCTCGACCAGTAATGGGTAGGTGTCGATGTCCTGGGTATGGCGTTCATCGAAGGCGATACCGACATCCAGTTCGTCCAACTGCAGCATCTGCTCCATACGCTCCTGGGCGATTTCGCTCAGGTTCAGGGTGATGTTGGGGTACCGGCCATGAAAGGCCTCGACCAGGGGGCCGACCAGGTAGCTGGTAAAGGTGGGCGTCACTGCCACCCGCAATGAGCCTCGGCTGAGGTCGCCCACGTCATGGATCGCGCGCCTGGCCTCCTGCAGTTCCTGCGACGCCCGTTTCGCATAGCGCAGGTAAACCTCGCCGGCATCGGTCAGCCGTGTCGTGCGCCCCGAGCGATCGAACAACTGCGCCCCCAGGCTTTCCTCCAGTTGCCTGACCTGCTGCGAAAGCGCGGGCTGGGAGACGTGCAGGGCTGCCGCCGCCCGAGTGAAGCTGTGGTGTTGGGCGACCGCGAGAAAGTACTGGATATGCCGGGCGAGCATGCTTCTCTCCATAAGATAATCTGATGCTGTTTATCATAAATGAGACTTTTACCTTATGTAATGCACCGCCTAACCTTTGCCTCACACACCGCGACACTGAGGCATCAGCCATGCAAGACATCATCGACGGCTTCCTGAAGTTCCAGCGCGACGCCTTCCCCGAACGGGTCAAGCTGTTCAAGGACCTGGCCACCCAGCAAAGCCCACGGGCGCTGTTCATCTCCTGCTCCGACAGCCGCCTGGTGCCCGAGCTGGTCACCCAGCGTGAACCCGGCGACCTGTTCGTCATCCGCAACGCCGGCAACATCGTGCCGTCCTACGGCCCTGAACCCGGCGGGGTGTCGGCCTCGGTCGAGTATGCCGTCGCCGCCCTGCAAGTGGCCGATATCGTCATCTGTGGCCATTCCGACTGCGGCGCCATGACCGCCATCGCCACCTGCAAGTGCCTGGACCATATGCCCGCCGTGGCCGGCTGGCTGCGCTACGCCGACTCGGCCCGGGTGGTGAATGAAGCCCGCCAGCATCAAAACCCCCACGCCAAGGTCGAGGCCATGGTGCGCGAGAACGTGATCGCCCAGTTGGCCAACATCCAGACCCACCCCTCGGTGCGCCTGGCCCTGGAAGAGGGCCGCGTGGCCCTGCACGGCTGGATCTACGACATCGAGAGCGGTCGCATCGACGCCTTCGACGGACGCACCGGCCAGTTCGTATCCCTGGCGGACAACCCAGAAGTCCGCGCTGTTTCCCACGCCTCCCGGCACGCTGCCTGAACCCGATTTTCAACCCAAGGAGACACCTCATGATCCAGTCGCAAATCAGCCAGAACGCCCGCCTTGCCCTGAGCGAAGTCATCCTCCTGGCCAAGGCCCGCAAGGACCTGTCGTTCGCCCAGATCACCGACGGCACCGGCCTGTCCGAAGCCTTCGTCACCGCCGCGCTGCTGGGCCAGCACCCGCTGCCGGCCAGCGCCGCCCAGGTGGTGGGCGACAAACTGGGCCTGGACGCCGACGGCATTGCCCTGCTGCAGACCGTGCCACTGCGCGGCAGCATCCCCGGCGGCGTGCCGACCGACCCGACCATCTACCGCTTCTACGAGATGCTGCAGGTGTACGGCACCACCCTCAAGGCACTGGTCCACGAGAAGTTTGGCGACGGCATCATCAGCGCCATCAACTTCAAGCTGGACGTGAAGAAGGTCGACGATCCGGAAGGAGGTTCGCGCGCCGTTATCACCCTGGATGGCAAGTACCTGCCGACCAAGCCGTTCTGATTCGCCCTTAGGCAATGGCTCGGGCGCCGCACGACGCCCGGGCCTTTTCCACGCGCGCCAATGATCCCCTACAGGAGCGACGGCATGGACCTGATCTTCAGAAATGTCCGCATCGATGATGCAAAACCCTTGATGGATGTGGCCGTGCGCAACGGCAAGATCACTGAAATCGCCCCTACGATCACCGCAACGGCAACCCAGGAAATCCAAGGCAACGGCAATGTCCTGATCCCGGGCTTCGTCGAAGGTCACCTGCACCTGGAAAAAGCCAACCTCATGCAGCGCAAGGCCAACCGCTCCGGCACCTTGAAGGAAGCGATCGCCGTCACCGCCGAGCTCAAGCCCACGCTCACCCGCGAAGACATCCGCGAGCGCTCGACCCAGGTGTTGCGCGCGCTGGTGCAGGCCGGCACCACCCATGTCCGTGCCCACGCCGAGTTCGACCCCGCCCAGGGTTTCACCGGCCTTGAAGTGGTGCTGGAACTACGGGAAACATTCCGCGATGTCATCGATATCCAGGTGGTCGCTTTTCCCCAGGAAGGCATCCTCAAGTTGCCCGGCATGAAAGCGATGATGGTCGAGGCCATGGAGAGGGGCGCCGATGTGGTCGGCGGCATTCCCTACAACGACGTATC
Organism: Pseudomonas sp. TE6283; assembly: GCF_054060555.1. Lineage (NCBI taxonomy): Bacteria > Pseudomonadati > Pseudomonadota > Gammaproteobacteria > Pseudomonadales > Pseudomonadaceae > Pseudomonas > Pseudomonas sp. TE6283. The sequence continues at coordinate 53,899 of NZ_JBSSDH010000016.1, forward strand.
GCCCCACGAGCACATTGATTTTGTCTTCGACCTGGCCAGGCGCTACGACAAGGACATCGACCTGCACCAGGATTTCGCCGATGACGCCGAGCAGATGACCATCGAATACGTGGCCCGCCGGACCATCGCCGAGGGCTACCAGGGGCGGGTGTGCGTCGGCCACCTCACCAGCCTGGCGGCCGTCGAGCCCGAGCGGCAGGCGAGTATCGTCGCGCTGCTGCGTGAGGCCGGTATCAGCGTGATGTGCCTGCCGGCCACCGACCTGCACCTGGGCGCCCGTGGCGACAGCCGCAACGTGCGCCGCACCCTGACACCGGTGCGAGCCTTGCGCGATGGCGGAGTGAACGTGTGCCTGGCCACCAACAACATCCGCAATGCCTTCACTCCCTACGGCACCGGCGACCTGCTGCATATCGCGCAGCTGGCCATCCCCGCCTGTCACCTGGGCGGGGCGGACGACCAGGCCACGGTGCTGCCGATGCTCACCAGCAACCCGGCCAAGGCCCTGGGGTTGCGGAGCCATGGCTTGGCGGTGGGCAACGACGCGGACCTGGTGCTGATGGACACCCACCGTGTCAGCGACGTGATCCTCGACCTGCCCGCGCGGCTGATGGTGCTCAAGCGCGGCAGGGTGGTGGCGACAGCGGAGCAGCGGCGCTCGGTGGTGTTCTGAAGGCCGGGCTCATACGGCCAGCAGCAACAGTGCCGCCAGCAGTGCCGGGGGCATTACCAGCACGCCCAGACGCAAGAAACTCAATGCGCCGACATGCTCGCCCTCGCGGCGGATCGCCACCAGCCACAGCAGCGTGGCCAGGGAGCCGGTGATCGACAGGTTCGGTCCCAGGTCGACGCCGATAAGCAAGGCGGCGGTGGTCTGCCGGGGCAGTTCGACGAGGTGGCCGATGGAACCGGCGATCAGGCCGGTGGGCAGATTGTTCATCAGGTTGCTGGCCACGGCCGCAGTCACCCCCGCCGTCCAGCTTGCCGTGCCTGCCGACTGGTGCGCCAGGGCGGCCAACGATTGGGCAAGACGGTCGATCACGCCGGTGTGGGCCACGGCTTCCACCAGCACGAACAGTCCTGCGACCAAGGGCAGGACCCCCCAGGCCACGTGGCGCAGCAACGGCGCCGGGTTGCGCCGCTGACGCAGGTGGATCAACCCGGTGGTGGCCATGCCTGCGCAAAATGTCGGCAGCCCTAGCGGCATGTCCAGTGCCGATACCGTCAACAGCAGGGTGCCGGTGAACATCAGGCCCAGCGCGCAAAGCCGGGCGCCGGCCGACAAGGGGCGCATCTCGATGGCCACGGCCAGCGGCTGACGGATGCGCTTGCGCTGGGTCACGCGCAGCACCAGGTAGGTCATGGCGATGGCGCCCAGCGAGGGCAGGGTGAACTGGCGCAGCCATTCCAGCAGCGGCGGCATCTGGCTGCCGAAGACTACCAGGTTGGCCGGGTTGGAGATGGGCAGCACGAAGCTGGCGGCATTGGCGATGAAGGCGCAGATGAACAGGTAGGGCAGCGGCTCGGCCTTGGCCGCCTTGCACGCCGCATACACGGCCGGTGTCAGCACCACAGCGGTGGCGTCATTGGACAGGAACACGGTGACCAGTGTACCGACCAGGAATACCAGGTCGAACAGGCGTTGGCCCGAGCCCCTGGCATGCTGCACCGCGTACCTGGCCAGCCAGTCGAACAAGCCTTCCTGGCGAGCCAGCTCGGCCAGCACCATCATGCCGGTCAGGAACAGGTAGACATCGCCTCCTTCGGCGATTGCCGCCAAGGCCAGGCGCCATGGGATCAGGCCGCAGGCCGTCAGCCCTAAGGCGGCGCCCATCGCCCAGACATACTCGGGCACGCGTCCCGGCCGAAGGATGACCAGGGCGGTGGCCGCGGCCGCAACCGACCAGATGATCAGGGATGACTCAGCGACAGGCATGCGAGGACTCAGTTTCCGGAAGGGGAGTGAAGGGGAGGGGCTTGCTCGGCGTTGGCATCGCTGGCAGGTCGGCGGGTCTCCGGCATGGCCAGCCAAAGCAGAAGCAACGCTGCAGTCGCGATGCCCGCCAATGTCAGGAATGCCGCGTCGTAGCCTGCGGACTGTACCACCAGCCCCGCGACTCCGGGACTTAGCGCCGCGCCCAGGCCGAAGGCCGTGGACAATGCGCCAAGGCTGACATTGAAGCGCCCGCTGCCTTGGGTGAGGTCCTTGACCACTACCGGGAACAATGCGCCGAACAGTCCGGCGCCGATGCCATCGAGCAATTGCACGGCCACCAGCCAGAACGGATCGTCCGACATCACGTACAGCACGCCACGCAGCGGCAGGATCAGAAAGCCGGCGAGCAACAGCGGCTTGCGTCCCCAGCGGTCGGCCCTGGCGCCGGCCAGCAGCGCCATGGGCACCATCACCAGCTGCGCCGCGACGATGCACGCCGAGGTCAGCGGCGTGGCCAACTGCAGGTTGGCCTGAGCCAGTTTCTGGCCCACCAGCGGAAGCATTGCCGCGTTGGCCAGATGGAACAACGCGCAGCATACGGCGAACAGCAGCAAGGGGCGATTGTGCAACAGTACGGCAAGGCCGGCGGGGTGAGCGTGCTGGCCCGGCGGCCGCGGGTCAAGGCCGCGCGCGAGGTCATGATCGATGGCTGTCGCCGGCACTCGGCTGATGGCGATCAGGCTGGCCACAGTCATCGCCGCCATCAGGTAGAACACAGCCACCGGTCCGAACAGGTAGGCCAGCCCGCCGGCGAGCACTGCCGAGCAGGCATTGCCGGCATGGTTGAAGGTTTCGTTGCGGCCCATGCGCCGGGTGAATGCCCGCGGCCCGGTCAGGCCCAGTGAAATGGCAGCGATGGCCGGCGCGAACACGGAACCGGCGAGCGCGCTGATGGCTTGGGTCAACGTCACCAGCGCGACGCTGGTGACCCAGGGCAGCACCAGGCAACTGCCGGTCACCAGCAGCGCGGCGATGGCCATCACGGCGCGCTTGGCCGTGGTCCTGTCGATCAGCGCGCCAGCTGGCGTCTGGGTCAGCAATGCCGTGACGCTGGCCAAGGTCATGACCAGGCCGATACTGCCGGGCTCCCAATGGTGCACCGCCAGCAGGTAGATCGCCAGGTAGGGGCCAAGTCCATCACGGACATCGGCCAGGAAAAAATTCAACCCATCGAGCGAACGTTCATGAGCAGGCGAGGCCAAGGAAAACTCCGCAGGGACAAGTGAACAGAGCGCCCTGGATTTCAAGGGCGGTCAATAGCCGCATACGTTAGCACTCCGCGACGCAGGCGCTGATGAACTTTGCGCGGATCCGGCATGCCACCGGCCCAGGGGTCAGCGATTGGGCCATTGCTGCAACAGGATCGATACGAACTTTTCGGCCGCCGGCGACAGCGACGCACCGCGACGAAACACCAAGCCCAGCGTGCGGCTGACCTGCGGCTCGCCCAGCGGCACGCTGACCAACGTCGGATGGTCGGCGCTGGGCATGGCCAGGCTAGGCATTGCCGAGACCCCCAGCCCGGCCTCGACCATGCCCAGCGAGGTCGACAAGTGCTGGACCTCGTAGAACCATTGAGGACGAAGGTTCAGACCGGCCAGCGCATGATCGAGCAACATGCGGTTGCCGCTCAGGCGACCGACCCCGATCAAGCGGTAGTCGGCCAGTTCGGCCCAGGTCACCGACTCGCGCTTGGCCAACGGGTGGTCCCGGCGGCAAGCGAGCACAAAATGCTCCTGTACCAGCGAGACGAACTCGATGTCCGGATGCTGGCCACTCATCATGTTGATGCCAAAATCGGCCTCTGCGCGCAGTACGGCTTCCAGCCCATCGTTGGCACTGAGGTCCAGCAGGCGGATGCGGATCTTCGGGTACTGCGCGTTGTAGTCGCGGATCACCGAGGGCAGAAAGTAGAACGCTGCCGTGGGAATGCAAGCGAGGGTGACCTGCCCCGTCTGGCGCTCGGCCAGTTCGCGGATGCTCAGGATCGAATCCTCGAAATCATCCAGCAGGCGCCTGGCCTTGGGCAGGAAATCCCGACCCACGCTCGTCAGGCTGACCCGGCGCGTAGTGCGTTCGAGTAACGAAGTACCGAGCCCTTCCTCGAGCTTCTTGATTCGTCGGCTCAGGGCGGGTTGGGACAAGTGCAGCGCTTCTGCAGCCTCGTGAAAGCTGCCAAGTTCGGCGATTTTCACGAAAGATCTTATATCTTGCAGTTCATATTCCATCAGACATCGCTCAGTGGGCCGTACGATTATTGATGCTTTTATCGCAATAATGACTACGATATTTGCATTGGATTGATTTATCCATCCCTGTCACTCTTTTGCTCACAACATCAATGATGTCCATTGATCAACAAGAGTGCGAAATCATGCAACGAATTCCTTGCGTACTCATGCGCGGCGGTACCTCCAAAGGGCCGTTCTTCCACGCCTGGGACCTGCCTGCAAACGTGGTCGAGCGCGACGAGTTGCTGATCAACCTGATGGGCTCCGGGCACGAGCTGGAAATCGACGGCATCGGTGGCGGCAGCCCGCAGACCAGCAAAGTGGCGATCATCAGCCCGTCGTTGCACGCCGATGCCGATGTCGACTACCTGTTCGTCCAGGTGATGGTCGCCCAGCGGCGCGTCGACACCGCGCCCAACTGCGGCAACATGCTGTGCGCCGTCGGGCCGTTCGCCATCGAGCAAGGGCTGGTCAAGGCCAACGACGGCAAGACCCTGGTACGCATCCGCAACCTCAATACCGGAACCTTCGTCGATTCACTGGTGCAAACGCCTGGCGGCATCGTCCGCTACGAAGGGCGCACGGCGATCGACGGCGTCCCTGGCACGGCGGCCCCGGTGCACCTGACGTTCCTCGATGCAGTGGGCAGCAAGACCGGCAAGCTGTTCCCTACCGGCAAACCTCAGGATGTGATCGACGGCGTGCCGGTCACCTGCATCGACATGGCGATGCCCATGATGCTCGTCGACGCCCGGCAACTGGGCGTGACCGGCTCGGAAACCCCGGCCGAGCTGGATGCCGACAATGCCTTGCTGCAGCGCCTTGAAGCCTTGCGCCTGAAGGCTGGCAAGGCCATGGGCCTGGGTGATGTCAGCGGCATGGTGATCCCCAAGCCGGTGCTGGTCGCGCCACCTCGGCATGACGGTACGGTGCAGGTGCGCTATTTCATGCCGCACAATTGCCACCGGGCCCTGGCGATCACCGGCGCCGTCGGGTTGGCCACGGCTTGCGTCAGCGCCGGTACGGTGGTCGGCGACCTGCTCGGCGAGGGGGCACAGCACTTGGAGCAGGTGCGCATCGAACATCCCAGTGGTGGCATCGACGTGGCGCTGTCGCGTAGCGGCGTCGATGGCAAGACCCTGCAGGCATCGGTGGTGCGTACCGCCCGTCGGCTCTTCTCAGGGTTCGTCTATGCCCCGTCCTCGCGCAGGCTGGCGGGATAGACCCAGTCCGCCGCCACCATCAGCGCGGCTTCAGCAACAAGCGCATCCGCACAATTTCAACAATGGGTGATGCCTCATGAAACTTGCCAGATCCCTGTACTTCCAGATCCTCTGCGCCGTCCTGCTGGGCGTGGTGGTCGGCCACTTCTGGGCGCAACAGGCCGTTGCCCTCAAACCCCTGGGCGACGCCTTCATCAAGTTGATCAAGATGATGATCGCGCCAGTGGTGTTCTGCACCATCGTCACCGGCATTGCCGGCATGACCGACAAGCGCTCCCTGGGGCGCCTGATGAGCAAGACCTTGCTGTTGTTCCTGCTGCTGACCGTGATCAGCCTGGTAATCGGCCTGGCGGCGGTGTACCTGTTCCGGCCCGGCGCCGGCATGAACATCGATCCTGCCACCCTGAGTACAGAGGGCCTGGGCCAGTACGCCGCCTCGGCGGCGAAACTGGGCGTGGTCGACTTCTTCATGCACATCATTCCGGAGACATTCATCGGTGCCTTCAACAAGGGTGAGGTGCTGCCGGTGCTGTTCATCGCCGTACTCAGCGGCTTCGCCCTGTCGTCCATGGGCGAGAAGGGCCGGCCCGTCCTTGCGGTGCTGGAGTCGGTCTCGATCATGGTGTTCCGTATCTTCGGCTACCTGATGCGTTTCGCCCCGGTCGGTGCGTTCGGTGCGCTGGCCTTCACCGTCGGGCAATACGGCGTCACCTCCCTCGGCGCCCTGGCCAAGCTGGTGGGCACGCTGTACATCGCTTGCGCCTTCTTCGTCCTGGTTGTGCTGGGCGGCATCTGTCGCGCCCATGGCTTCAGCCTGTGGAAGCTGCTGCGCTATTTCCGCGAAGAATTTCTGGTGGTGCTGGGTACCTCGTCCACCGAGCCGGTGCTGCCGCGCATGCTCGAAAAGCTCGAGCGGCTCGGTTGTCGCAAAGGCGTGGTAGGGCTGGTGCTGCCAACCGGGTATTCCTTCAACCTCGATGGCACCGCCATCTACCTGTCGCTGGCGGCCGTGTTCATCGCGCAGGCCTGCAACATCGACCTGACCCTCGGGCAGACGGTGACCATGCTGGCAATCATGCTGCTGTCGTCCAAGGGGGCCGCCGGCGTGACCGGCAGCGGCTTCGTGGCGTTGGCCTCGACCCTCACGGTCATCCACGACATACCGCTGGCCGGGCTTGCCTTGTTGATCGGTATCGATCGCTTCATGTCCGAGGCGCGGGCCCTGACCAGCCTGGCCAGCAACGCCGTGGCCACCGTGGTCATCTCGCTGTCGGAGCATGCCTGCGATCGCGAAACCTTGCTGCGCCGCCTCGACGGCGCGCCATCGGCGGCCGACGAAGCCGTCGACGCTCACCCCGAGTGGTCCGCGCAGCCTCCCCGGCACGGCTGACCAACCGGTTATCGCTCCCATGTTGCAGTAGACTTCCTCCCAGCATCCCTGCGATGCCGGGTGGGGCAGGGGGCCGCCTGCGCGTCGGGCGGCCAAACACAGAATAAAAACAAGAGAAAAAACCATGCTCGCACTCCTGGGCCTGATCATGGTGGTGACGTTCACCTACCTGATCATGAGCAAACGCCTGTCGCCGATCGTCGCGCTCACAGTGGTACCCATCGTTTTTGCCGTGATCGGCGGTTTCGCTCCCGAGCTCGGCAAGATGATGCTCGATGGCCTGAAGATGGTGGCACCCTCGGCGGCGTTGCTGCTGTTCGCCATCCTGTTCTTCGGCCTGATGATCGATGCCGGCCTGTTCGACCCTTTGATCCGCAAGATTCTCAAGCGGGTGAACGGCGATCCGATCAAGATCGCCATAGGCACCGCGCTGCTGTCGTTGCTGGTTGCCCTCGACGGCGACGGCACCACCACCTACATGATCACCTGCGCGGCGATGCTGCCGCTGTACAAACGCATCGGCATGAACCCGATGATACTGGCCACGGTGTCGATGCTATCGCTGAGCATCATGAGCGGCATGAGCCCCTGGGGCGGGCCGGCGACCCGCGCGATCGCCGCCCTTGGCCTGGATGCGACCGAATACTTCATCCCGATGCTGCCCACCGTGATCGGCGGCGCGGTCTGGGTGGTGTTCACCGCCTACCTGTTGGGGCGCGCCGAGCGTCGGCGCATCGGCAATGTCACCCTGGCGTCAGGGGGCGGCAATTGCTACATCAAGGAAATCCTCGGCGACAACCCACACAAGCGTCCGCGCCTGGCCTATGTGAACCTGGTGCTGGTGATCGCCGTGATGACCGCGCTGGTGATGGGCGTGATGCATTCCGCGCTGCTGTTCATGATCGGTTTCGTCGCCGCGTTGATGATCAACTATCCGCAACTGGAGCTGCAGAAGGAGCGCATTCTCGCCCATTCGGGCAATGCCATGACCGTCGTGCTGCTGGTGTTCGCCGCCGGCATATTCGCCGGCATCTTCTCCGGCACCAAAATGGTCGACGCCCTCGCCCAGACCTTGGTGGACTGGATCCCCGACGCCTGGAGCCACTGGTTCCCGCTGGTGGTGGCGCTGACCAGCATGCCGCTGACCTTCGTACTGTCCAATGACGCCTACTACTTCGGGGTGGTGCCGATCCTGGCCAACGCGGCCGCGGCCTATGGCATCGACCCGGTGGAAATCGCCCGGGCCTCGGTACTGGGGCAGCCGGTGCACCTGATGAGCCCGTTGGTTGCCTCGACCCTGTTGCTGGTGGGGATGGTCGACCGCGATATCGGCGACTTCCAGAAAGCCACCGTCAAGTGGGCGGTGCTTACCTCGCTGGTGATCACCGCGCTGGCGCTGCTCACAGGTGCCTTGTCCTTCTTCGTGTGAATCACCGGGCGCCGCGCGGCGCCCACCCACCGCTCATCCAAGAACAACAACAGAGTACCGATCATGTTCCGAAGTGTTTTCCGTGGGGCCACCTGTGGCCTGCTCTGCGGCTGGTTGCCCGTTGCCGGCGCTGGCGGATTCGTCGACGACGGCAAGCTCAAGCTGCAGCTGCGCAACGTCTATTTCAACGAGAACTTCCGTGACGAGCAGGGCCTGTCCCCTCGCGCGGCGGCCTCCGCCAAGCATGAGCGGACCGAGTGGGCGCAGGGCTTTTTGCTCGACTACCAGTCCGGATTCACCCAAGGCACCTTGGGCGTTGGGCTCGATGCCCTGGCCCTGGTGGGCGTGCGGTTGGACTCCGGACGCGGTCGCAGCGGCAGCGGCCTGTTGCCGGTGCACGACGACGGCCGGGCCGCGGACGAGTTCAGCAGCGCCGGCCTGACCGCCAAGGCGCGCCTGGGCCAGACCGTGATCAAGCACGGCACCTTGCTGCCCAAGACCCCGGTGCTGGTCTACAACGACGCGCGGTTGTTGCCGCAGACTTACCAGGGCACGCAGCTGACCAGCACCGACATCGATGGGTTGAGCCTCACCGCCGGTCACCTGGACAAGTTCAAGTTGCGCGACTCCTCGGACAGCACCGGCTTGTACCTGGATGGCTACAGCGGCAACGCGTCCGGTGATTTCTCCTACGTCGGTGCCGATTATGCGGTGGGCAAGCCGCTGCGCCTGAGCTACTTCCACGCCCGGCTCGACGGCTTCTATCGCCAGGACTTCGCCGGCCTGGTGCATGACCTGCCGTTGGCCGGCGGGGTGCTGACCACCGACCTGCGCTACTTCAGGAGCCGCGACAGCGGTGCCGCCCATGGCGGCGCCATCGACAACGACCTGTACAGCGGGCAACTGGCGTATGCGCATTCCGGGCATACGCTCGGTGCCGGCTACCAGGTGCTTGATGGCGAGGCGGGGCTGCCCTATATCAGCGGCGCAACGGTGTATTCGTTCAGCAACGTCGGTATCGGCAAGTTCATCGAGGAGCAGGAAAAAACCTGGATGGCCAGCTATGCCTACAACTTCGCCGCCGCGGGGGTGCCCGGGCTGACCTTCATGACGCGTTACCTCAGCGGCGACAACGGTCGCGCCGGGGAGGCGGGTATCAAGGAGTGGGAGCGTGACGCCGAGCTGGCCTACGTGGTCCAGGGTGGCCCGCTCAAAGGCCTGGGGGTGAGGTTGCGCAACTATGTCTATCGTTCCGACTTCGCCCGCGGTCGCGACAGCAACCGTGTGTACCTGACCTACGACATCGCGCTTTGGTGAGTGTCCATCCTGGGTGGACGGTGCGCGTCCAGGCGTCGGTTGTGGGCATTGATGGCGGGCGTGCGGCGTCCCATCGGCTGGTATCAACGCGATCAATGTTGGCAGACGATGACCTGATGTCCCTCTAGATTGCAAAGGCGTGCTGGAAGCCCCGAACAACAATAACGAGGGACCCGACTATGCCCACCGCCACCCAAGCCTCCAACGCCTGGCGCATCCTGTTCCTGCTGTTCCTGGCCAACCTGTTCAACTTCTTCGACCGCACCATCCCCGCCATCGTCATCGAGCCGATCCGCCTGGAGTGGCACCTGAGCGACTTCCAGATCGGCATCATCGGCACCGCCTTCACCCTGGTCTACGCCATCGCCGGCCTGCCGCTGGCACGAATCGCCGACACCGGCTCGCGCAGCCGGCTGATGGGCTGGGGCCTGCTGGTCTGGAGCGGGCTGACGGCGGTCAACGGCATGGTCGGCAGTTTCTGGAGTTTTTTGCTGGTACGCATGGGCGTGGGCATCGGCGAGGCCAGCTACGCGCCGGCCGCCAACTCGCTGATCGGCGACCTGTTCCCGGCCGGACGGCGGGCGCGGGCGATGGGCATCTTCATGCTTGGCCTGCCGCTGGGCCTGCTGCTGGCATTCTTCACCATCGGTGCGATGGTCCAGGCCTTCGACAGCTGGCGCGCGCCGTTCTTCATCGCCGCCGTGCCTGGCGTGCTGCTGGCGCTGTTCATCTTCATGATCCGCGAGCCCGCGCGCGGCGCGGCGGAGACGGTGGCTACCGCCCAGGCCCCGCTGGACCGCCCCCTGCGCCGGGTGTTGAGCGTGCCCACCTTCGCCTGGCTGGTGCTGGCGGGGCTGACCTTCAACTTCGCCTCGTATGCCTGCAACTCGTTCATGGTGCCGATGCTGCAGCGCTACTTCGCGTTGCCGCTGCACGACGCTGCGGTGGCCACCGGGATGATCGTCGGCCTGAGCGGCCTGGTGGGCCTGACCCTTGGTGGCTGGATGGCCGACAAGGTGCACCAGCGCTTCGCCAACGGCCGCCTGGTGTTCGCCGCGCTGAGCATGCTGGTGGCCACCTTGTGTACCGCCTGGGCGCTGCATGCCGGGCGCATCGAACTGGGGGTGTTCGTGGCGGTGTTCGGGGTCGGCTGGCTGTTCTCCTACAACTTCTACACCTGCGTGTACACCGCCATCCAGGACGTGGTGCAACCGCGCCTGCGGGCCACGGCCATGGCGCTGTTCTTCGCCGGGCTGTACCTGCTGGGTGGCGGCCTGGGGCCGGTGGTGGTCGGTGGACTGTCGGATCATTTTGCCGTGTCGGCCATGGCGGCGGCGGGCGAGGTGGCGATGAGCGAAGCGTTCAAGGCCCAGGGGCTGCATGACGCGATGTACCTGATCCCCGTGGCCCTGTTGCTGACCATGGTGTTCCTGCTGGCGGCCTCGCGGTGTTTCAGCCGGGATGCGCAGCGGATGCGCGAGGGCATGGTGCTGGATGGCGCAGCGGTGGCGGGGCAAGCCGCGCAGGCTTGAGTCCAAGTGTATCGGCCTGGTCGCCAGCACTTGCTGGCATGTCCCTTGGTTTTCTCGCAGACTACCCATCTTTGCGCAAGAGCAGGAGAGCAACAGTCAATGCGCGTGGTGATGGATACCCGGACAGACGAAATACTTCGACTGGAGCATTTGTTGGATGGGATGAACTATACGCTCTGGTTGAACGCGTATGGTCCCTTTGCACTGGACAGACCACTCGAAGCGCAGTTGCGTCATTCGGTGGGCAAAGGTTGTACCGTGGGTGGTGATTCACCGATCTGTGCAAGCGATGCTCGCGGCGAAATCATCGAACACCTGCTGCACCCAGGGGACGGCGGCTACGGGCCGTTGGACCTGCCGGCCAAACGTCCCGAAGTGCTCAGGTTGGTAGAGGTGCTGCTCGGCCAGGTCCGTCTTGACCGGGCCGACATCATCCGCAGGTTCTGGCTTGCCGAAGGGCACCCTGCGTATCCCGTGTGGTGGGATTTTGCCTTCGACATTCAAACCCAGGGGCAGCGGTGGATACTGATGAGCAGCGCGAGTGATTGAGCGGATAGCTTGGTTTCTCAGTACTTGCTTGTCGTCGTGAAGGTTGGCACTGAGGTTCATCGAGACCTGACGCCGCGCCGGTTACTCAAGTCTTGGCGTTGCGGATTCCCCGTTGATAGGCTGCCGTCATGGTTTGCCATGTTTCATCGTCGGCCGGCACCAGATGTTCAATACGTAGCGATGCCACCGTGATGTCCTGCGGCATGCCGAAGGTGGTGAAGGTGGACAGGAACCTAAGTTCGCCCTCGGCAGCACGCACCCGGGTCAGCACCAGCGGTGACGGCGGTGTGTCCGGCGCCAGTGCGGGTGGCACGGGCAAGCTTTGCAGCCGCCGAGCCAATTCTGGATTGCCCACCGCCTCCCTGGCCGCCCGCTGCCAGGCGATCGCCCGTATCTCATCGGCATTGACCAGATGATCTCCCAGTCCGCCCGGGCGCAGCAGTGTGTCCAGCAGGTTGAGTTCCGATGTGCTGGTTGTCGCTACCCCGGCCATGGCGAACAGCAACCCGGCACTGGCATTGGCCGCAGTGATGTCCCAGTTGCTGGCGATGACGATGGCCGGTGCGGGGTTGTTGGCCTGCAGGATGTGCTCCACTGCGTCATGCACCATCTTCATGGCTGGGGCGTCCGGTGCAGAAGCCATGTAGCGCGGTGCGTAACCTGCCGCGAGGAATACTTCGTTGCAGTGCTCGAGTGGTACATCCAGCGCGCTGAGCAGGGCATGCAGGGTACTGGGGCTGGCTTTGGCGCGGCCGGTCTCCACACAGCTCAAGTGGCGTTGCGACAGGCCCGCCAACAGCGCCAGGTCGAGCTGGCTGAGCCCGGCCTGGCGGCGTAGGCGCCGCAGGTGCTCTCCGGCATCGGTGATAGCAGGTGTTTGCGTCGGGTGAAAGGGAGTGGGGCTCATGCGTCGACTCTGGCTGTCCTTGGCTGAAGCGTCCATGACCTGTGAGGTCATTGAGGCGGGGACGACTCTATCACTACCGTGACGGCAACATCGCCCCTGTAGGAATCGGACAATGAACGCACGATGGATCGCGCTGCCAGTTTTGCTGCTGTTTACCCTGTACACCGGTTGGACCCTGATGATTGTGGACCAATCACTTGTCGCCTTTGGCCTTGATCTGCTGTCCCGGCCAGATACGGCCCAGGTCGTTATCGACCTGTATTTGATGGCCGGGCTGGGCTGTTTGTGGATGGTCAGCGACCAGCGCCAGCGAGGCGGCTCGTTGCTCGGGGTCTTGCCCTATCTGTTGCTGACGGCGGTGTTTGTTTCCTTGGGGCCGCTGCTCTACATCGTGGTCAAGGGCTTTGCGCAGAGACGCGGGGCATGAGCGGCGCTCTCGCGGTCTACGCCTGCTGCGTAGTGGTGCTGTTCTTCAAGATGCTGGCGATTTCCTGCTACCAGGGTTACTTCCGCCTGCGCTTCCTGGCCTTCACCAACAGTGAGGATGCGGCGGTGTTCAAGCGCGCGGCGTGCCCTGCGGAACTGCCGCAGGTCACGCGGGCCATGCAGGCCTGGCGCAACGATCTGGAGAACATCCCGATGTTCCTCGCGCTGGGCGGCCTGGCGGTCGTACTGGAGGCGCCGGTTGCCATGACGGCTTGGCTGAGCGGGGTATTCACCGTGGCCAGGGTGTCGCATACGGTGACTTACCTGGCGGGTATCCAGCCGTGGCGGACGGTGAGTTATGGCGTGGGGGTAATCTGTTTGATCGGATTGGCGACCTTGGTCATCGAGGCGCTGGCATCGACGCCTTGAAGGTCTGCCAGGCGTGCAGCAGCCGGCGGCAGGCAAGGTGCCTGAATTCAACTGGTACAGAAAGCATCCGATTTCGGCACAAAGAAGCGAGCAAACAATTCAGACTGCGACTTGATGTTCAACTTGGCGTAAATGTTCCGGCGGTGCACTTTCACCGTTTCCGCCGAAAGTGAAAGTTTCCCGGCAATCTCTTTGTTGGAGAAACCGCTCAGCAGCAGCCTGAGCACATCGCTTTCACGGGTGGTGATCTGCGCGCCCAGCTGGGTCAGTGTTTCCTGCCAGGGCGGTACCTCGACAAGGTCCTTCTCGACATCCACCTCGAAGGCCATGCGCTGGTGCATCAAGGCCGTCACCCAGGGCTTGATCAGGTCGAGGATGGTGATCTGTTCCTGGCTGAAGCGCGCCTTGCTGCCAATGGAGATGCACAGCGTGCGGTCAGCGTCGAGCTGAACGTTGTACTGCGCCTCATCGGCCGAGATGTAGTGCGCGAAGTACTGATGGTAGTACTCGGTTTCGAGAAAGTACTCCGGCGCGATATCCAGCAGGTGGAAGAAACCGCTCTGCGGGTTTTCCCGGTTGGCGATGTAGAACGGGTCCAGCAGGTAGAGCCCCTTTACATAACGATGGATGAACGCGTTGACCTCTTCGGCATCCGCCACCTCGGGCAGGCTCACCACTTCCACTTGCTGGCTGGCGAAGATCAATACCACCCAGTTGTCGATCTGCACGTACTCGTTCAATACCCGAACCAGCGAACTCCAGAACGCCGGACGGTCCAGCTGCATGATCAGCTTGCCGATCGATCGGTGCCAGGCCAGGCTTTGCAGGTCGAACGGCATTATCTACCCCTTTTGGGTTAGGAACTCGCAGGTCAGAGGTAAGTATTCCGAGGTATTTACTATCCGGTCCTGCCCGGTATAGTCGCTCACTGGGCCTAGGATGGCCGTGAAGATACATCGATTCGATAAGGATGTTGCATGAGAAGGTCACGTTTGCGAACCCTTTTTTCCGCCTCGCTGCTCTGCGCAGGGATCAGCACCTCGGTGCTGGCCGCCGAGCCCGGGATGCACCTGTACAACTGGTTCGGGCTGCTCGCACCGGAGACGCCGAAGGCGTTCGAGCAGGAAACCGGCACCCGCGTGCACATGGACGCGTTCGACAGCGCCGACATCATGCAGAGCAAGGTCATGGCCGGACGCACCGGGTATGACGTGGTGGTGGCCACTTCCAACGTGCTGCCCAGCCTGATCGCGGCGGGCGTGCTGCAACCGCTGGACCGTGCGCAACTGGGCAACCTGTCGCATATCGACCCCGATATCCTCGCCCAGCTGGCGGTCAACGACCCCGGCAACCGCTACGCGGTGCCCTACCTGTGGGGCACCACCGGCATCGGCTACGACGTCGACAAGGTCAAGGCCGCGTTGGGCGACCAGGCGCCGGTGGACAGCTGGGACCTGATCTTCAAGGAAGAGAACATCAGCAAGCTCAAGTCCTGTGGCGTGGCGATGCTCGACTCGCCCAGCGAGATCATCTCGATTGCCCTGAACTACCTGGGCCTGCCCAGCAACAGCAGCAATCCGGCGGATTACCAGAAGGCGCAAGACCTGCTGATGAAGATCCGCCCCTACGTGCTGTATTTCGACTCGTCGCGCATCGACACCGACATGGCCGACGGCAATATCTGCGCGGTGGTCGGCTGGGCCAACGGCGCCCTGGCCGCCCAGGCCCTCAACGAGAAGAACAACACCGGGCGCAGGATCAACTACAGCCTGCCGCGCGAAGGCGCGCTGGTGTGGTCGGAAAACCTGGTGCTGCTCAAGGATGCGCCCCATCCCAAGGCAGGCATGGCGTTCATCAACTACATGATGCGCCCGGAAGTGATCGCCAAGACCTCGAACCACACCCTGTACCCCAACGCCAACAAGGACGCCACCCAGTTCGTCGAGCAGGCGCTGCGGGACAACCCGTGGATCTACCCCGACAAGAAGACGATTGCCACGTTGATCCCGCTCGAGCCGCTGCCGTTGAAACTGGAGCGGATCCGCACGCGGGTCTGGACCAAGGTGAAGAGTGGCGTCTGACTTGAGTTGACGTGTCGGCAGCTGCCCGGTGCAAGGGAGTACCGGACAGCGCGTTGACCAAGGTTGCCTGCGGCCCATTGCTCCAAGCACCAGCGAACACCATCGTCTCGCGGTATCCGGCTGCTCAGCCGAGGCGGGTGATGGTCTTGCGTACCTGATTTCATCTTGAGCCGGAGGAGAACAGCGGATGTTCAGCCCAGCCCAGAAGACATATTTGAACTTGACGATCAAAGGTGTGGAGCACGATTTCCAGGTGCTCGGCTACACCGGGGAAGCGGTGGCCAACAGGCCTTTCTTTTTCAACGTGGAACTGGCCAGCGAATGGCCCTACCTGGACCTTGAACGCTTCCTCGACCTCGAGGCGTTCTTCAGCTTCGACATGAACGGCAATGGCATCCATGGGCGGATCTACCACATCGCGCCGATGAAGCAGGCCCCGTGTTCGGCGCGTTACAGGTTGACCCTGGTGCCGCACTTGTCCTACCTGCGTCACCGCATCAACCAGCGGATCTTTCAACAGTTCTCGGTGCCCAGGATCGTCGCCTTGATATTGGAAGAGCATGGGATCGTGGGCGACGCTTACCGCTTCGAGCTGAGTGCGAGCTACCCCGAGCGCGACTACTGCACCCAGTATGGCGAAACGGACCTGCACTTCGTCCAGCGCTTGTGTGAAGAGGAGGGCATCCGCTTTCACTTCCAGCACAGTGCCCAGGGCCACGTGCTGGTGTTTGCCGATGGCCAGGCGGTGCTGCCGTGGGGCGTGCTGTATCGTCCGCCCCTGGTTCATGCCAAACCACGGGTGGCGGGGAGCCAGACCGCCGTGGTCATTGCCGTGGAGGATGACGAGAGCCCGTGTGATCAGAGGCTTGCCCGGATTCAGGTGAAGTTTCCCTGGGATCCTGAGGACAGGTTTGACGACAAGAGCTGTTGTTGGCTGTCGGTGGCGTCCGATTGGCCTTGCGCGGTCACGCCTCCGCGAACGGGGATGGAGGTAATGGTCTCGTTTCTCGGAAACGATCCTGATCAGCCACGGGTCAGTGGGTGCCTGTGCTGCCGATAGCCTCATTCTGGCTACGGCAGCTTTATCCGAAATCCTTTGCGTCCTGCCCAGTCGTGTTCTCCTTTAATCGATAACCAGCTCCCATACGCCACTGGCATGCTCGATCCGCTCACCCGGCAACCGGATGCGTTGGTTGGCGCTGTAGTCATGGAAGGCGCGGGCCTTGCCGATCAGCGACAGGTCCAGGGTCACGCTATGCCGCGACTCGCCACGCCCGGCCTCGAACAGCGTGTGGCCATACGGGTCCACCGCCAGGCTCGCCCCCACGAACACGCAGCCATCCGGCCCTTCGCCCACGCGGTTGGCAACCACAGCGAACACCTGGTTCTCCATCGCCCGGGCCATCACCGACACCCGGTGCACGTGATCCTCCGGTTCGGCCAGGCCATCGGTGATCAGCATCAACTGCGCGCCCAGGGCCTTCAGTGCCCGCGCTGTCTCGGGGAATTCGCTGTCGTAGCAGATCAACAGGCCCAGGCGCACGCCGCGCCATTCGACGGTGGCGAAGCGGTCGCCCGGCACGACGATGCCGTGCTCCGGCAACCACAGGTGGGTCTTGCGGTAGGTGAGCAGGATGCCTTCGGGGGCGATGAACAGGGTGGTGTTGTAGAAGGTGCCGCCGTCGTTCTCGTACAGCCCCAGCACCACCGCGACATTGTGCTGGCGCGCCGCCGCGACCACTGCCTGCACGGCATCGCCGTCGATGGCTTCGGACAGCATGCCGACGTCATCTGCTGTGAGAAAACCGGTCAGGTGCGACTCGGGGAACAGCAGGATATCGGTGTCCGGCGCGCACTGGGCCAGGGCCTCGAGGATACCGCGCAGGTTGTGGGCGGTGTCGCCGTCGCGGGTTGTCGTCTGTACCACTTCGATCTTCATGGGCAATCCGTCTCGCTGGGCCCGACCCTTCCGCGGGCGAGTGACATTTGCGAAGGGTGGTGCAAGTATGAAAACAATCACTGGCAAAACAATCACTTCGACGGGTTAACCCGGGGGTAGGGCATGAGCTTGAGCCTGCAGGATCTTTCGTGGCACCAGGGTGTTGGCCAATGCATCGAGCACCTCGACCGCCCGAGCTTCTGGCGCACACTGGCCACGCTGCTCGGCGACTTCGTCGAGGTGGACACCTGGGTGGCGCTGCTGTTCAGCCACGACAAACCGCTGATCTTCGACCAGAGCCCTTACGAGCGCGAGGGCATCGACCCGCTGGTGAGCGAGTACGCCAACGGCCTGTACCTGCTCGACCCGTTCTACATCAGCAGCCGCGAGCGGCCGCTGACCGGCCTGGTGCGCCTGGCCGACGTGGCCCCGGAGCAGTTCCAGCAGACCGACTACTACCGCCTGTACTTCACCCACAACGTGGTCGCCGACGAGGTGCAGTTCAACCTGGCCCTGGGCGATGGGCGCACGCTGTGCCTGTCGCTGGGCGGGCGCTCACGTTTCGACGCCCAGGCCATCGCCCAGCTGGAGCTGGTGCGCCCCTGGCTGATCGGCCTGCTGCGCCAGCGGCTGCACTTCGAGCAACTGCCCGAGCGCGCACCGGCCAAGCCCGCGCTGGGCCTGGCCCAGGGGCGCGACGAGGCACGCCGGCAGCTGGAGTCGGTGCTCACGGCGCGGGAACTGGACGTGGTGCGGCTGATCCTGTCGGGGCATTCGAACAAGGAGACGGCCATCAAGCTCAAACTGTCGGCCGAGACGGTGAAGGTCCATCGCCGCAACGTGTACCGCAAGCTGGACGTGAACTCCCAGAGCGAGCTGTTCTCGCTGCTGTTTTTGGCCGGCGAAGACCTCGCCAGCCTGCAACCGGCGCCGTGATTCCCCTGCGCCATTACCCCCGGGTTAATCATTCGACGTTATAGGAATCCGCACCGGGATCCGCATACTGGCCCTGCACCTTGTAGGCGCGGGCTTGCCCCGCGATCACCGGCAAAGCCGGTGCCATCCCCCGAGTAACTTGCTGTGCACGCCGTCCCTGCGCCCCCATGCAGCCAGACCGGCTGGGCAATTCCCTAGAACAATCACAAGAGGATGACCCATGGCTCATTTCGCTCACGGCCCGGCCCGTGGCATCGCCCCTGCGCGCCAGGAGGCCACCCATGCCTGACGCCACCCCCGCAAAACTCTCCCTGACCTCCCTGACCGTCTTCGGCCTGGCCTACATGTGCCCGAGCCTGGCCATGGTGATCTTCGGCGTGATCTCCGAGCGCAGCGACGGCATCGCCCCCAGCGCCTTCCTGCTGGCCACCGGCGCCATGCTGCTGTCGGCCCTGAGCTACGCCAAGCTGTCGCGCCTGTTCCCGGTGTCCGGCTCGGCCTACTACTACGCCAAGCGCCTGCTCGGTCCTGGCTGCGGCTTCGTGGTCGGCTGGGCGGTGCTGCTGGCCTACCTGTTCATGCCCATGGTCGCCTGGCTGCTGCAGTCGGTGTTCCTCAACGCCCAGTTCCCGCAGGTGCCCACCTGGGGCTGGCTGCTGATCAATATCGGCCTGACCACGGCGGTGACCGTCAGCGGCATGACCCTGACCGACCGCCTGAACAAAGTGCTCACGGCCCTGAGCGTGGCCCTGGTGCTGCTGTTCATTGGCTACTGCCTGCGCTATGTGGCCGGCCAGCCCCAGCTCGGCTTCACCCACCCCGTATGGAACGAACACAGCACCCTGACCGGCCTCACCGCCGCCGCCGCCATCGCCGCCTATTCGTTCCTCGGGTTCGACGCCGTGACCACCCTGGCCGAGGAGGCCGAGCAGCCCAAGCGCGACATTCCCCGGGCGGTGCTGCTGGTGATCAGCGTGGGCGGGCTACTGTTCACGGCGGTGGCCTACCTGATGCAACTGAGCCACCCCGGCGGCCAGTTCGCCGACCCAGAGACTGCGACCTACGCGCTGTCGATCGAGGTGGGCGGGCAGTTCTTCGCCGACTTCGTCAACCTCGGCGGCATCGTTGCCGGCTTCGCCTCGTGCCTGGCGGTGCAGGTCAGCGCCAGCCGCTTGCTGTACTTCATGGGCCGCGAAGGCGTGCTGCCGCCGCGTTACTTCGCCAAGCTGCAGGGCACGGCGCGCACGCCGGTGTTCAACCTGCTGCTGATTGCCGGGCTGGGCTTGATCGGGGTCGGCGCGGATGTGAGCTCGGCCGCTTCGCTGATCAACTTCGGCGCGTTCCTGGCGTTTGCGGCGGTGAATGTCTGCGTGATTGCGTATTACCTGCGTGAGCGGCGCAAGCAGCGGTTGAGCGGGGTAGGGTTCGTGGTGTTTCCGCTGCTGGCGATTGGGGTGAACCTGTATCTGCTGTCGCTGCTGAGCACGGTGGTGATACTGGCCGGGGTGGCTTGGTTGGTGTGTGGCGGGTTGTACCTGATGTGGCTGACGGCGGGGTTCAGCAAGCCCACGCCGGGGTTGATGGAGGTTGAGTCTTGAGGTGTTGAGCAAGCTACTGCGGCTTTACATGGAATTATTCCAGGCCAATAATTATTGGTATCTCATAATTCAGGATAAACCCATGGCTGACATTTTCCTGCGCCCGGAACTGGCGGCCGACATGGCCAGGCAACTGCTCAAGCCCTCGGCACTGGACATCGGCCTGCGCTCCGGGTTGTTCCTGTCCGGCCTGCGCCGGACGGGCAAGACAACCTTTCTCAAGAACGATCTGATCCCGGCCCTGGAGGCACAGGGCGCACTGGTGATCTACGTCGACCTGTGGAGCGACACCCAGACAAGCCCGGTGAAACTGGTGCTGGCTGCCGTGCGCCAAGCCCTGCTCGAACTGCAGACACCGACCTCGTCGTTCATGCAGCGTCTCAAGCGCGTGCGTGGCGCCGAGGTGGAGGTGGCCGGTTTCAAGTTCGGCTTCAACCTCGATACCCTGGGTGAAGCAGGCGGCGTGACACTTGCCGAAGCGCTGACCGAAGCGGTGGACCAGGCCAAGGCGACTGTCGTGCTGATCGTCGACGAAGTGCAGCATGCCATCACCACAGAAGACGGGCAGCAGATGATGCTGGCCCTGAAGGCCGCGCGTGACGCCATCAACCCAAGGCCCGCGACGCCTGGGCATTTCCTGTTCATCGGCACCGGCTCGCACCGGGCCATGGTCAACGAGCTGACCGCCCGGCGTAACCAGGCGTTTGCCGGCGCCACCAACGTGGCCTATCCGGTGCTGGACGAGGGCTATGTCGCGTTCTGGCTCCAGCGCCTCGCCGCAGATGGCCTCGATAACCTGCCCTCGCTGGAGGTGGCGACCGAGGCGTTCAAGACACTGGGCAGCCGGCCTGAAGAGTTCATCCGTGCGCTGCGTCAGTTGATTCACTCGCCCAGCCTCGGTTCCGGGGCGGATGTAGTGCTGCCGGTGATCGCGGCCACGCTACGCTCGGCGGCGGCCGACCTGGAACTGATGAAGGTCGAGGAACTGGGTGTACTGGCCCAGGCCATTTTCGCCCGGATCGCCTCCGTGGATGGCGAGACGCGGGGCGTGTTTTCCAGCGAGGCGGCGGGGGAGTATTCGACGTTCGTGGGGCGTGAAGTGCGGGTGGAAGAGATCCAACCGGTGGCCAATGAATTGCTGGCGGCGAACCTGATCATTCGCCGGGGGCATGGCCTGTATGGCGTGACCGATCCGTTCGTGCAGGAGATCTGGCGGGAGCGCCAGGCGATGCTGGGCAAGCGCTGAGTCGGCTGCGGTCAATGGCTATATGATTTCGAAGTCATACTGACAAGTGCCTTCCGTGCGCTGGATAAGTCGCATTGCGGATGCGCGCTACATCGTTGTCTCATTGCATGGCAAAACTGCGCAGCGCGCCAGTCGGTCGAGCGCCCTCCGCGCTCGCCGATGGCACGCTGGCCGCGGGATGTCAGGCCGCTACCTTCTCCCGCACGATGACCATCGAGTTGTAGATGTAGCCCTTGTCCTTGGTCTCATGGTCGTATTGCTGGCCGCTGGTAATGTCGTACGTCACGATGATTTCGTATTGGTCGGAACTGGCGCTGGCCTGGCCAGTGGTGTTGAGCCCTTCATTGGCATCGTAGTAATCGACGATATTGTCCTGTTTCCGGGCGGTGGCATTGAGCGAGTTGGTGCCGGTGTAGGGAATGTCGAACATGCAGGCGAAGTCGGCGACCGCGGCCTTGCTATCGGGCTCGCGCAGTGACAGGTTCATCGCCA
This sequence comes from Pseudomonas sp. TE6283, assembly GCF_054060555.1. Taxonomy (NCBI): domain Bacteria; kingdom Pseudomonadati; phylum Pseudomonadota; class Gammaproteobacteria; order Pseudomonadales; family Pseudomonadaceae; genus Pseudomonas; species Pseudomonas sp. TE6283. The sequence goes on from NZ_JBSSDH010000016.1 coordinate 75,620, forward strand.
GGCCGATGCCGGACACATAGGTCTTGCTCTCGGACTTGATGGGAGAGGCGTTGTACCATTTACCGAAAGGCCCACGGTTGTCGTAGCCTTTGATGACAATCTCATTTGGGGTGTCGGTATCGCCGTGCCCCATATGCGGGGCGGACACTACCAGGTCCTTGCTCGTCAGGTTGTAGATCGTCAGGTTGTGCCGGGTGTTGTGCAGGACCAGGGACAGGATCACCGTTGTGGCAATGATGAGTACCGCGCCCCATATTCCCGCAACGACAGCCCCTTCCTCCAGCGGTGCAAACGCACTGCGCCAGCCACGGGCAAGGCCCTGGACACAGCGCCCCATCAAACCATTGAACTGGCCGTTGAAGATGCCCGAGAAAAACACCCTGAGGAAGCGCGAGGCGGCTTGAAGCGTTCCCCGGAGCACGGCTTTGAACAGGCCCCAGGTTTTCGAGACCGCGTCTTTCAAGATTGCTCTGAGGCCGCGCCCGCCCGCGTAGCTCAGCAGTTCCTTCAAGGCACTGGTGACAATGATCGAGCTGCCAAGGGTAATCGTGAAGTTGACCACGGTCCGGGTGACGCCGCCGAAGCCGAAATTGAAGGGGATGTGTGAGTCGACGAAGTAACGCTTGCCATCAATCTCGATGGACATCTCATCGGTCACGATCTTGTACTTCTTTTCCCGCAATGCGACTTCAGCGGCAGTGGCTTCGACCAGTTGCACAGAATCCAGCAAGCTGTTCTGCGAGATGTGTACATGGTGCTGCTCGCCGTCGATGGTTTGCATGCCGACCAGCCAGACATCGCCGTCGTCTTGTGGCACTTGCTGGAACTTGTCGATGTCCATGTCGGAAAAACGCTGCATGAACACCGCTTCGCGAGCTTGCTGGCGCGCAATTGCAGCCGTTGCCTGCCCACCCAACGGGCCTTTGCCGAACAGCGGATGGAGGCTTTGTTCGGTGAAGGTGCTGTTGACCTCATTGATGCTCACGCTTTTTGCGGGGTCGAACTCCAGGTTTTCGGTCGAGAACAAGCTGGTCATGCTGAACTCCATATTCGGCAAATGACGCATTGGGGAAGCCCGACGTGGTGCCGGGCCCGGGATAAAGCCACGAGCGCGCTATGCCATTCCCAGCGGTGGGGCACGCTGGAGCATGCGGTGACATCAATTTGGCATCATCTGGGCACGGCGTGCAAGTGGCCTGAGCGAGGAGGCAGCATGCCAGGCGGCTATCCGTTGCGGTGCAATCCTTCGGCATCTTGCCAATAGAGGGTTTGTTCGAATTGAAAGCTGATCACGAAACGTGAACCGGTCCGTGCAATCGTCTTGGCAATTGTTTCCAGGTCTGCCATGGGGGAATGCTCCTGCGGTCCGGGTCCTTTGATCCTGATGCCGCAACGCGTGGCGACGCTGAAGTCGAGCCCTTTGGTATCTTCGGCATAGAGGGCGGGGTCGGTGATGACGAAGTCTGCGGTCAGCGTCAGCCATGACGCGAAGTAGGCTTGCAGGCTGTCGCTTGTGCGCGTGACTTCAATCGCGCCGGCCTCTTGCAGGGCGTCTGCCAGTGCCGCTGCGTCAAGTGCTGCGTCAGCTTCCAGAAACAGATCAATGCTCAACGACGTTACTCTTGATTGAAATGCTCATTCGTAGCCCATCTTGAGGTTCTGGGCCTGGGCTGCGAGTTCGTCCATCGCGGCACGGCTGGCATGGCGAAGTCTGTTACGGTAGGCAACCAAATCTGAGAGTGCAATACCGCGTTCGCCGTCAATGCGGATATGGGGAATTGCCCCCTCATCCATCAGCTTCGCCAGATACTCGCAAGAGACGTTGAGCGCGTGTGCCGCTTCCGAAATGGTCAGCGTGGACTTTTCCATGACGATGGTGCGCTCTACACCATGGAATTCATCACGAAGTTTCCGATACCCCAGTCGCGCGTAGAAGCCTTGGGCCGTGATGGACGAAGGAACGCGCAATGCTGTGGCGCCGGCTTTGATCGCCGCTGTGTGGATTGCCCTCATCAGCTGTCTGCCAATACCTGCCCCATGATGGATCGGCGCGACAAACACTGTCCTGACAACCCCGCCATCGAGGCTTGCCGTCCCCAGCAGATCGTTCTGCTTGACCGCCACGAATACCAGCCGGTTATCGAGCAAGGCACTGACAGCCGCAGGTGAAAAACTCTGCTCCACCTGGGCAATCACCTCTGCCGGGTAATCCTGCGAGTTGGATTCGCGCAGTGCCGCGATCACGATGCGGCTGATGGCTTGTGCGTCTTCGCGCTGAGCGCGGCGGATATGACATTCCATGGACGTATCCCGAACTGATGTCCCCCAAAGCCTAACCCGTGTCGAGCGGTCTTGTATTACGAAAGGGCCGCAAAGCGGCCCTATGCACCTGTGACCTCAGTGCTTCATCCCCAGCTCCGCATCATCTATCAGCGCCTTGGCCAGCGCGCTCAGGTAATACGACGCCCAGATCAGCTGAGGCTTCTCCTCCATGATCCCGGTGATGGTCAGGTCGCACACGCAGCCCATCAACTCTGAGGCCTGTTCCCGTGCGTGCTGGCAAGGGATGCCGGGTTCGATGCAGAACAGCGGGTCGGTATGCCCTTCACCTTGATAAAACCGGGTCTTGCCCACCGTGGTGTGGGGTGTGGTGTCGTCTGTGCTCATTGCTCAATCTCCCTGAAATGATCGGTGCCTGGGTGAGCTCTCGCAGTTAGATCCGCTATCAGCTACACAGCATCTGCCGCGCAGCCACGCCGATCCCCTGTGGGAGCCGGCTTGCCGGCGATGAGGCCAGTCCAGGCAACCCATTGCTAACGCCTAGTGCAACGTCCGAGGCTCCACCTGCGGCATCTGCACCTGAATCAACGCCGATTCGAGCAGCGCCCGCAGCGCCTCCATTTCATGCATCGCGGCCAGGACCAGAATCGAAACGGGCGACTTGGGATGCAGCAGAACAGCCTGATGCGCCACGGTCTGCGCGCACAGGGCGTACTCCGTGGCCTGGATGATGGTGTCTTCGAGGGAGTGGTGGTTGTGGGGTGGATCGGGGACGATCTTTAGCATCTTCTTATTCCTTTTTGGGACTGCCACCTTTCTGCTGTCAAACAGAAGGGTGGCAGCTGTACGTGGGTTGACAGACCGGCGGAATAAGCAAAGTTCCGGCGCACGCAAGCGTGCCCGCACGTACAGCTACCATTGAGGGCTAGCCGTATGCTTAATACCGTTGCGACCTGTCAAAGTCGATCGCTGAACATCAGCGACTCGCTGAGACTAGAGTGGTGTCGTAGAGACCGCAATGAGTAAAAAGCTAAAGGAGTATGTTTGGGAAAAGGACTACAAGATATAGGGAGAATCTGATTTTTAGCCCATGGCTCAAGAAGCCCGGCCCTTGGAAAGGGCTACGGTCATGGCTAAGGCTCAAAATCAGCACATGCTGGAAATCCAAAAATAGAAGCCGACAGCTGGAGGGATTATCGCTGCTACCACAAACGTAACTTGGTTTGCATGATATGATAATAAAGTCAGTTTTGGATTTTTTACCTTGTTTTTAAGATCATCTTGCTGAAGCAAGAAGTAGTTGTAGTCTGTTGGTGTGTGGTTGTGCGGGCAGGAATTGATTAGTCTGTCGTAAGTGTTGCTAATTTTCTGTGTGTTTTCTCTGATGCTATGGGAGTCTTGAGCTATAGTTTTTAGCTTGTCGACCAATTTGGAAATGTTTTTTGCATTGTCTTCTAGTGAATTTGCAGTCAGTTCATGGCCGCCTTTGCCCTCGATTACGCTTACAATCAAGATCAGAAGTGAAAGCGAAATTGTAATTAAATTGATTGCGGAAACTGAACTTGGTGGCAGATTAGGTGTAATGGCGGAAAATATTGTTGCTATCAGAGTGTAGGCAGAGTAGAGGCTGATGAGGCATAGCGACAGATGAGCTCGCCTCCGTAAGCGCCTGGCGCTGTTGAAGCGTGCTCCTCGTGTTTTCCAGATTTTCTTTGATAGATCGGTGGCTAGGGATGAATCGGTAACTTGTTGATTCATAAGTAGTGCCCCCTCAGGATAACCCTAGTTAAAGTCCTCGCAGATGCGAAGTGGAAAGCCATAAAGGCAAGATGACCGATACCCATTAATAAATGGATCTGTACAAGCACACAATGCGTGCCGTACAAGGGGGCTAGGAGAAGCTACCTAAGTCCACTTCTAATTGCAAGAGGTTTTTGTTCTTTTTGTAGTCAAACATCCGTTCTATCTGGTCTTGCGAATACGAAGTTGCTGAGTCGGGATCGATTACGCCCATTTTTATTAGGTAGCTTAGTTTTTCTTGAAGATTGCTATAGTTGTTGTAGTTGTGAATGTAGGTGCCGTGGGCGTTGTATTTGACTTCTCGATATGCGCGTGCAAGACGTTTAAGTCGAGGTAGGTGTTCTTCCAAACCTGACTTTTTTATTTGGCGACAGAGGATGGAGTCAATTTCGTGGAGGAGTTTTATGTCGTTGATTTCGCTGAAGTAGAACATCCAGCCATACCTCTTTTTTTCGCTAATTGCTCCAGTTATTTTTTCGTTCAAGGTTTCAAATAAGATGGTTATTCTGGCGTCGTCATTCAACCATTCTTTTGCGTGGGGTTTGGTTTTTGATTTCTTATATCTGGTTATTGGGGCTATCAGAGACCTAATGAACTTTTCTTTGGAGGAGGTTCTGACTGAGACTAAGTTGCTTCCCTTGAAAACATAGCCTAAATACTCCAGTCCGTCAGAGATTTTCCCCTCCGATGACTTACTGTTTGCTTTTAGGCCTAGCTTAGCTAGATCTGTTTGAATTGATGTGGATATCTTGTTATTTTTTTTGTGTGAAATTACTAGTATATCGTCTACGTATCTGTGGTATTTGTATTTCGAGTATTTTTTGTCAATTTTCCCGAGGTAAATATCGGAGAGTAAGTTTGAGATGCAAAGTCCTTGAGGGACGCCAAGAGTATTTTTCTCAGGGTAGTCTGAACGTGATAAGTTGCTGCTGACGGTTATGTTTGTAATGGCTTCGCTGATCAGCCAGCGCGCTTCAGGGGTAATTGTTTTTGATAGCTTATTCAATAGTATTTTGTGTGCAATGTTGTCGTAAAATGCTTCGATATCTAGCTTGACGTAGTTAAGGTCGGTTTTGGAGCGCGCGATACTTGATTTTATGTTTCTAATCAGCTGGTTTGGAAGCTCTTTTTTAAGTGTGTCGTGATGGTGTGCTTGTAAAGTATTTAATACTGCGAGCAGGATGATTCTGTCTCGAATTGTTGGTTTTGAAATTATTCTTGGGTATTTCTTCTTCCCTTTACTTTTTATTTCTTCCAGGTATGGAGTGAATTTAAAGCTTCTATTGTTTATTTTTTGCAGTGCGGTGGATAGTGTTTTTACACATTCTTCTTCAAAAGATTCGACTGTTTTTCCGTCAAGCCCAATAGACGGCCTTAATGATATTTTTTTCTTGAAAATATCTAAGAGGTTCGCAAGATTAAAAACTTCAAGGTGTGTAGTAGGTTTGAGATCAAGTGCTTTATTCATAATGAAATTCAATGAGCTAAGTCGTTGGATTGCATTCGGGGTATGATGTGATTGGATCCTATATCATTTTGTGGCACATGGCTAGCGTTGGATAGGGACGCAGTCAAATTTTTAGGAGGTGCGGATGATTATTAAGTGCAATTGACTGAACGAAAGGTGTTCCTTTTAAGCGAAGAGTCTACTTTGGTGTCGGAGAACTGCCTGCACTAAAACTTTAATGGGTTTCTAATGGAGTGGGCTGTTGTCGTTCGAGGTCGATGCTAGTTGAGGACTAAGCTGGTGCGCTTTAGACAGTAATCATTCTGTCTGTAGTTGGGGAAGGTGTGCGCGTGTTACGAGGTGATGTCCATTAGTGAGGGGTAAGGAGTTGCTCTGCTAGGCTATAATTTAAGGCTCTGATAGGAGTGGTGGTAAACTAGCTGCTTTGCTCGATTAGTGCGAACCTGTTTATTATGGTTGAATAAATTCTTTCGCTAGTATCTAGTTGTTAGGGTTGATGGGGCCTGATATTTTGATCTGTTTTTATAGGAGCTCATCAGGATTACTCCTCAAATATAATGTCTTCGTAGGTGATGTTTGCTTTTATTAGCCTGGTCTCAATTTGGTTTTTTATCCAGTGCCATGTGTCAATGCCTTGGTCCGCGCAAGTCGAGATGTCGATGCATAGCTCAGTGACATATTTGTCAAATATTTCATCTCCGTTTTCGTCGTAATAATATATCTGCTCTACTGATCTATGGTCTTTGCCGTCATGCTGGGTATATACAAGAAAGGATTTTTTCATTTTCTATTCTCGAGAGTGAATGGGTTCGTGGGCTTTTATAGCGTGCGTCAAGTAATGCGGTTGTAATGTTGTGTAGAGAAACTTATTTTGCAGCCTCCATTTCTAAAAACGCCGCCTCCAACAATTGCCTCGTATACCCATGCCGCGGCTCATGAAATATAGCCCCCGCATCCCCCTGTTCCACCACCTGCCCATGCTTGATCACCATCAACTGATGACTCAACGCCTTGACCACCGCCAGGTCATGACTGATAAACAGATAAGTCAGGTTGTACTTAACCTGCAAATTCCGCAAAAGCTCCACCACCTGCCGCTGCACCGTCCGATCCAGCGCCGAGGTCGGCTCATCCAGCAGAATCAACGCCGGCTTCAACACCAACGCCCGAGCAATCGCAATCCGCTGCCGCTGCCCCCCAGAAAACTCATGGGGATACCGATGCCGTGTCCTCGGATCCAGCCCCACTTCCTCCAACGCCGCAATAATCGCCGCTTCCTGCTCAGCCGGCGTGCCGATCTTGTGAATCCGTAACCCCTCGCCAACGATATCCGCCACGCACATACGCGGGCTCAGGCTGCCAAAGGGATCCTGAAACACCACCTGCATCTCCCGCCGCAGCGGCCGCACGGCTTTCTGGTTCAGCCCTTCAAGATTCTGCCCATGGAAGCGAATGCCACCCTGGCTGGAAATCAACCGCAGGATGGCTAGTCCCAAGGTGGACTTGCCCGACCCACTCTCGCCAACAATCCCCAGCGTCTGCCCCTGGGGCAGGCTGAAGTTCACCCCATCCACCGCCTTTACATGGTCCACGGTCCGGCGCAGCAGCCCCTTCTTGATCGGGAACCACACCTTCAGGTCCTTCACTTCCAGCAACGGCGCCCCTTCGGCATTCGCGGCGGGCGCGCCGCTGGGCTCGGCATTGATCAGCATCTGCGTATACGGATGCTGCGGCTTGCTGAACAGCGTGGCGCAGTCGGCTTGCTCGACGATCTTGCCGCACTGCATCACGCACACGCGGTGAGCGATGCGGCGCACCAGGTTGAGGTCGTGGCTGATCAGCAGCAGGGCCATGCCGAGGCGCGCCTGCAGCTCCTTGAGCAGGTCGAGAATTTTCAACTGCACGGTCACGTCGAGCGCCGTGGTGGGCTCGTCGGCAATCAACAGTTCGGGCTCGTTGGCCAGGGCCATGGCGATCATCACCCGCTGGCGCTGGCCACCGGACAGCTCATGGGGCAGGGCTTTCAGGCGCTTCTTGGGCTCGGGAATGCCCACCAGCTCCAGCAGCTCCAGCGTGCGCGCAGTGGCGGCCTTGCCGGTGAGGCCCTTGTGCAGCAACAGGATCTCGTTGATCTGCTTCTCGATGCTGTGCAGCGGGTTCAGCGAGGTCATTGGCTCCTGGAAGATCATCGCAATGCGGTTGCCGCGAATCCGCTGCATGGGCTTCTCGCCCAGGTGCAGCAGGTCCTTGCCGCCGTACTGGATGGTGCCGGAAGGATGCCGGGCCAGCGGGTAGGGCAGCAGACGCAGGATCGAATGGGCGGTCACCGACTTGCCCGAGCCGCTTTCGCCGACCAGGGCCAGGGTTTCGCCCTTGCGGATGTCAAAGCTGATGCCGTCGACCACGCGGTTGACCTGCTCGCCAGTGACGAACTCCACCGCCAGGTCGCGGACTTCGATCAGGGTGTCTTGGCTCATGTCATTTCCTCGGGTCGAAGGCGTCGCGGGCGGATTCGCCGATGAATACCAGCAGGCTCAGCATCACTGCCAGCACGGCGAAGGCGCTGATGCCCAGCCACGGGGCTTGCAGGTTGGACTTGCCCTGGGCCACCAGCTCGCCCAGCGACGGCGAACCGGCAGGCAGGCCGAAGCCTAAGAAGTCCAGGGCGGTGAGGGTGCCGATGGCGCCTGTGAGGATGAACGGCATGAAGGTCATGGTCGAGATCATGGCGTTGGGCAGGATGTGGCGGAACATGATCGGGCCATTGCGCATGCCCAGCGCGCGGGCGGCGCGCACGTACTCGAGGTTGCGCCCGCGCAGGAACTCGGCGCGCACCACGTCCACCAGGCTCATCCACGAGAACAGCAGCATGATGCCCAGCAACCACCAGAAGTTGGGCTGCACGAAGCTGGCAAGGATGATCAGCAGGTACAGCACCGGCAGGCCGGACCAGATCTCCAGGAAGCGCTGGCCGGCGAGGTCCACCCAGCCGCCGTAGAAGCCCTGCAAGGCGCCGGCGATCACGCCGACGATGGAGCTGGCGATGGTCAGCGTCAGGGCAAACAGCACCGAGATGCGGAAGCCGTAGATCACCCGGGCCAGCACGTCGCGGCCCTGGTCGTCGGTGCCCAGCAGGTTGTCGGTGGAGGGCGGCGCGGGGGCCGGCACCTTCAGGTCGTAGTTGATGCTCTGGTAGCTGTAGGGGATCGGCGCCCACAGCACGAAGGCGTCCTTTTTCTCCAGCAGCTCGCGGATGTACGGGCTCTTGTAGTTGGCCTCCAGCGGGAACTCGCCGCCGAAGGTGGTCTCCGGGTAGCGCTTGAAGGCGGGGAAGTACCACGCGCCGTCGTAGCGCACGGCAATCGGCTTGTCGTTGGCGATGAATTCGGCGCCCAGGCTGAGCACGAACAGCACCAGGAAGATCCACAGCGACCACCAGCCGCGGCGGTTGGCCTTGAAGCGCTCGAAGCGCCGGCGATTGAGGGGGGACAGGGCCATGTCAGTGCTCCCGGCTGGCGAAGTCGATGCGTGGATCGACCAGGGTGTAGGTGAGGTCGCCGATCAGCTTCACCACCAGACCCAGCAGGGTGAAGATGAACAAGGTGCCGAACACCACCGGGTAGTCGCGGTTGATCGCCGCCTCGAAACTCATCAGGCCCAGGCCGTCGAGGCTGAAGATCACCTCGATCAGCAGGGACCCTGTGAAGAAGATGCCGATGAACGCCGAGGGGAAGCCGGCGATCACCAGCAGCATGGCGTTGCGGAACACGTGGCCGTACAGCACCCGCGAACGGCTCAGGCCCTTGGCCTTGGCGGTGACCACGTACTGCTTGTTGATCTCGTCGAGGAAGCTGTTCTTGGTCAGCAGGGTCATGGTGGCGAAGTTGCCGATCACCAGCGCGGTGATCGGCAGCACCAGGTGCCAGAAGTAGTCGAGCACCTTGCCGGTGGTGGACAGCTCGTCGAAGTTGTTGGAGGTCAGCCCGCGCAGCGGGAACCAGTCGAAGTAGCTGCCGCCAGCGAACAGCACGATCAGCAGGATGGCGAACAGGAACGCGGGGATGGCGTAGCCGACGATGATCGCCGAGCTGGTCCAGACGTCGAAATGGCTGCCGTGGCGCACGGCCTTGGCGATCCCCAGGGGGATCGACACCAGGTACATGATCAGCGTGCTCCATAGCCCCAGCGAGATGGACACGGGCATCTTCTCGGCGATCAGGTCGATGACCTTGGCGTCGCGGAAGAAGCTGTTGCCAAAGTCCAGCTGGGCGTAGTTCTTGACCATGATCCACAGCCGCTCGGGCGCGGACTTGTCGAAGCCGTACATGCGCTCGATCTCGGCGATCAGCGCCGGGTCCAGGCCTTGCGCGCCGCGGTAGTTGGAGCCGGCCACCGACACTTCGGCGCCGCCGCCGGCGATGCGGCTGGTGGCGCCGTCGAAGCCTTCGAGCTTGGCGATCATCTGCTCCACCGGGCCGCCGGGGGCGGCCTGGACGATGATGAAGTTGATGATCAGGATGCCGAACAGGGTCGGGATGATCAGCAGCAGGCGCCGCAGGATATAGGCCAGCATGTCAGTGGGCCTCTTCCACGGCGGGGGCTTCGCTCACGGCAGGCGTGACGTCGGGCTTGATCCACCAGGTGTCGATGCCGATGTCGTACTTGGGTGACACGGCGGGGTGACCGATGTGGTTCCAGTAGGCTACGCGCCAGGTCTTGATGTGCCAGTTGGGGATCACGTAGTAGCCCCACAGCAGCACCCGGTCCAGGGCGCGGCAGTGGTCGACCAGGCTCTGGCGCGAATCGGCGTTGATCAGCTGTTCCACCAGCTGGTCGATGGCAGGATCGCGCAGGCCGATGAAGTTGCGGCTGCCGGGGTTGTCGGCGGCGGCGCTGTTCCAGTACTCGCGCTGCTCGTTACCGGGCGAGTTCGATTGCGCGAAGCCGCCGACGATCATGTCGTAGTCCCGCGAACGCAGGCGGGTGATGTACTGCGACACGTCCACCCGGCGGATCTCGAGGTTGATGCCCAGGTCCGCGAGGTTGCGCTTGAACGGCAGCAGCACGCGCTCGAACTGGGTCTGGGCCAGCAGGAACTCGATGCTCAGCGGCTTGCCGTCCTTGTCGACCATCTTGTCGTCGATGATCTTCCAGCCGGCGTCCTGCAGCAGCTTGTAGGCCTGGCGCTGCTGGTCGCGGATCATGCCGCTGCCGTCGGTGACGGGGTTGCGGAAGGCGCCGTTGAACACCTCGTCGGGCACCTTGCCGCGCAGCGGTTCGAGAATCTTCAGCTCGGTGGGCGAGGGCAGGCCGCTGGCGGCCATCTCGGAGTTCTCGAAGTAGCTGCCGGTGCGGGTGTAGGCGCCGTTGAACAACTGCTTGTTGGTCCATTCGAAGTCCAGCAGCAGGCTGATGGCCTGGCGCACGCGGATGTCCTGGAACATCGGCTTGCGCAGGTTGAAGATGAAGCCCTGCATGCCCACCGGGTTGCCGTTGGGGATCTCTTCCTTGATCAGGCGGCCGTCGCGCACGGCGGGCACGTCGTAGGCGGTGGCCCAGTTCTTCGCGCTGACTTCCAGGCCGTAGTCGAACTGGCCGGCCTTCAGCGCCTCGAGGGCGACAGTGTTGTCGCGGTAGGAGTCGAAGGTCATCACATCGAAGTTGTAGAAGCCGCGGTTGATCGGCAGGTCCTTGGCCCAGTAGTCCTTGACCCGCTCGTAGCGGATCGAGCGGCCGGCCTTCACCTCGGCGACCTTGTACGGGCCGCTGCCCAGCGGGATCTCCAGGTTGCCGCGGTTGAAGTCGCGGTTGGCATACCAGTGCTTGGGCAGCACCGGGAGCTGGCCGAGGATCAGCGGCAGCTCGCGGTTGTTGCTGTGCTTGAACTTGAACAGCACCTTGAGCGGGTCTTCGGCGACCACGTCGGCGACGTCGGCGTAATACTGGCGGTACAGCGGGGCGCCGTCCTTGATCAGGGCGTTGAAGGTGAACACCACGTCTTCGGCGCGCATCGGGTGGCCGTCGTGGAAGCGCGCCTCAGGGCGCAGGTAGAAGCGCACCCAGCTGTTGTCGGGGGCCTTTTCGATCTTGCCGGCCACCAGGCCGTACTCGGTGAAGGGCTCGTCCAGGCTCTGGCGCATCAGCGTGTCGTAGATGCTGCCGATGTTGTCGGCGGGCACGCCCTTGTTGATGAACGGGTTGAGGCTGTCGAAGCCGCCGAAGCTGGACTGGCGGAAGGTGCCGCCCTTGGGCGCGTCGGGGTTGACGTATTCGAAGTGCTTGAAGTTGGCCGGGTATTTCGGCGCTTCGCCGTACAGGGTCAGGGCGTGTTGCGGGGCGGCCACGGCCGGGAGCGTGAGGCAGGCCAGCAGCAGGCTGCCGGCCAGGCGGCGCAGGGTGGGCGTCATTTGGCTTTCTCCGAAGTCTTCTTGATCCACCAGCTGTTCAGCCCAAGGGTGTAGGGCGGCGTGGTGACGAAGGCGAACCGGTTGCGGTAGGCCAGGCGGTGATTGTCGAGGTACCAGTTGGGGATCATGTAGTACTGCCATGAGAGCACGCGGTCCAGGGCGCGCGCGGCGGCGATCTGGTCATCGCGGCTGCGGGCGGCGAGCAGGGTGTCGAGCAGGTGGTCGACCACCGGGTCCTTCACGCCAGCATAGTTCTTGCTGCCCTTGACGGCGGCTTGGCTCGAGTGGAAATACAGCCACTGTTCGAGGCCCGGGCTCAGGGTCTGGTTCAGGGTCATCAGGATCATGTCGAAATCGAACTGGTCGAGCCGTTGTTTGTACTGGGCGCGGTCGACAGTGCGCAAGCGCGCATCGATGCCGATGCTGGCCAGATTTTCGACATAAGGTTGCAGGATGCGTTCGAGGTTCGGGTTCACCAGCAGCAGTTCCATCCGGAACGGCTGGCCCTTGCCGTCCACCAGGCGCTGGCCGTTGAGCTTCCAGCCGGCCTGGGCGAACAGGTCGAGGGCCTGGCGCAGGGCCGCGCGGCTGATGCCGCTGCCGTCGGTGTGGCTGACCTGGTAGGGCTGGGTGAACAGCTTTTCGGGCAGTTGGTCGCGGAACGGCTTGAGCAGCAGCCACTCCTTGCCGGTGGGCAGGCCGCTGGCGGTGAACTCGCTGTTGGGGTAGTAGCTGGTGGCGCGCCGGTAGGCGCCGTTGAACAGGGCGCGGTTGGTCCATTCGAAATCGAGCATCAGGCCCAGCGCCTGGCGTACCCGTGGGTCGCTGAAGGCGGCGCGGCGGCTGTTCATGAACAGGCCTTGGGTCTGCGTGGGGATCTGGTGCGGGATCTGCGCCTTGATCACCTCGCCCCGGCGCACGGCGGGGAAGCTGTAGCCGTTGGCCCAGTTCTTCGCCTGGTGCTCGATATAGATGTCGAATTCGCCCGCCTTGAAGGCTTCGAAGGCCACGGTGGCGTCCCGGTAGAACTCGTATTCGACGCGGTTGAAGTTGTACTTGCCGCGGTTCACGGCCAGGTCCTTGCCCCAGTAGTCCTTCACCCGCTCGAACACCAGGCGCCGGCCCGGTTGCACCTCGCTGATGCGGTAGGGGCCGCTGCCCAAGGGCGGCTCGAAGGTGGTGGCCTTGAAGTCGCGTTTTTCCCAGTAGTGCTTGGGCAGCACCGGCATCTCGCCCAGGCGCAGGATCAGCAGCGGGTTGCCGGCGCGCTTGAACACGAAGCGGATGCGCAGCGGGCCGAGGATGTCGACCCGGGCCACTTCCTGCAGGTTGGTGCGGTAGATCGGGTGGCCGTCCTTGAGCAGGGTGCGGTAGCTGAAGGCGACGTCGGCGGCGGTAATCGGCACGCCGTCGTGGAAGCGTGCCTCGGGGCGCAGGTTGAACACCACCCAGCTGCGGTCCTCGCTGTACTCGACGGAGCGGGCGATCAGGCCGTAGCTGGAGGTGGGTTCGTCCCCGGAGGGGTCGTACATGCCGGTGCCGACCATCAGCGGCTCGTTGAGCTCGTTGATGCCGTACTGCAGGAAGTTGGGCGTGGTGACCGGGCTCGAGCCCTTGAAGGTATAGGGGTTGAGCGTGTCGAAGGTGCCGAAGGCCATGGCCCGCAAGGTGCCGCCTTTCGGGGCTTGCGGGTTGACCCAGTCGAAGTGGGTGAAGCTGGCCGGGTACTTGAGCGAGCCGAACTGCGCGTATCCGTGGCTTTCGCTCACCATCGCGACGGCGGGGAAGCTCAAGGCCAGGCTGAGAGACAGCAGGAGGGGACGTATCAAGTCGGCATCCGATCCAGAAGGCGTTGGGCTTGGTTCGGGGTACAGTAACAGCTTGTCTGGAATGGAAAAAGAGTACGGGTCGGTCGGATGGATGTGGCTGATTGGGGCTGCTTTGCAGCCCTTTCGCGACACAAGGCCGCTCCTACAGGGATTGCGCAGACCCTCAGGCTGGTGCAATGCCTGTGGGAGCGGCCTTGTGTCGCGAAAGGGGCGCGAAGCGCCCCCCAGGATTCACATCAACGCGACAGGTAGACGGTCAGCGTCTGCCCCGGCTTGAGCGCATGCCCGCTGCGCGGATTCCAGCGCTTGAGGTGCTTCATCTCGACGTTGAAGCGCTTGGCCACCAGGTAGTACGAGTCGCCCTTGCGCACCTTGTACTGGGTGGAGCGTTGCTTGGCATCGGCCACGCGCTTGGCCGCCGCGCTCGGCGCGTTGCCGCCACGCAGGGCCAGCACCTGGCCGACCTTGAGGCTGTTGCCGCGCAGGCTGTTCCAGCGCTGGATGTCCTTGACCGCGACGCGGTTGGCCTTGGCGATGCTGCCCAGGTTGTCGCCACGCTTGACCCGGTAGCTGCGTGCCGCCGGCGCCCTGGCATCGGCCAGGGCGGCCTGGAACACGGCCTTGTTCGGCTGCAGGGCGACCAGTTCCTCGGGCTTGAGGTTGGACATGCGGTCGCTGAGCAGCTGCGCCTTGGCGGTGGGCACCAGCAGTTGCTGCGGGCCGTCCACGGTCATGCGCTTCTTGAAGGCGGGATTGAGCTGGATCAGCTCGTCTTCGTCGATGTCGGCGAAGGCTGCGACGCGGGACAAATCGAGGCGGTCGTTGATGGCGACGGCTTCGAAATAGGGCTCGTTGGCGATCGGGTTCAGGTTGATCCCGTAGGCGGCAGGGGTGTTGACCACCTGCGACAGGGCCAGCAGCTTGGGCACGTAGTCGCGGGTTTCCTGCGGCAGCGGCAGGTTCCAGTAGTCGGTCGGCAGGCCCAGGCGCTCGTTGCGCTCGATGGCGCGGCTGACGGTGCCTTCGCCGGCATTGTAGGCCGCCAGGGCCAGCAGCCAGTCGCCGTTGAACATGTCGTGCAGGCGGTTCAGGTAGTCCAGTGCGGCGTTGGTCGAGGCGGTGACGTCGCGACGGCCGTCGTAGAAGTTGGTCTGGCGCAAGTTGAAGTGGCGCCCGGTGGACGGGATGAACTGCCACATGCCGGCGGCATGCGCGCGGGAGTAGGCCATCGGGTTGTAGGCACTCTCGATGGCCGGCAGCAGGGCCAGCTCCAGCGGCATGTCGCGTTCTTCGAGGCGCTCGACGATATAGTGCAGGTAAAGGCTGCCGCGCTCGCCGGCGTTCTCGAGGAACGACGGGTTGCTGGCGAACCACAGGCGTTGCTGTTCGATGCGTGGGTTGACGTCCATGCCGTCCTGCAGGGCGAAGCCCTGGCGCATGCGCTCCCAGACGTCCTGGGGCGGTGCTTCCTTGGGCTTGACCACCAGCGGCGCGGGTTTGTGCTTGATCCGCGCCTGGTAGTTGTGCGCGCGAACGCTGTCGGATTCGTCGAGCTGACGGGTGCTCTGGCAGCCGACCAGGGTGGCGGCCAGCGCCAGTGCACTGATCTGTGCCAGTCGCGTCAGGGCGACCGAATGAGCGGTTCTGCGGCTAGGGGAAGACATCGGCTGGAACGGTTATCCGGGCAAAAAAGTTGGGCGATTCTAGAAACCGGCCCCGGCCGGGTCAACCTTTGGGCGTGTGTCACGATATATCTTGAGGTTATCAGAACACGTCCTTCCAAGATCTCAAGGCAGCAAAAACAGTGGCTTGGGTAGGGTTGGAATGACCCTTCCATTCGTCTGCTTTTTGTTTAACGAATGTTTCAGCGGTGCGCAAAAACGGGTTGGTCAGGCGCTCGAGGCCGATGGTGGAGGGCAAGCTGATGCGATTGTCGGCGCGCAGGCGCGTAACGTCTTCGAAGCGTTGCAGAACGTGCGGGTTTTCCGGCTCAACGGCGCGGGCGAAGCGCAGGTTGCTCAGGGTGTACTCGTGGGCGCAGTACACTTCGGTCTCGGCGGGCAGGGCGGCCAGGCGCTGCAGCGAATGGTGCATCTGTTCGGGCGTGCCTTCGAACAACCGCCCGCAACCGGCGGCGAACAGGGTGTCGCCACTGAACAGTAGCGGCGTGGGCGATTGCGCAGTGTAATAGGCGATGTGGCCCAAAGTGTGGCCGGGCATGGCCATGACCTCGAAGGTCAGGCCCAGTGCCTGGACCTGCGCGCCGTCCTCCAGGGCGACGTCGCGGCCCGGGATGCGTTCGCTGGCCGGGCCGTAGACGGTGGCGCCGCTGGCCTGCTTCAGGGCTTCGACGCCGCCGACGTGGTCATGGTGATGGTGGGTGACCAGGATCGCCTCCAGCACCCAGTCGGGATGCTGGCCGAGCCAGGCGAGCACCGGCCCGGCATCGCCGGGATCGACCACTGCGCAGCGGCGATTGGCAGTATCCTGTAACAACCAGATGTAGTTGTCGTTGAAAGCGGGTAGGGCATCGATCTGTATCATGTGCGGATCCGTATCGCCAAGCCTGGACATTGGGGGCATCTTAGCCGCGATGGCGCGGCCGGAGAACCTTCGAGGGAGAACGCAATGACCGACCAAGCCTTCGCCCAGGCCGACCCCGACTGGGTCGAACTCATCAGCCTGGCCCGCGACTGGTTCAATGGCCCCCTTGGGCAGTTGATGCTCAAGGAAGAGGAAAAGTTGCTCGAAGAAGAGCTGCGGCGCTTCTTCGGTGGTTACCTGGTGCACTACGGCCCCTGCGCCGAACCCCCGCCCAATGCGCCACAGGTGCAGCGCAACGTGCGCCTGGGCGCGCCGTTGCCGGGGGTGGAGATCGTCTGCGAAGAGCAGGCCTGGCCGTTGTCGGAGCATGCCGCCGACGTGGTGGTGCTGCAGCATGGCCTGGACTTCAGCCTGTCGCCCCATGGCCTGCTGCGCGAGGCGGCCAGCGCGGTGCGCCCGGGCGGCCACCTGCTGATCGTCGGCATCAACCCGTGGAGCAGCTGGGGGCTGCGCCATTTCTTCAGCCAGGGCGCCTTGCGCAAGGCCCGCTGCATCTCGCCGTCGCGGGTCGGCGACTGGCTCAACCTGCTGGGCTTCGCGCTGGAGAAACGCCGCTTCGGGTGCTATCGTCCGCCGCTTGCCTCGCCGGCCTGGCAGCAGCGTCTGGCCGGCTGGGAGCGGGTGGCGGGGGGCTGGCAGAGTGCCGGGGGCGGCGTCTACCTGCTGGTGGCGCGCAAGATGGTGGTCGGCCTGCGGCCGCTGCGCCTCGAGCGCCGCGAGCCGATGGGCAAGCTGCTGCCGCTGCCATTGGCCAAGGTCAACCGCAGCGCCACCCACCCCGATTCCGAAAAGCACTGAACACGAGTGGTACATGAGCGATAGCGTCGAGATCTACACCGATGGTGCCTGCAAGGGCAATCCTGGCCCGGGCGGCTGGGGCGTCCTGATGGTTTTCAAGGGCGTCGAGAAGGAACTGTGGGGCGGCGAGCGCGAGACCACCAACAACCGCATGGAACTGATGGCCGCGATCGAAGGCCTGAAGGCGCTCAAGCGCGAGTGCGAGGTGGTGCTGACCACCGACTCCCAGTATGTGATGAAGGGCATCAACGAGTGGATGACCAACTGGAAGAAGCGTGGCTGGAAGACCGCCGCCAAGGAGCCGGTGAAGAACGCCGACCTGTGGATGGCCCTCGATGAACAGGTCAACCGGCACAAGGTGACCTGGAAGTGGGTGCGCGGGCATATCGGCCACCCGGGCAACGAGCGGGCCGACCAGTTGGCCAATCGTGGGGTTGATGAGGTTCGCGCGCAACGTTGATTGTGTTGCGGGCCATCGCGGGGCAAGCCCGCTCCCACGAGATGACTGCTGGCTGCGTGGGAGCGGGCTTGCCCCGCGATGACCGCAAAACGGCCCCGATTTCGTTATACTCCCACCCCGAATTCAAGCACCGCCAGTTGGAGTCCCCGCGTGGAGCAGCAGCAAGACAAACGGTTCGTCATCCTCGACACCGAGACCACCGGCATGCCGGTGGCCGAAGGCCACCGCATCATCGAGATCGGTTGCGTCGAAGTCGTGGGCCGGCGCCTGACCGGGCGGCACTTCCACGTCTACCTGCAGCCCGACCGCGACAGTGACGAGGGCGCGATCAACGTCCACGGCATCACCGACGCTTTCCTGGTCGGCAAGCCGCGTTTCGGCGATGTGGCCGAGGAGTTCTTCGAGTTCATCCAGGGCGCTACCCTGGTCATCCACAACGCGGCGTTCGACGTCGGCTTCATCAACAACGAGTTCGCGCTGATCGGTCAGCAGGACCGCGCCGACATCTCGCAGCACTGCCCGATCCTCGACACCCTGATGATGGCGCGCTCGCGCCATCCGGGGCAGCGCAACAGCCTCGATGCGTTGTGCAAACGCTACGGCATCGACAACTCCGGCCGTGAACTGCACGGCGCATTGCTCGACTCGGAACTGCTGGCCGACGTCTACCTGGCGATGACCGGTGGCCAGACCAGCCTGTCGCTGGCAGGGGATGGCGCACAGGACGAAGAGGGGCAGGGCAGCACCGGCAGTGAGATCCGTCGGATTAGCGGTCGTGCTGCCGGTAAGGTGATCATGGCCAGCGATGAAGAGCTCGAGGCCCATGCCGAGCGCTTGGCGGCCATTGCCAAGTCGGCAGGTGGGCCGGCGATGTGGCAGGTGCTGACCGAGCCGACCGCCAGCTGATCCAAAGACAGTACCGGCCCTATCGCGGGGCAAGTCGCAGCGGCGATGGCATCAACTACCCTGAGGGAAATTACCCGCAGAGGTAGCCGCCCGATGTACAAGGACCTCCAGTTCCCCATCCTCATCGTCCACCGGGCGATCAAGGCCGACAGCGTCGCCGGCGAGCGGGTACGCGGCATCGCCGACGAACTGGCCAGGGACGGCTTCGCCATTCTCGCCGCCGCCGACCAGGCCGAGGCGCGGCTGGTGGCCGCCACCCACCACGGCCTGGCCTGCATGCTGATCGCCGCCGAGGGCGTCGGCGACAACAGCCACCTGCTGCAGAACATGGCCGAGTTGATCCGCCTGGCCCGGCTGCGCGCACCCAACCTGCCGATCTTCGCCCTGGGCGAGCAGGTCACCCTGGAGAACGCCCCGGCCGAGGCCATGGGCGAGCTCAACCAGCTGCGCGGCATCCTCTACCTGTTCGAAGACACCGTGCCCTTTCTCGCCCGCCAGGTGGCACGGGCCGCGCACAGCTACCTCGACGGCCTGCTGCCGCCGTTCTTCAAGGCCCTGGTGCAACACACCGCGCAGTCGAACTATTCGTGGCACACGCCGGGCCACGGCGGTGGCGTGGCCTATCACAAGAGTCCGGTGGGGCAGGCCTTTCACCAGTTCTTCGGCGAAAACACCCTGCGCTCGGACCTGTCCGTGTCGGTCCCCGAGCTGGGCTCGCTGCTCGATCACACCGGCCCCCTGGCCGCCGCGGAGGCGCGGGCGGCGCGCAACTTCGGCGCCGACCATACCTTTTTCGTCATCAACGGCACCTCCACCGCCAACAAGATCGTCTGGCACGCCATGGTCGGGCGTGGGGACCTGGTGCTGGTGGACCGCAACTGCCACAAGTCGGTGGTGCACGCGATCATCATGACTGGCGCCATCCCTCTCTACCTGTGCCCGGAGCGCAACGAACTGGGCATCATCGGGCCGATTCCGCTCAGCGAATTCACCCCGGCGTCGATCCAGGCGAAGATCCAGGCCCACCCGCTGGCCCAGGGGCGGTCGGCGAAGATCAAGCTGGCGGTGGTCACCAACTCCACCTACGATGGGCTGTGCTACCACGCCGGCCTCATCAAGCAGACCCTCGGCGCCAGTGTCGAGGTGCTGCACTTCGACGAGGCCTGGTTCGCCTACGCCGCCTTCCATGAATTCTTCGCCGGCCGCTACGCCATGGGCACGCCGCGCGGCGATGAGGGCCCGCTGCTGTTCAGCACCCATTCGACCCACAAGCTGCTCAGCACCCATTCGACCCACAAGCTGCTGGCCGCCTTCAGCCAGGCGTCGATGATCCATGTGCAGGACGGCGCCTCCCGCCAGCTGGACCGCGACCGTTTCAACGAAGCGTTCATGATGCATATCTCCACTTCGCCGCAGTACAGCATCCTCGCATCGCTGGACGTGGCCTCGGCGATGATGGAGGGCCCGGCCGGACGCTCGCTGCTGCAGGAGATGTTCGACGAGGCCCTGAGCTTTCGCCGGGCGCTGGCCAACCTGCGCGAACACATCGCCGGCGACGACTGGTGGTTCAGCATCTGGCAGCCGCCGCAGGCCCAGGGCGGCGAGCGGCTGGAGGCGGCGGACTGGCTGCTGCAGCCGGGAGCCGAATGGCATGGCTTTGCCGAGCTGAGCGACGACTATGTGCTGCTTGATCCGCTCAAGGTCACCTTGGTGATGCCAGGGGCCGGTGGCGGCGCGGGCGAGCACGGCATTCCGGCCGCGGTGGTCAGCAAGTTTTTGTGGGAGCGGGGGCTGGTGGTGGAGAAGACCGGCCTGTACAGCTTCCTGGTGCTGTTCTCGATGGGCATCACCAAGGGCAAGTGGAGCACGCTGCTGACCGAACTGCTGGAGTTCAAGCGCCACTACGACGCCAATACCGCGCTGGCCGACTGCCTGCCCAGCGTGGTGACGCCGCAGCCGTCACGCTACCAGGGGCTGGGGCTGCGCGAGCTGTGCCAGCAACTGCATGCCTTCTACCGCGGCAATGCCACGTCCAGGCAGCTCAAGCTGCTGTTCACCCGTTTGCCCGAGGTGGCGATGACCCCGGCCGAGGCCTATGACCGGATGGTGCGTGGGGAGGTGGAGGCGGTGCCGATCGAGCAGCTGCTGGGCCGGGTCGCGGCGGTAATGCTGGTGCCCTATCCGCCGGGAATCCCCTTGATCATGCCGGGCGAGCGCTTCACCGAGGCGACCCGCTCGATCCTGGTCTACCTGGACTGTGCCCGGGCCTTCGACCAGGGCTTCCCGGGTTTCGTCGCCGACGTGCATGGCCTGCAGCGCGAGGGGGCGCTGTACACCGTCGACTGTGTCAAGGAATGCGGATGATCTCGACGCCGGTCTGGGCCAGCTCGAAGCGGTCGTCGCCCAAGTGGTTGACGCGGTCGCCGATGGCCAGCCGATAGCTGGTGACCGGCGCGCCGAGGGTGCTGCCGTCAGCCTGCAGGGTGGACTCCTGGAATTCGTGGACGGGGTAGATACGGCCTTCGGCGTCGCGGGCGTGGAACTGGCCGACCATTACTGCTGCCATTTAGGTGGAAACCTCTGAATCGTGTAGGAAATGTCTGTAGGCATAGACCAGTGAAACGCCCGGGAAGTTTTCAGCCGAATGGAAAAAAACCGCGAAGCCGAGGAACGGTCATCTATAACTAACAGGTCCCATTCCCAGAGCAGAGGTTGCAAAACGCCATGAGCCAAGTCTATTCGGTAGCGGTCGTCGTCGGCAGCTTGCGCAAGGAGTCCTATAACCGCAAGGTGGCCCGCGCGCTGTCTGAGCTGGCACCGTCCAGCCTTGCCCTGCGGATCGTCGAGATCGGCGACCTGCCGTTGTATAACGAGGATGTCGAGGCCGAGGGCGCGCCCGAGGCGTGGAAGCATTTTCGCGACGAGATCCGCCGCAGCGACGCGGTGCTGTTCGTTACCCCGGAGTACAACCGTTCGGTGCCGGGCGGGTTGAAGAACGCCATCGACGTGGGGTCGAGGCCCTATGGGCAGAGCGTGTGGGGCGGCAAGCCGGCGGCGGTGGCCAGCGTGTCGCCGGGGGCGATCGGCGGGTTCGGCGCCAATCATGCGGTGCGCCAGTCGCTGGTGTTTCTCGACATGCCGTGCATGCAGATGCCCGAGGCGTATATCGGCGGGGCGGCGACGCTGTTCGATGACAGCGGCAAGTTGAGCGACAAGACCCGGCCGTTCCTGCAGGGCTTTATCGACCGGTTCGCGTCGTGGGTGAAACTGAATCGGGCGGTCTGACCTCCCGAAGTCATCGCGGGGCAAGTCGCAGCGGCGAACCGCCGCTCCCACACCAGGCGGCATGTATGCTGGGGCGTGGGAGCGGGCTTGCCCCGCGATGTTTTTCGACATCACGCGCTCTGCGGCATCTCCCCCTTGGCCAGCCGCCGGTTGATATCGGCAATGACCTCGGGCAGCTCGTTGATGGTATCGATCAGGTAGTGCGGGCGGGAGCTGGCGAACATCCCATGGATCCGCTTGCGCTCGCTCTCCAGCTTCTCCGTGCTCAACGCCCGGTAGCCTTCCCAGGTCAGCCCCAGGGCATTGCCCGAGCACACCAGCGCCACGGTCCACATCCCGGCGCGGCGACCTTCGAGAATCCCCGGCACGGTATCGTCGACCTTCACGCAGGCGGCGACGTCATCGATGCCCAGGGCAATCACGTTGGCCAGCGCCTGGGCCGGCCACGGGCGGCCGTTCGGCGTCTCGTCGGTGGCCACCACATGGTCGGCCACGTAGCCGTTCTGCGCGGCCAGCTCGACCACCTTGTCCATCACCACCTTCGGGTAGCCCGAGCAGGAGCCGATCTTCAGGCCGCTTTTGCGCAACCCGGTCAGGGTCTCCAGGGCGCCGGGGATCAGCGCCGAGTGCACGGCGATCTTCTCGATCTGCAACGGCATGAAGCGCTCGTAGATGGCGGTGACGTCGTCGTCGGTGGGCGTGCGGCCGAATACCTTGCGGTAGCGCTCGGCGATCTCCGGCTCGTCGCACAGGGTGCGGATATGGTCCCACTTGCCCATGCCCATCGGGCCACGGGCTTCTTCGATGGACACCTGCACGTCGAACTCGGCGAAGGCTTCGACGAAGATCTGGGTCGGGGCGAACGAGCCGAAGTCGACCACGGTGCCGGCCCAGTCGAGGATGGCGGCTTGCAGCTGGGTGGGGTTGCTGTAGTTCATGTGCGCATTTTCCTTGAATTGGGTGGGCAGAGGGTCAGATGTCCAGCACTTCCATTTCCCGCAGCACCTCGGCCACGGCATTCACGGCGGCCTGCATGCCATCGGCGCCGACCACGCCGATGCAGCCGACGCGGAAGGTCTCGACCTGGGTCAGCTTGCCCGGGTAGAGGATGAAGCCCTTGGCCTTGACCCGCTCGTAGAAGTCCTTGAACTGGTAGCGCGGGTCCTTCGGCGCGTGGAAGGTGACGATGATCGGCGCCTGGATGTCGGCGGGCAGGAAACTCTGCAGGCCGATTTTCGCCATGCCGTCGAGCAAGGTCCTGCAGTTATCGGTGTAGCGTTGGTGGCGGGCGGGCAGTCCACCCTCTTCGTTGTATTGCTGTAGCGCTTCGTGCAGGGCAGCGACCACGTGGGTCGGCGGGGTGAAGCGCCACTGGCCGGTCTTGGCCATGTAGGCGTGCTGGTCGTGCAGGTCCATGGCCAGGGAGTGGGCGTTGCCTTCGGCGGCGGCCAGGGCGGCTTTTTCGGCGAAGACAAAGCCCATGCCCGGCACGCCTTCCAGGCACTTGCCGGAAGCGGCGATCAGCGCTTCGAAGGGGATCTGGCGGGCATCGATCGGCAGCGCGCCGAACGAGCTCATGGCGTCGATGATCAGGCGCTTGCCGTGGCGGCGGATCACCTGGGCGATCTCGGGCAGCGGGTTGAGGATGCCGGTGCTGGTCTCGCAGTGGATCAGCGCCACATGGGTCACGGCGGGGTCGGCGGCCAGCAGGCGGTCGACGTCGGCGGCGGTGGTCGGCTGGTCCTCGGCGGTCTCGAAGGTGCTGTAGGCGCGGCCCAGCACCTTGCAGATCTTCGCCAGGCGCTGGCCGTAGGCGCCGTTGATCAGCACCAGCACCTTGCCGTCACGGGGGACCAGGGTGCCGATGGCGGCCTCGACGGCGAAGGTGCCGCTGCCTTGCAGGGGCACGCAGTGGTGGCTGGCGCTGCCGTCGATGATGGCCAGCAATTGTTCGCACACGCTGGCGGTCAGCTGGTTGAAGTCGCGGTCCCACGAGCCCCAGTCCACGAGCATGGCCTGGCGGGTACGGATCGAGGTGGTCAATGGACCGGGGGTCAGCAGGATCGGGGCGTTGCTCATTCCGTGGTTCCTCACTATGCGGTGGGCTGGAAACTAGTGGGGCTAGGTTGCAATTCGCTGTGTCATCAATCAAATTGTTTGTAGATATGCCAGCCATAAGTCAGGCCGATAGATATGAACCTGTTCCAGCTCCGCGCCTTCGACGCCGTCGCCCGCGAGGGCAGCTTCACCCGCGCCGCCGAGCGCCTGTTCATCAGCCAGCCGGCGGTGACCGGGCATGTAAAGGCGTTGGAGGAGCACTACCAGATCACCTTGCTGCGCCGTACCGCCCGGCGGGTCGAGCTGACGGAGGAGGGTACGCGCCTGGCGGCCATCACCCGGGCCATGTTCGGCCTGGCCGAGGAAGCCCAGGCCATGCTCGAGGCTAACCGGCAGTTGCTGACCGGGCGCCTGGAGGTGGCGGCTGACGGCCCGCACCGGGTGATGCCGATGCTGGCGCAGCTGCGCGAGCGCTATCCGGGCATCACCGTCAACCTGCGCCTGGGCAATGCCCAGGAAACCCTGGCCGCGCTGTTGTCGGAACATGCCGATGTGGCCGTGCTGACCGAGATCGAGCCGCGCAAGGGCCTGCACCTGCAGGCGTTGCGCGAGTCGCGGTTGTGTGCACTGTTGCCCGTGGGGCATGCCTGGGCGGGTGCCGGGGGAGACTTGCCGCTGGCCGAGCTGGACAGGCAGATCATGGTGCTGCGCGAGCCCAGTTCGACCACCCGGCGTACCTTCGACAAGGCCTGCGCCGACGCCGGCGTGCAACCTCGGGTGCTGCTGGAACTGGACAGCCGCGAAGCGGTCACCGAGGCGGTGGCGGCGGAACTGGGCATCGGCGTGGTGTCCTCCACCGAAGTGGCCCATGACCCGCGGGTGGTGGCCCGCCCCCTGGCCGGTCAGGGCCTGGTCAACCAGCACATGGTCGGTTGCCTGGAGCGCCGTCGCGAGCTGCGCCTGATCCAGGCGTTCCTGGGCCTGGCCGCCGGCCAGTGATCGGCGGCTGACGTTTTCCCCGTGGCGGCCTAAGATGGCCGCCACAGCGCAGACTGGATTGTCGATGAGCGAGAAGGACACCATTTCCATGCAACTGGTGCGCGAAGCCCTGTTGCAGACCTGCCCGGCCGGCGAACCCGATGCCGGGCTGCTGGCGCGTGCCGGGATCGCGGCCGAGCAGCTGGACTTGCCCGAGGCGCGGGTGACGGCAGAGTCCTACGCTAGGCTCTGGCGCCTGTTGGCGCGGCGCTGCAACGACGAGTTCTTCGCCATGGACCGGCGCGGCCTGCGCAGCGGCAGCCTGGCCTTCATGGCCCGCAGCGCCATGGCCCAGCCGACCCTGGGCGCGGCCCTGGACAATCTGCTGGCGTTCCTGTCGCTGATGCTCGAAGACCTGCAGCCGGGCCTGGTGCGCCAGCAGAGCCTGGCCGAGATCGTCATCAACGAGCCTGGCGACACGCCGCGCCGGGCGTTCACCTACTTCACCTTCTGGATGATCGTGCACGGCCTGGCCTGCTGGCTGGCCGGGCGGCGCATTCCGATCCTGGCCATCGACCTGCGCTGTGCCGAGCCGCCTTTCTGTGACGACTACCGGGTGATGTTCTCCGAGAACCTGCACTTCGAGCGGCCCCGCACCCGGATGATCATTACCGCCGACTGTCTCGACTTGCCGTTGCGGCGTAACCCCGAAGAACTGCAGCGTTTCCTTGCCGAGGCACCGGCCAACATCCTCGTCAAGTACCGCGACCCTGCCAGTCTGGGGAGGCGCATACGCCACGATCTGCTGGCCATGGATCCGGGATGTTGGCCCGATGCCGACAGCCTGGCCCGGCGTTTGTGCCTGTCCACGGCGACCTTGCGCCGACGGTTGGGCGAGGAGGGGCAGACCTACCAAGGACTCAAGGACAGTGTCCGGCGTGAGCTGGCCATTGCCTGGCTGTCCGAACCTGGGCTGGGGCTGGTGCAGATCGCCGAGCGCCTGGGTTTTGCCGACAACAGTTCATTCTATCGGGCGTTTCGCAAATGGTTCGGTTGCAATCCCGGCCATTACCGTAATCTGGTATTGCAGGAGCAGGACCTGCACTAGGCCCGGCCCTTCCCTCTGCCTCGGCCAGACAGCGCTGCCTATGCTCGTGGCTCCCTCTGGAGAGCCACGAGCATGTCCCATGTACTTACCCACCAGCTTGAAAATCCCACGGATAAATTCCTTGCCGCACGCCTGCCGGACTGGCTGCGACAGGCCTCGGCGGCAAGCATCAATATGCTGCGCGATTGTTATGCGAGTTATCGGGACAGCCACGACCAGCTGACTGCGGCATTGCAGGTGCTACCGTCACCGCAGCAATACGCCCTGATGGCGTTGCAGCCGATGCTTGAAGGCGCCGCCGCCGACGTCGGGCTCGCACGGCTGGACTGGCTTGAGGTACGCCGTCGCTTCAGTTCGACTATCGGAATCGGACTGCCGAATGACGAGCCGTATACCGTGCGTACCCCGGCATTGGCGCGGTTGATGCACAACTTCGCCGCAAATGAGTCGTTTTATGTAGGCAGCGGCCTGGCTCGCAGTGGCCAGACCCAGGTTTTGACCCGCGATGTCGAACGAATCGTCAGTCGCCGTCGCCAACTCGATGTCGGGAAAGACTACCAGGCGCTGCTGGTGCAACACGACACCCCCGCAATACGCCAGTTGCTGGCCAGTCACAAGCGTGCAAGCCTGCGCCTGGCTGTGGAAGTGGCAACGCTGCGCGGGCAATTGTCCGCCGCCCAGCAACAGGCTTTGCGTGTGCTCGCCGGTTCGGCTCCACAGCAGCATCCACAAGGGCTGCATGCGTACGCCGGGCAGTTGAAGGTTCTCCAGGTTGAGGTTCACGACAGCCTGCTGATCCAACTGCGTGGGCACGATGGACACAACCACGGTGTGGTGTTGTACCTGCCGACCGAACCCGAATATCCACTACGCCATTTTGCCGATGTGAGCGCGCTGGCCGCAGCACTGGCCACGCAGCTTGCCGAGGCCGCGGCACGCCAGCGAATCGTAGAGCTGGTCCGACTGCAGGATCGGGCGCGACTCCTCGACTTGCTCAATACCCGGCTGAAAGATCCCGTACCGGATCTGGCGCTCGAAGGTGCGACTTTGCATGCGGATATCTTCGCCCGGCTGGCCGAGGCTCACATCGAGCGCCTTAGGAATGACGCTCGCCTGCTGTTGGTATCAAATGCTGATGCGGATGCAAGCGCCAGCCATGCACGACTGGCATTCTGGGAGGGGGTTGCCATGGGCGCGGCAGGGATCGCGGGTCTGTTCGTTCCCGTGTTGGGCCAGCTGTTGCTGGCACAAATGGTGGTGCAGACCTTGGGGGATGTCTATGAAGGCGTGTCCGATTGGGCCCAGGGCCATCGGCACGAAGCGGTGGAGCACCTGCTGGGCGTTGCCGAGGTGGTGGCGGTCACGGCGATCACGGCCGCAGGTATTGGCGTCGTGGCGCGAGGATTCGCGCGCAGTGGTTTGGTCGATGCGCTCGAACCTGTAGTCGGTACGGGTGGGCAGGCTCGGTTGTGGCGGGGTGAAGTGGAGCCGTTCGAGGTGTCACCAGGCGAGGGGCTGCAATTGCAGGAGGACGGGCTGTTTGACGACGACGGACGGCGTCTGGTTCGCCTGGAGGGGCGCTACTACGAAGTTCATCGCCCCGACCCTGATCGGCCCTTGCGCCTGCGCCATCCGAGCCGGGCGAACGCCTATGAGCCGGTATTGCTGCATAACGGCGAGCGCGGTTGGCGCCTGCACAGCGAGCGCCCACTGGAATGGGATGACAGCGTGAAGATGCTTGATCGGCTGTGGCCTTGCCATCCTGCGTTGGCACCGAGCCGCGCCATGCAGATATTGCAGGTTGCCGGCGTGGACGCTGCGGCACTCAGAGGCTTGCTGGTGGAAAACAGCCCATTGCCGTTTACCTTGCGCGACACCTTGCAGCGGTTTGCTGCCGACGAACGGGTAAGTGAACTGTTCGCCAATCTTCGCCAGGCTCCGCCCCGGCTGGGCGATTCGAAGGTCCTGGCTTGGTGTCGGCAACAGGCAGACTTGGCAGCCTTGTCCGAAGAACAGATTGCCGCCCGCCTTTTGGCGCAGCCGGCACACTGGCGCGCGATGTTGGTCGATTGGCTGAGCACGCCATCGATCCCGGCCGATCCGCTGTTGGCTTTGCTTGAGCGGGATTTTCCGGGGCTGCCGCGACTCTACGCGGGGGCCGTGTTGGAGGACCTGTCACCCCAGTTGCGTCGAGTGGCGGAGCTGGAAGGCAAATTGCCCCTTTCGCTGATGACCAAGGCTCGCTCGATGCTGCAACTGGCCAGGACCAACCGCGCGATCGAGGGTTTGTTCCTGCAAGGGCAATACACTGCCGCAACGGGGGAGCTGGTCTTTGCCATACTGCGGCGCTTGCCGGGCTGGCCCTTGGAACTGAATCTTGAACTGCGTGAAGGCACGGAGCACGGCCCGTTGCTGACAACCCTGAACCCCGCGGCATCCGAGCAGACGCGCACTACCCTGGTGGAGCGCCAGGGGCGCTTCAGCCTGTACGACCACCGAGGGCTGCCCCTGGAAGTAGAGGTGCAGGAACCTGCAGGCCTGTTCGAGACCCTGGCTGCCTTGCTCAGCCCTCACCAGCGCAGCATGCTGGCGCTGCCCGAAAGAGGCACGGCTGATGCACTGCGTGAACGGGCCAAGACACTCGTGCCGGCGACCCGGCAAGGGGTTCTGAACCTGCTGGGCTGGCGTATGGAGCCCGCCTCGTTCAACCCGGCCATCCGCCTTGGCAGTGGTCGGCTGGGGTACCCTCTGGGGGGGCGGCAATCGACCCACCGTACGTTCATGTCCACCTTAAGGGATCGGGTTCGTGCCTTGTATCCGGGATTCAACAATGACCAGGTCGAGAGCTTCATGCGCACCTTGCTGCTTCATGAGGGTTCGCCACTCGACCGGTTGTTGTCGCATGAGCACAACCTGGAGCTGCTCGACCAGTCGCTGACCACCTGGCAGGACGCGGCAAGGGGGCAGTTGGCACGCAGCCAGCGCATGCACGTCGCCAACCAGCTACGGGCCGCCTGGCGGCTGATCGGCGAAGTGGTGGTCGAGGCCGATGGTACGAACAGCATGAGGTTGAATATCAGTGGCTGGCGTATCGGAAGTCTACCCTCGCTGTCGGCCCAAATCGACATGAGCCACGTCAGCGAGCTGGTGCTGGCCGGTCTGGATCTGGAGGACGTTCCAGCCAACTTCCTGCGTTGTTTCAACCAGGTGCGCTCGCTCAGCCTGATCAACAACAGGTTGACTCACCTGCCGGAGGAGCTTTCCCATTTGACCCGACTGCGATCATTGAACCTGATGGCCAACCGTATCAGGATGAACCCGAGTAACCAGAACGTGCTCAGTGGCCTGGCGCGGGTCGAATCACTCAACCTCAGCCACAATCCATTGCGCTCGATCGACCTGCGTTTCGCACAGCCGTCGCAACTGCGTGAGCTGAATCTTACCTACTGCAGCCTTGTGGCCATGCCCTCGCGGCTGGCGCAATGCCAGGCGTTGGAGGTCGTCCAGCTTTCCAGCAACCTGATTTCCACGATTCCTGAGGGATTGATGCAACTGCCTTGGCGTTTCCGGGCCCGGATCAACCTCAGCAACAACCGCATCCCAAGGGCTGCCGCGACAGCGTTTCACAGTGCAGGGCAGCGCGCAGCCCTGGTTCGGGAGCAGCCATCCTCGTTGCTGCGGGTCGAGTCCTGGCTACTGGGTGAGCCGAATCAGGTGCAGGAAGCCCTGGCGCAACGATGGAGCCGAGTACAGTCCCAGGATGGCAGCTCCGGGCTATTCCGCCTGTTGCAAGCCCTTACCGCGAGCAATGATTTCGCTGAAGCCGGGGAGTACGTGCGCGGCCAGGTCTGGGCGCTACTCGAAGCCTTGGATACGGACGCGGCGCTGCGCGAGCAGATCTTTGCAAGTGCGCACGAGACGCTGGGGTGCGTCGACAGTGTTGCCGAGCGTTTCAGCAGGCTTCAGATCGAAGTGCTGACCTACAAGGCTCGGCAACGCACCGGCGACTCGGATGCCGGACCTGAGCTGCTTGATCTCGGGCGACGGTTGTTTCGCCTGGAACAGGTGGATCGATTTGCCTTTGCGGCGGTTGATCGTCGCAGGGCGGCGGGCGAGACGGTGGATGACCTGGAGGTGGTCCTCGGCTATCGTGTCGAGTTGGCCGATGAACTGGGGTTGCCTTGCCAGCCCCGCACGATAAGGTTCCGTACGCTGGCAGGCATCACCCCGGCCTGTCGTGCCGAGGCGCTGTCGGCGGTGCTCGCGGCGCAGACGCCCGAAGCCGTGGCCCAGAGCGTGGCCAGTCAGGCGTTCTGGACCGATTTTCTGCGTACCCAGCATCCCGGTCCGTTCTCTGAGGTGGCCGATACTTTCGCCGCACGTGGAGAAGCGCTGGAAAACCGCGCCGAGAACCTGAGCAGCGAGGCCTACCGCCAGGCGTGGGAAGCGCTTGCCGCCGAGCGAGAGGCTGCGATGCACTCCTTGGAGCTGCAGCTTACCCGGGATGCCCTGGGGTAAGAGGGCCTGCCCGGCCAGGCGCCTGCAGCCAAACCGCTCAGCGATGTTGAGCGGTTTGGCCATTGTCGGCATGTCCCATCGGAGGGACCATCCTTGGATGATTGTGCGATTCCTACAATAACAATCCAAGGAGTCTGACCATGTCCGATTACGCCGAGGCCGTGCGAACGTTCGTCCATGCCGATGCGGTGCGCCAGGCGCTGCAGGGCAGCCTCACCGCAGTCAATGCCTGTGTCGAGTGCTGCGACCGTCATGTGGGCGAACAGCGGATTGCATTGCTGTGCGAAGCCCATGACGGTTCCAGTAACCGCTACAGCTTCGAGCAGCTTCAAGGGTTGGCAGCACGCTTTGCCAATGTGCTCAACGCCTATGGGGTTGGCCCTGGGGATCGTGTGGCGGGCTTGTTGCCACGCACCGTGGAACTGATGGTGACCATTCTGGCCACCTGGCGGCTGGGTGCCGTCTACCAACCGCTGTTCACCGCTTTCGGCCCCAAAGCCATCGAGCACAGGTTGCATGCCTCCGCTGCAAAGGTGGTGATCACTGATCGTGGCAACCGTGGCAAGCTCGAGGGCGTGGCGCAGTGCCCTCCTTGCATCACGGTGGGCGCCGGCGTCGACGAGGCGGATTTTCACGAGTTGCTCGGCGCGGCAAATGCTATATGCGAACCTGTACCGCGCAATGGAGACGATCCCTTTCTCCTGATGTTCACTTCCGGCACCACGGGCCCGGCCAAGCCGCTGGAGGTACCCCTGCGCGCCATCGTCGCGTTCCAGGGCTACATGCGCGATGCCATAGGCCTGCGCCCGGAGGACAACTTCTGGAACCTGGCCGATCCGGGTTGGGCCTACGGCTTGTACTACGCGGTTACCGGCCCGTTGTCCCTTGGGCATGCCACGACGTTCTACGATGGGCCATTCAGCGTCGAGAGCTGTGCGAGCATCATCGACAGGCTGGGTATCACCAATCTGGCTGGATCACCCACCGCCTACCGTCTGTTGATCGCCGCCGGCAAGGCCTTCTCCAGGCCCGTCAAGGGCCGGCTGCGGGTCGTCAGCAGCGCTGGCGAACCGCTCAATCCGGAGGTGATCCGCTGGTTTGCCGATGAACTCGGGGTGACCATCCACGACCACTATGGCCAGACCGAGCTGGGCATGGTGCTGTGCAACCACCATGCGTTGCTACACCCCGTGCACCCTGGATCGGCAGGTTTCGCCATTCCCGGCCACCGCATCGTGGTGGTGGACGAGCAGGGCAACGAACTGCCTGCCGGCCAGCCCGGCATCCTCGCGGTGGACCGTGAGCAATCGCCGCTGTGCTGGTTCGCCGGTTACCACGGGCTGCCGACCAAGGCCTTCGTTGGCAAGTACTACCTGTCCGGCGACACCGTCGAGCTCAATCAGGACGGCAGCATCAGCTTCGTCGGTCGCAGCGACGATGTGATCACCACCTCGGGCTACCGGGTCGGCCCGTTCGATGTTGAAAGCGCACTGATCGAGCACCCGGCGGTGGTCGAGGCGGCGGTGATCGGCAAACCCGACCCGGAACGCACCGAGTTGATCAAGGCTTTCGTGGTGCTGGCCCAGGGTTACCAGGGCAGCGCCGAACTTGAGGAAACCCTGCGCCAGCACGTGCGCCAGCGCCTCTACGCCCACGCCTACCCGCGTGAAATCGAATTCGTCGGCGAGCTGCCCAAGACCCCGAGCGGCAAGCTGCAACGCTTCATCCTGCGCAACCAGGAAATCGCCCGACAACAAGCCGCGCAGCCGATCGCTGCGGGCGCCTGAAGGAAAACCGACATGCACATCACTCAAAAGAATTTCATCGTCAGCGGCGCGGCCTCGGGCCTGGGCGCCGCCACCGCGCAGATGCTCATCGAGGCCGGCGCCAAGGTCATGCTGGTCGACCTGAACGCCGCGGCCGTCGAGGCCAAGGCCGCCGAACTGGGTGCCAATGCCCGCTTCGCGGTGGCCGACATCAGCGACGAACAGGCCGCCAAGGCGGCGGTCGATGCCGCGGTCAGCGCCTTCGGCGGCCTGCACGGGCTGGTCAACTGCGCCGGCATCGTCGGCGCCGAGAAGGTCCTGGGCAAGAATGGCCCGCACGCCCTGGGCAGCTTCGCCAAGGTCATCAACGTCAACCTGATCGGCAGCTTCAACCTGTTGCGCCTGGCCGCCGCGGCCATGGCCGAAGGTCCGGCGGACGAGGGTGGCGAACGGGGCGTGATCATCAATACCGCTTCAATTGCCGCCTATGACGGCCAGGTCGGCCAGGCCGCCTATGCCGCCTCCAAGGGCGCCATCGCCAGCCTCACCCTGCCGGCGGCCCGTGAGCTGGCGCGCTTCGGCATCCGCGTGATGACCATCGCCCCGGGCATTTTCGAAACCCCGATGATGGCCGGCATGACCGACGAAGTCCGCGCCTCGCTGTCCGCCGGCGTGCCGTTCCCGCCGCGCCTGGGGCGCCCGCAGGAGTACGCAGCGCTGGCCCGTCATATCATCGAGAACAGCATGCTCAACGGTGAAGTGATCCGTCTCGACGGCGCGCTGCGCATGGCTGCCAAGTAAGGAGAACCCAGCATGAGCCTGAACCACGATCCGATTGTCATCGTCAGCGCCGTGCGCACGCCCATGGGCGGCCTGCAGGGCGACCTCAAGAGCTTGACCGCGGCGCAATTGGGCAGCGCAGCCATTCGTGCCGCCGTCGAACGCGCCGGCATCGATGCCGCCAGTGTCGAGCAGGTGCTGTTCGGCTGCGTGCTGCCGGCCGGCCAGGGTCAGGCACCGGCGCGCCAGGCGGCGCTGGGTGCCGGCCTGGACAAGCACACCACCTGCACCACCCTGAACAAGATGTGCGGCTCGGGCATGCAGGCGGCGATCATGGCCCATGACCAGTTGCTCGCCGGCAGCGCCGACGTGATCGTCGCCGGTGGCATGGAAAGCATGACCAACGCCCCGTACCTGCTGGACAAGGCCCGTGGCGGCTACCGCATGGGCCACGGCAGGATCATCGACC
This sequence comes from Pseudomonas sp. TE6283, assembly GCF_054060555.1. NCBI lineage: Bacteria > Pseudomonadati > Pseudomonadota > Gammaproteobacteria > Pseudomonadales > Pseudomonadaceae > Pseudomonas > Pseudomonas sp. TE6283. The sequence continues at coordinate 109,134 of NZ_JBSSDH010000016.1, forward strand.
ACATGTTCATGGACGGCCTGGAAGACGCCTACGACAAGGGACGCCTGATGGGCACCTTCGCCGAGGACTGCGCGCAGAAGGGCGACTTCAGCCGCGAGGCCCAGGACGCCTTCGCCATCGCTTCGCTGACCCGTGCCCAGGAAGCGATCAAGAGCGGCCGCTTCGCCGCCGAGATCGTTCCGGTGGAAGTCACCGAGGGCAAGGAGAAGCGCGTCATCAAGGACGACGAGCAGCCGCCCAAGGCGCGCCTGGACAAGATCCCGCAGCTCAAGCCGGCCTTCCGTGAAGGCGGCACCGTCACCGCGGCCAACTCAAGTTCGATTTCCGACGGCGCCGCCGCGCTGGTGCTGATGCGTCGCTCCGAGGCCGAGAAACGCGGCCTCAAGCCCCTGGCGGTGATCCATGGCCATGCGGCTTTCGCCGACACCCCGGCACTGTTCCCCACCGCGCCCATCGGTGCCATCGACAAGCTGCTCAAGCGCACCGGCTGGAACCTGGCCGAGGTGGACCTGTTCGAGATCAACGAGGCCTTCGCCGTGGTCACCCTGGCGGCCATGAAGCACCTCGACCTGCCCCATGAAAAGGTCAATATCCACGGCGGCGCCTGCGCCCTGGGCCACCCGATCGGCGCCTCGGGCGCGCGCATTCTGGTGACCCTGCTGTCGGCCCTGCGCCAGAACAACCTGCGCCGTGGCGTGGCGGCCATCTGCATTGGCGGTGGCGAAGCGACGGCCATGGCGGTCGAGTGCCTGTACTGAGGTGAATCATGCTGGTAACTGAAGAGCAACAACAGATCGCCGACGCCGTGCGCGACTTCGCCCAGGAGCGTCTGAAACCGTTTGCCGAACAGTGGGACAAGGAGCACCGCTTCCCCAAGGAGGCCATCGAGGAGATGGCCGGCCTGGGCCTGTTCGGCATGCTGGTGCCGGAGCAGTACGGCGGCAGCGACACCGGCTATGTGGCCTATGCCATGGCCCTGGAGGAGATCGCCGCCGGTGACGGCGCCTGCTCGACCATCATGAGCGTGCACAACTCGGTGGGCTGCGTGCCGATCCTCAAGTTCGGCAGCGAGGCGCAGAAACAGCAGTTCCTGGCGCCACTGGCCAGCGGCGCGATGCTCGGCGCCTTCGCCCTGACCGAGCCCCAGGCCGGCTCCGACGCCAGCAGCCTGAAGACCCGGGCCCGCCTGGACGGCGACCACTACGTGCTCAATGGCAGCAAGCAGTTCATCACCTCCGGGCAGAACGCCGGGGTGGTGATCGTCTTCGCCGTCACCGATCCGGACGCCGGCAAGCGCGGCATCTCGGCCTTCATCGTGCCCACCGATTCACCGGGTTACCAGGTGGCGCGAGTCGAGGACAAGCTTGGCCAGCATGCCTCCGACACCTGCCAGATCGTCTTCGATAACGTGCGTGTGCCGGTGGCCAACCGCCTGGGTGAAGAAGGGCAGGGCTACAAGATCGCCCTGGCCAACCTCGAGGGCGGGCGGATCGGCATCGCCTCGCAGTCGGTGGGCATGGCCCGCGCCGCCTTCGAGGCGGCACGCGACTACGCCAACGAGCGGCAGACCTTCGGCAAGCCGTTGATCGAGCACCAGGCCGTGGCCTTCCGCCTGGCCGACATGGCAACCAAGATCGCCGTGGCCCGGCAGATGGTGCTGCACGCCGCGGCCCTGCGCGATGCCGGGCGCCCGGCGCTGGTGGAAGCCTCGATGGCCAAGCTTTTCGCCTCGGAAATGGCCGAAAAGGTCTGTTCGGACGCCTTGCAGACCCTCGGCGGTTATGGCTATCTGAGCGACTTCCCGCTGGAGCGGATCTACCGCGACGTGCGGGTCTGCCAGATCTACGAAGGCACCAGCGACATTCAGCGCATGGTCATTGCGCGCAATCTTTGAAGGAGCAGACTGCATGGCATTCGAAACCATCCTGTTGGACATCCACGGCAAGGTCGGCCTGATCACCCTCAATCGCCCGCAGGCGCTGAACGCGCTGAACGCGCAGATCGTCGGCGAGATCAACTTGGCCCTGGACCAGCTGGAGAAGGATCCAAACATCGGCTGTGTGGTACTGACCGGTTCCGCCAAGGCCTTCGCCGCCGGCGCCGACATCAAGGAAATGGCCGAGCTGCAATACCCGCAGATCTACGTCGAGGACCTGTTCAGCGATGCTGACCGCATCGCCAACCGGCGCAAGCCGATCATCGCCGCCGTATCGGGCTTTGCCCTGGGCGGTGGCTGCGAGCTGGCGATGATGTGCGACTTCATCCTGGCCGCCGACAACGCCAAGTTCGGCCAGCCGGAAATCAACCTCGGCGTGCTGCCGGGCATGGGCGGCACCCAGCGCTTGACCCGTGCCGTGGGCAAGGCCAAGGCCATGGAGCTGTGCCTGACCGGTCGCCTGATGGGCGCCGAGGAGGCCGAGCGCGCCGGCCTGGTGGCGCGTATCGTGCCGCAGGCCGAGCTGGTGGAGGAGGCGCTGAAGGTGGCCGCGACCATCGCCAGCAAGTCGATCCCGGTGAGCATGATGGTCAAGGAGAGCGTCAACCGCGCCTTCGAGGTCACCTTGAGCGAAGGCGTGCGCTTCGAGCGCCGGGTGTTCCATGCCGCGTTCGCCACCGAAGACCAGAAAGAGGGCATGGCTGCGTTCATTGCCAAGCGCGAGGCGCAGTTCAAGGACCGCTGACGGGAAGGGGGCGCAGCCTGGGCCGCGCCCCCTGGCTTACAGGCCGAAGAAGTATCGGGCGGCGGCCGTGCTGGTGATCGGTGCTCGATAGACGTCGAACACCCTGCCGCTGCCATCGCTGTAGCGCTGGCCGGGCATGTGCCGTTGCTCCGCTGTTTTCAGATGCCCGGCGGTGAAGTCGGCCTTGGCCGTGGTCATTGACGGATAGTGGAAGTGCGCATACCACAGAACCTTGCCTTCATGGCTGATGCTGTATTCGTCGAGAAAATCGGCGGGTCGGCCCTTGACCCTGGCCAGTCGACTGCGGGCTCCCTCGGCACGCACTTGCACGTGTCCGCCATCGACCAGGTACATGACTTCACCCATGCGCGGCTTCTGCGTGAGGGCGGCTGAAACGCGTAGCCGCGTTGCCGTTTCCGGCAACTCCTGCGCCAGCCTGCGCAGGGATCCGGCGACCAGCTCGGCATCCTTGCCGGCACGGGCTTCGTCGGTTTCGTTGTCCTCGGTCAGACGTGCCTCGATGGCATCGACCCTTTCGAGCAGGCGGGTGCGTTGATGAAGCACGCTCTCCTCGATCTCAACCGGCAGATAGCGATTCGGGTGCGCTTGCAGGCTCGACACCTCGTCGTGGGCCTGCGCAATCAACCTGTCACTGTCCTTGAGCAGGCGTTTGAGGCTCATCTGCGTCGCGAGAGCGGGGGCGCGGCTGGGCCTGAGCTCCACCCAGTCGCCCTGCTTGAGGTGGTAGGTGCGCGCGGGTGTCTTGTCGTCCGGCCCGGGAATATCGACGGTGTTGGCATCGTCGCTGCGCGGATCGGCCAGGAGCAGCCCGTGCTCGGTGGTTTCGATCAGCCCGGGCACCTTCTTGCGCAGTTGCCCCAGTGTGCTGATCGGTGGGTAGTCGGGCAATTCGCTGAGGTCCTTGCGGTTTCGTTCCAGCAGCCAGTCGAGTTGTTCGTTCATCTGTCGCACGGTCTGTAGCGGCGAGTCGCCACGGATCAGCGTTGTGAAAATCTGCAGTTGTCGTGCTGCTGTCTCGAGGTGTCCGATGATGCTGCGCAGCAGCCTGGCGGTGATTTCGTCATCGGCGTTTTGCAGCTTGAAAAGCCTGGCACGCTGGGCGATACCCAGTTCGAAGCTATCCCAGAAGCGGTCTCTCCAGCGGCAGGCCTCTTCGCTCAGGCCATGTACCAGGGTCATGCGGTTGAGCAGTCCTTCCAGCCGCAGGAAGCGCAGGACCAGTTCCTGTTCCGGGGAGGCCCGCATGGTGTAGGCGAGGTCTCGCCATTGCTGGATCTCCGGTTGTTGAGGGCTTGCCAGTTTGTTCAGCTCATCCTGGCAATGGCGCAAGCGCCTGTTGTTGTCGATCATCCGGTCAATCAGGGGGGCTAGTCTGTCCAGGCGGGCAGCGATGATACCCGCGTCCGCCGGGGTAAGCGTTTCGCCGCTTTGCTGAAGCCGGGCAGCTTGCAGTATCTGGTCCCGGTCAGGCTGATAGCGCAGGTGCAGGACCTTGCGCAGCAGCCGCTGGCAGAAACTGTCCTGATAGAGCGCGAAGGCATGGACCTTTTTGAATTCCTTTACAGGTTGCAAGATGTTGCGCTGTTTAAGGTGTTCGATATGTGCCGTCCAGAAGCCCGAGAGGGTGTCGAGCTTGTCCTGGCAGGTCTGCAGGCGGGCGTCGTCGAGCGATGTGGCCACCAGTTTTTCGAGGGTAGCCTGCTCCTTGATTTTCGCGTCAATGGTGTCCCTGTCGGTCTTGATCACTGCGTTGGCCGTGCGCAGTGCGCTTTCCTTTTCCAGTTGCAGCTTGCGGATCTGCGCGGACAGTGGCATGCCGCCCTTGAGCGTCAAGCTCAGGTCCAATTGCCAACGACCGGTTTCGTCGCGGCGCAACCAGGGGCCTGCGGTTTCGTCGGGGCCGACGATGCGCATCTGGTTGCGAGGCATGTCGAGCATGACCTGGTACACATTGACGTGCAGCTGTGTATAGAGTTTTTCCCCATGCAGGTATAGACCGCGCAGTATACCGTTGGGTAGCGGTTCACCGAGTGAGGCGACGTCGATGTCTGCCCGCAAGGCTCGCAGTGCGGTGCTTTGCGCGGTAGTCAGGGTCTGTGCGGGACGTGCCCAGCTGAAGTCTAGATGGACCAGGGGGTGGTCCTGGACCACGCTGGGAGAGACTGGTTGCGGATCAGAGGCGATGAGAGGCATGGCTGGCGCGTCAAGAGCGCGTGCAGTACCCCTTTCCTCATTCAGGCGGTTGCTCGAATGGACGGCCAGCAGCAGGGCGATGTTGACCAGCAGGTTGACCCCGGCCAGCTCATGTCCGGTGGGATCGCGTTCGGCATCGGTGCTTGCGAATTCGGCCAGTGTCACCTCCATCTGCGCCAGCCACGCCACCTTGCCCAGTGTGCCTCCCGCCAGCGGGAGCAGGGTGTTGAACAGCAACCAACCCAGCTCTTTCCAGCGCGCCCAGCGGGTCTGTGCGCTTGTCGAGGCATGCTCTTCGAACGTCTGGACCGATTCGTTGACGCAGGCAAGGTAGAGATCCGCGCCGAGGTCGTTGGACGGTGATTCGACTGTCAGCTCCACCGGAGCCGGCTTGCCGAACGGGATGGCGCTGGTGTCATCCAGTGGAACGAACAGGTGAGGCTCGAGGAAACCGCCATGGGCATAAAATCTTCGGTCTTCGGCCGGAAGGCGTTGCAGCAGGTCGTCTTGCAGGGCGCCAGGGGTGCTGATGGCCACGAACAGCGCCAGCCGATCGCTGAATTGTAACAGGCTGTCCTCGTGCAGGGGGCGGTACAGCAGGCAACTGTCGGCATTGGGTGAACGTGGCTCGATGAGCCAGGTATTGCATGGATAATCCACTGTCGAGCCAGGGGCCTTGAGCAGACCCAGCGGCCTGATGATCCAGTGCTTCGGGTCATCGTCGTCGGTGGCGCAGAACACCTGGGCGATACGATTGGCGATGTCTTGATCTGGCAATTTCCCTCGTAGGTACAGCTCCTGAGCCAGGGCGGGCAATTGACTGGCGAGTTGCGCAATGAGCAGGCGTTGGCGCTGCTCCCGTTGCGAGGTGTCATCCAGCAGCTTGCTGCGCAGCATGGCGGGATATGCACTGGCAATGTCCAGTTCGCCGACCACTGTGCGCAGGTAGTCCTCGTTCAACCAGTCAGGCAACGGCTCGGCGCTTTCCGTGTGCAGTTCCACCCGGCCGGGCTTGAGCAAACCGACGTTGGCGATCGCCAACTGGGCGAGGGAAAAGGTGACGGGGTTCACCTCGCCCGTACTGCCAAGCCCTGGGCGCGCCGCGGCGGCGGCGATGGTCTGGTAGTTGACGATCCTGATCTGCCCCGGCTCGAGGGTATCGCCCGGATGGTCCGCCGTGAAGCGTGCGGCCAGTTGCCGGTTGGCAAAGTCCTCGGCATTGTCGACACCATCGAGCCAGAACTGCCCATCGGTGTTCTTGCAGGCCCTGGCGACGTCGAGCAGTAGCGTGCTGTAGCGCAGCAAGGGCTGGCTCTTGGCGTTGCGCAGCCAGTCGGGCAGTTGGGCCGACAACGCCATGCGCTGGGTGGACTCGGCATTGCTGCATAGGTCGAGCATGGAGGTGAGCCGGTCCAGTTCCAGGCTCATGTTGAGGGCGCCGAGTTTGTCTCGATAAGCCTTGGCGCGATGCTCGATCACGCGTAGCTGTTGGTCGAGCAAGCCCAGCGCCATGCTTTCGAAGTCTCCTTGGGCGGGCGGGCCGATGCTGACCTCCCGGGAGGAGGCCCGGGAAAGTGGGGGCCAGTACCGGGCGATGCTTGCCAGCAGGTCCTGGCGGGATGCGAAAGCGAGCAGCTTGCCTGTGAGGGTATAAAGAAGGACCAGATTGCGCTGGGGGTCAGCATCACGGTGCTCGATCAGCAGTGCGCTCGCCAGTTCGTTGTCCAGCGTTCCATCCTGGGAAAAGTCCACGGCAAGCTGCGAGACGCTCAGGCCGGCCGCATTCTGCCAGTTTCGCTGGGCGGGATCAGGGTAGGCATACACCATTCTGGCGACGACCAAGGCGAAGGCGGTTAGGCTGCCGGCGTTCTGGTGGGTTTCTATGGCCTCTCTGAATCGGTTGCGAAGGTCTTCGGCGTACCGGTGCCAAGGAGTTTCACCACTACTGTCAAAGCGGCTCCAATAGGTTGCCAGCGATTGTTGATACACCTCAAGCAGTAGCGGTGCGGTGTCATTGATCAGCAACTCAACCTGGTGCAGGGGAATGTATACCTGCCAGGCGGGGTCGCCATCGACGCGGGTGGTAAGGGCATCCTCGCCGACCGTGAGGTTGAGTGTCCGACGCAGGCAATAGCGCTCGGCGAGCACACGCGACAACGGGCGAACCCACAGGCTGCCGGTGCGTGGATGTCGGCTGGCGAGATAGAGCACCCTTGGATCATGGGTGTCGTTCGGTAGATAATGCGGCCACTGCGCCACGAGGATATGGTCTGCGGCGTCGAGCAATTCCGGGCGCTCGCTGAAGCGTTGGGCAACCTTGCATTGAAGGGAGCTGGAGCGTGTCAGACGTTGAGGTGACATATCGTTCATGGTTAGGCCTCATGCGTGAATAGAAGGCCTTATGAAGGGGGCTCGAAGCGATTGCTGGTCACTAACCCTATACCTCCTGCCGTGGCGGCGCTTGCACGCAGACGTGATGACAGCCGGTATTTGTTACGACATATTGCTTCCCTTGCCGTGAAAGGCGGCAGACTGCGCACCAGTAGGCGGATTCCTGGCCATTTCGGACAAATCCTCCGTCATTTATGTTGCCCACTGCGACGCGGCACCTTAGACTGCCGCCCCCTGTAAAAGAGTGCCGGTTGGCGCTTGAAGAATTTCGCTACCGACGATACGTCGTCGGCGGCACCTGAATCGCCCAAATGCACATTTTTCATAGAGAAGTCGATGACCAAGGAACAGTTGCTGGCCATGTCGGCCGATGACTACATGAACGCCGAACAGCTCGCGTATTTCACCGCGCTGCTGCAGGCGATGAAAGTCGAAACCCACGAGCGCATCGAACTCAGCCGCAATTCCATCGAAAGCCTGGATACCCCATCGGATCCCGCTGACGTGGCGTCGGTCGAGGAAGAGCGCACCTGGCTGGTCAACGCCATCGATCGTGACCAGCGCCTGCTGCCGCAGTTGGAGATGGCCTTGGACCGCATCGCCGATGAAAGCTTCGGCTGGTGCGACGACAGCGGCGAGCCGATCGGCCTCAAGCGCCTGCTGATCAGCCCGACCACCAAGTACTGCATCGAAGCCCAGGAGCGTCACGAGCAGCTCGACCGCCACCAGCGGCAAGTCTGATCCAGCGCCCACGCAAGGCCCTAGGGAGCGATCCCTGGGGCCTTCGTGTTTTCTTGCCCTGTATCAAAGGGTGGACGGCTGCATCCAAGTGAGCGTGGATAATGGCGTTATAGTGGCGTTTAATGTCGTCACAATAACGACATGCGGATGGATCACGAAGATGACGCGAGAAGGATCTCTGCCGGCTGGCGAAGCACCGCGGGCCACCCCCACTCTTGCGGGAGCCGCCGTCCCCCTGGGCCGGGGCGTTGCGCTGTGCGCGGTACTGGCGGCCATGGCATTCGCCGGGCTGTCCTTGTACCTGGCCTTGCCGTTGGCGCTTTTGGTGCTGTGGGTGCCGCTTGCGCGCAAGGCGGTCGTCGCGCAGTCGGCGCCTGCCGCCGCCGCGGACAGTTCGCTGCTTCAAGAATTGGCCCGTGGCACCAGCCACAATGCGTTGTCGGCCGCTGCAGTGGCCCATTCGGTACAGCAATTGGCCGCCCGCGTGCAGTCGCAGCTAGGGGCTGCCCAGGACATCGTCGGCAGCGCCGAGATCATGATCACCACCGAGGAGCAGACCGCCCAGCTAAGCCAGCAGGCACTGGAAGCCGCTCGCTCAGCCCACGGCAGCAGCGTGGTAGGCAGCGAGGTGCTGGCCGAATCCATTCAGTGCATGCGTGATTTGAGTGTGCGTGCTTCGGCCAGCCGCGAGTTGATCGAGGCCTTGCATCAGCGCAGCGAGGATATCGCCCGGGTCACCCTGGTGATCCAGGGCATTGCCAGCCAGACCAACCTGCTGGCGCTCAACGCCGCCATCGAGGCAGCGCGGGCGGGTGAGCATGGCCGTGGTTTCGCGGTGGTGGCCGACGAGGTGCGCGGTCTGGCCGGGCGCACCGCCAGCGCCACCGAGGAAGTGGGGCAGATGGTTGCCGACATCCAGGCGCGAACCGCCCAGGTGGTGGCGCAGATCCGCACGCTGGCCGAGGACCTGGGCAAGGGGGTCGGCCAGGTCGAGCAGGCCGGTGGGCAACTGGCGCAGATCGCCAGCCTGGCGGCCAGTGTCGAGGGTCAGGTGAGTGAAATAGCCGGCGGTACCCAGATCAACCAAGCCCAACTCGACACCCTGTTCCAGGCCGTGGCCCAGGTGCGCGGCGATCTGGAGGTCAGCGACCAGCAGACCCGGCGCCTGGCCAAGGCGGCGGTGCAAATGGAGGGGCAGGTGGAAAGCCTCAGCGAACGGTTGGCCGAGGTCGGCCTGGACGTCTACCACCAACGGGTGTTTGAGCTGGCGCAGGCGGGTGCGCGGCATATCGGCGAGCGTTTCGAGGCGGATATCGAACAGGGGCTCATTGGCTTGGACGATCTGTTCGACCGGCAGTATCGGCCGATTGCCGGCATGCAACCTCCGCGTTTCACCACGCGCTTCGACCACTACACCGATACCGTGCTGCCACAGCTCCAGGAGCCGCTGCTGCAGCACGATGGGCTGGTGTATGCCATCGCCTGTACCCAGCAGGGCTATGTGCCGACCCACAACAATGCCTTCAACCAACCACTGACCGGCGATATCGCCCATGACACGGCGCACAACCGCAGCAAGCGCCTGTTCGACGACCGCACGGGCGCTCGCTGCGGCAGTCATCAGCAGCGGGTGCTGTTGCAGACCTACACGCGAGACACGGGAGAGCTGATGCACGACCTGTCGGTGCCGATCTTCGTCGCAGGTCGACACTGGGGTGGCCTGCGTCTGGGGTATCGCCCCGAACCCGGGCTTGACTGACGCGATTTGTTGCCCGGAATGTAACACTGCTGTTCTGCCTGGCGCCTTATTCGTAAGCGATCCAGGACGTATCATGGGTATATCGTTAGGTGGCTAATTAAATTCCGGAGGGAATTATGACGAGCCGAGTCGATGTGGCCGTGATGATCGGCAGTGGTGTGCCACGGTCCTTGCAGGCCTTGGGCAAACGGGTGTGCTGGGTGGTGTTGGTTGACGGCGAGCGCCGTGGCACCGCCTTCGCCAGCCGCGAAGAGGCCCTGGAATGCCAGGCTGCGTGGCAACAGCAGGTGGATAGGAGCCACGCAGCTTGAACCCTCAGCGCTCCAGGTAGCGTGCGAGCTCCCAGGCGTCCTGGTAGCGTTGGCGGAATCCATGGACTTTGCCGGAGTTGGTTTCAGTAATGTGGAAGAAGCTGATGCCGGCGGCCACGACACTATACCGGGAGATACCTGGCACGGCCGTGCGACAAGAAATGCTACGTGCCTCTCGACGGAATTCGGTGTTTTCGTGCATATTCCTGTACCTGTAATGCGCGATGAAGGGTTGGGGCACACTTGAGCTGAAGTGTCGCCTCCAGTAGTCGCATCTTTCCTGACCCTTTAGCTGTCAGGTATTACGGTTCCTATTTGCGGATAGTTTGCCGAAGCACGCCGGATGTTCCAGCGGGGAAGTTTTCCCTGCTTGGCGTATCGTCCCTGTGCGTGGATCTTCGCTTACCGAATCCATGGTCCATCGGACTTCGACTTGAAGTGGTTGCCATCCCACGCCAGCGGCGTGCGCGGTGCGGCCCGCTGTAATTGATGTGAGGAGCTTTTCATTGGCAGTCAGTACTCTTGATACCCATGCGTTGTTTGCCCTGGGCGATTTGCGCGCCAAGCTGGTCAAGTTGTTCCAGGGGCGTTTCGTGTATGTCACCGAGCAGAACCCCGACGGCCTGTACATGGCCGAGATCGATACCGACGATGCGATGGTGGTCGACGACAAGCAGCGCCTGGAGCTGAAAGTGGGTGACCATTTCCGTGCAGCCGTGCTGCCCAGCCGCGAAGGCGGCAAGCTCGAACTGCGTTTTCGCGAGATCAAGTTCAATGTCTACGGGCAGGGTGACTACGCCTTCGTTTCCGTGCCGGAAGGCGAGGCCATCGTGTTCCGTGAAGGGCACGGCGTGATGCTTGTGTTTGCGGCCCAACAGCAGGTTCAGGAAGGTCTGGGCAAGCTGCTCAAGGCAGTGACCGGCAAGGTCGCCAAGTGGCGCAAGGGCGAGCTGACCACCTTCAAGGCCAGCGAGTGAGCGACGCCGACTCGCCTGCCTCGCGGGCCGACTTCCACCGTGAACATCAGGCAAGGGCGATCGAACAGGCCGAGCGCCTGCTGGCGCGTCGGCTTGAACTGCAGGGCGCTTGGCTGGCCTGGGTGGCCGGCGAGCTCTACCAGATGAGCCCGCCGCCCTTCGTTGCCATGGTGCGCCGCGAGCTGCAGCGCCTGAGCCAGGCCTGAGGCTCAGTTACCGCGATCACGCCCGCTGCTGACTTCTTCGGGTACCTCCTCGCCCGAGGTGCGCTTGCGAAACAGCGCGGCCCTGGCCAGCAGCAGGGTGGTCACCGGCACGGTGATCGACAGCAGGATCGGGATCAGCCAGGCGTGCAGCACCGGGCTCTGCTTGAGCACCGAGAAATACAGGATCGAGGCCAGCGCCACGCACCAGGCGCCGATGGTCGAAGCCAGTGCAGGCGGGTGCATGCGCTGGAAGTACTCCTTCAGGCGCACCAGGCCGATGGCGCCGACCAGCGCGAACAGGCTGCCAATAAGCAGCAGGGCGGCCGTGACCAGCTCCAGCCAGAACGGCAATACCACGCTTTCGTTCATTCGATCACCTCGCCACGCAGGAGGAACTTGGCCAGGGCGAAGGAACCGACGAAGCCGAACAGGGCGATCAGCAGGGCGCCTTCGAAATAGGTATCGCTGGCGTAGCGGATCCCCAGTACCAGCATCATCAGCATGCCCAGGATGTACAGGTAGTCCAGGGCCAGTACCCGGTCCTGGGCGGACGGGCCGCGGAACAGCCGGATCAGCGTCAGCCCCATCGCCAGGGCGAAGATGAACAGGCTGGCGAGGACGGCATTGGCGAGCAGGCCGCTCATTCGAAGATCTCCATCAGCGGGCGTTCATAGGTGTGTTTGAAATGTTCGATGAACGCCGGTTCGTCGTCCAGATCGAACACGTGCAGCAGCAGTACGCTGCGGTCCAGGGCCAGTTCCGACCAGATGGTGCCCGGCACCACGGTGGTGATCATCGATAGCGCCGCCAGGCCGTGGGCGTCGCGCAGGTCCAGCGGGATGTGCACGAAGGCCGAGCGCGGTGGCGTGCTGCCAGCGCGCAGGACGCCACGGGCGACCTGCAGGTTGGAATGGATCACATCAAGGCCGACCCGGCCGATCAGCTTGGCGATCACCCAGGGCCTGCGCACGTGGGCATGCTGCGGGCGCAGCGGCGCCATCAGGATCGGCGCGAGGATGCCCAGCAGGGCGCCCAGCAGCAGGTTGCCTGGGCTGACCGACAGATTGAGCAGCAACCACAGCACGAACAGCGCAACGGAAAGCAGTGGCGCGGGGAGCAGTCGATTCATGGCTGCACCTCCAGGCCGGCGGTGGTCGGGCCGGGCAACGGCCGGGTCGCCATCACTGCCTTGATGTAGGTCTCCGGCGTGCGCAGGCTGGCGGCGGTGTCCTGGGTGTAGCGCAGCAGCGGCTCGGCCTTGAGGCTGAGGAAGATGCACAGGCCCAGGAGGATGACGATGGGCACGCATTCATAGCGACGCAACACCGGGGAGGGGCGTTCCTCGGGCTTCCAGAAGCGCTGGATGCCGACGCGGCCGAAGGCGATCAGCGAGGCCATGCCGGACAACACCAGCAGGGTGACCAGGATCCAGCCCGCGGTGCCCAGTGGCTGCTCAGTGGCAACTCCCAGGCCTTGCGGGTTGAACAGCGCGCTGATCAGGTTGAGCTTGGCGATGAAGCCCGACAGTGGCGGCATGCCGATGATCAGCAGGGCGCAAGCGATGAAGCTCAGGCCCAGGAAGGCCATGGTCCAGGGAATGATCTGGCCGATCACCGCCTGCTGCTCGTCGTCCAGGTTGATGCCCTTGGGCGGGTGCAGCGATTCCAGGGGCGAAGGCATCGCATCTTCTTCATCGTCCAGCGGCGCCTCGTTGGCCGAGCGCGATCGCTCAACCAGCTCGGCCAGCAGGAACAGCGCGCACAGGGCCAGGGTGGAGCTTGCCAGGTAGAACAGCGCGGCGCCGGTCAGGATTGATTGGCCGAAGCCGACGGCGGCCAGCAGCGTCCCGGCGGACATCAGGATACTCAGGGCCGCCAGGCGCTCCAGGCGCTGGGCGGCGAGGATCGACATGGCCGCCACGGCCAGGGTCGCCAGGCCGCCATACACCAGCCAGTCGCCACCGAAGAACGCCGAGGCGCCGGCCTGGCCGGAGAACAGCAGCGTCCACATGCGCAGGATGGCGTACAACCCGACCTTGGTCATGATCGCGAACAGCGCGGCTACCGGCGCGCTGGCCGACGAATAGGCCGGCACCAGCCAGAAGTTCAACGGCCACATCCCGGCCTTGGCCAGGAAGGCGATGGCCAGGATCGCCGCGCCGGCATGCAGCAGGCCGCGGTCGGCTTCTGGCACCAGCGGCACTTTCAGCGCCAGGTCGGCCATGTTCAGGGTACCGGTCACGCCATAGAGCATGGCCGCGCCGACCAGGAACAGCGACGAGGCGAACAGGTTGATGGCGATGTAGTGCAGCCCGGCCTTGACCCGCGCTCGCCCCGAGCCATGCAGCAGCAGGCCGTAGGAGGCCGCCAGCAGCACCTCGAAGAACACGAACAGGTTGAACAGGTCGGCGGTGAGGAAGGCGCCGTACAGGCCCATCAGCTGGATCTGGAACAGCGCATGGAAGCTGGCCCCGGCGCCATCCCAGCGTGCCCGGGCGAACAGCAGGGCGCTCAAGCCGACGATGCCGGTGAGGGTGAGCAGCAGCGCCGACAGGTGATCGACCACCAGGGCGATGCCGAAAGGCGCCGGCCAGTTGCCCGGCAGGTAGACGCCGATGGATTCGGCCTGGCCCTGGGTGCGCACCCACATCAGCAGGGTGACGGCGATGCCCAGGCCAAGGGCGGTGGACAGCAGGTTCAGGCGTGCCTTGAGCCAGCGGTGCTTCTCGCCGATCAGCAGCATCAACGATGCGGTGACCAGCGGCAGCAGGATCGGCGCGATGATCAGTTGGTTCATCCCGCTCATTCCTCACGCTCCCGGCCATCGACGTGGTCGGTCCCGGTCAGGCCGCGGGAGGCCAGCAGCACCACCAGGAACAACGCGGTCATGGCGAAGCTGATGACGATCGCGGTGAGCACCAGTGCCTGGGGCAGCGGGTCGGTGTAGTGCAGCAGGTCGTGGGGCACGCCGTCCTTGATGATCGGCTCCTTGCCGATGAACAGGCTGCCCATGCTGAAGATGAACAGATTGACCCCGTAGGACAACAGGCACAGGCCCATGATCACCTGGTAGGTACGCGGGCGCAGGACCAGCCAGACCCCGGAGGCGGCCAGGACGCCGATGGCGACAGCAATGACTTCTTCCATCAGGCGGCTCCTGCTTGGCTGGACTTGGCGGGGCGGTAGGCGCGCACTGACTGGTGGGCCAGGGCGGTGAGGATCAGCAGGGTCGAGCCGACCACCACGGTGTACACGCCGATGTCGAAGAACAGCGCGCTGGCCACGTGCACGTCACCGAGCAGCGGCAAGTGCAGATGGGCGGTGTGGGTGGTCAGGAACGGGTATCCCAGGAGTATCGCCCCGGCACCGGTGAGGGTGGCGCAGAGCAGGCCGGTGCCCATCCAGCGCAGCGGACGCAGGCTCATCTGCGCCTCGACCCACTGGGTGCCGGCGACCATGTACTGCAGGATGAACGCCACCGACATCACCAGGCCGGCGACGAAACCGCCGCCTGGCTGGTTGTGGCCGCGCATGAACAGGTACATCGACACCAGCAGGGCGATCGGCAGCAGCAGGCGCACCAGGGCGGCCGGCACCATCATGAAGCCGAGCGCGGTATCGGTGGCCTGGCGCGGGTTGACCAGGTCGGTGACCACGTCCGGTGCCAGCAGGCGTTGCTGTGCCGGCAGCTGCATGCTCTCCTTCGGCGGGCGGAAGCGGCGCAGCAGGGCGAACACGGTCAGCGCCACGGCCACCAGCACGGTGACCTCGCCGAGGGTGTCGAAGCCGCGGAAATCCACCAGCATCACGTTGACCACGTTGGTGCCGCCGCCCTGGGGCAGGGCGCGGCTGAGGTAGAACGACGAGATGTCGTTGGGCGTCGGGCGGGTCAGCATGGCGTAGGACAGCAGCGCCATGCCGCCGCCGACCAGCACTGCCAGCACCAGGTCGCGCAGGCGCCGCAGGCGTGCGCGGTCCTGACTGCCGGGCAGCGGCGACACGCCTTCGATACGCCGTGGCAGCCAGCGCAGGCCGAGCAGGATCAGCACGGTGGTGACCACCTCGACAGCCAGTTGGGTCAGCGCCAGGTCCGGCGCGGAGAACCAGACGAAGGTGATGCAGGTCATCAGGCCGCAGACGCCGACCATGATCAAGGCGGCCAGTCGGTGATACTTGGCCTGGTAGGCGGCGCCGATGGCGCAGGCGATGGCGATCAGCCAGAGCGCGACGAACACCCCGGAGCCCGGGATCTTCGGCCGGTCGCCCCAGCTCAGGCCACTGTAAAGCAGAGGTACCAGGCCGGCGACGAAGGCCGCCAGTGCCAGCATGAACAATTGCGTCTGCAGGCGCTTGGTGGTCAGCAGCCGCTCGACATGCCGGGCCAGCAGCATCAGGCGCACCAGGCCGTGCTCGAACAGGCGCTTGCCGTTGAAACGCTCGATCAGCGGCGGGTAGGGGAAGCGGCCGCGCTGCAGCTGCTTGCGAAGCAGCAGGTAAAGCACGATACCGCCGGTCATGGCGATCAGGCTCATCATCAGTGGCGCGTTCCAGCCATGCCAGATGGCCAGGCTGTATTCCGGCAGCACGCCACCCACCACGGGGGACGCGGCCGCGGCCAGCAGCGGGCCGACCGATTGCGCAGGGAAGATGCCGACCACCAGGCAGGTGAGCACCAGCAGTTCGACCGGCGCGCGCATCCAGCGCGGCGGCTCGTGGGGCGTGTGTGGCAGGTCCTGGGCCGGTGGGCCGAAGAACACATCGACGGTGAAACGCAGCGCGTAGGCCACGCTGAACGTCCCGGCCAGGGTGGCGATCACCGGCAAGGCCGCTTCGACCCAGGCCGTGGAGGTGATGAACACGGTCTCGGCGAAGAACATCTCCTTGGACAGGAAACCGTTCATCAGCGGCACGCCGGCCATCGAGGCGCTGGCGACCATGGCCAGGGTCGCGGTGAACGGCACCAGGCGAAACAGGCCGCTCAGGCGGCGGATGTCACGGGTGCCGCTCTCGTGGTCGATGATCCCCGCGGCCATGAACAGCGAGGCCTTGAAGGTGGCGTGGTTGAGGATGTGGAACACCGCGGCGACCGCCGCCAGTGGGCTGTTCAGGCCCAGCAGCAGGGTGATCAGGCCCAGGTGGCTGATGGTCGAATAGGCCAGCAGGCCCTTGAGGTCGTTCTGGAACATCGCGGCGAAGGCGCCGAGCAGCAGGGTGGCGGCACCGGCGCCGCCGACGATCCAGAACCATTCCTCGCTGCCCGAGAGCGCCGGCCACAGGCGGGCCAGCAGGAACACCCCGGCCTTGACCATGGTCGCCGAGTGCAGGTAAGCCGAGACGGGGGTGGGCGCCGCCATGGCATGGGGCAGCCAGAACTGGAAGGGGAATTGCGCGCTCTTGCTCAGGGCGCCGATCAGGATGAGGGGCAGCAGCACCGGGTACAGCGCATGCTGGCGGATGGTGTCACCGGCAGCCAGGACCTTGTCCAGGTCATAGCTGCCGACCACATGGCCGAGCAGCAGGGCCCCGACCAGCAGGCACAAGCCGCCGGCCCCCGTGACCATCAACGCCATGTAGGCGCCGCGGCGGGCGTCGGCGCGGTGGTGCCAATAGCCGATCAGCAAGAACGAGAACAGGCTGGTCAATTCCCAGAAGAACACCAGCTGGATCAGGTTGCCAGAGATCACCAGGCCGAGCATGGCGCCCATGAACGCCAGGAAGAAGGCGAAGAAGCGCGGCACCGGGTCCTGGGGCGACATGTAGTAGCGGGCGTACAGCGACACCAGGGTGCCGATGCCCAGCACCAGCAGGCTGAACAGCCAGGCGAAGCCGTCCATGCGCAGGACCAGGTTCAGGCCCAGGCTCGGCAGCCAGAGGAATTCCTCGCGGATCACCCCGCCATCGGCGACCTGGGGGTACAGCAACGCCACCTGGACAGTGCCGACCAGGGCCACGAGCCCGGCAAGAATGGACTCGGCGTTGCGTGCGTTGTGCGGCAGTACAGCCGCCAGGCAACTGCCCAGGAAGGGCAGAAGCAATAGCACAATCAATGACATAGCGTTCTGTTCTGAGAAGTTTGCCAAGGATCATACGTGCCGGACGGTTGATCACCAACACGCAAGCGGTTGCAGGATCCTACAAATGTGCTGTGACAAGCTGTTTTTTTATAACAGTTTCTTTCAGAGCATAGCGGCAGAGCGAATGTCCGTGGGGCTGTATTCAACGCTTGCGGATTGTCTGTGGGAGCGGGGGGCTTACAACCCCGCCTCGCGCTCGCGGGCCTCATCATCCTGCAAGGCGCTGGCCTCATCCTGGCGACGGATCTTCAGCTCGCTCACCACCACCGCCAGCACGATCAGCAGCCCGCCGATCAACGCCACGCCTGGCAGGCGCTCGCCGGCGATGCGCCCGACGATGCCGGCCCACACCGGTTCGCCAGCGTAGATCAGGGTAGCGCGGGTCGGCGATACCGACTGCTGCGCCCAGTTCATCGCCACCTGGATCACCGCGCTCATGGCGCCCAGGCCTACCGCACTGATGAGCAGCAGCCAGGAAAAACCGGGCAGTTGTTCCTGGGTCGGCACGATCATCAGGAACGACAGCGCCGAGGCGGTGGCCAGCTGCACCACGGTGACCCGGCGCACATCGACCTTGCCGGCGTAGCGACTGATCAGGATGATTTCGCCGGCGATCGCCATGGCGCTGACCAGCGTCACCAGTTCGCCTTCGCTGAAGTGCAGCGCGCCGCCCTCGGGGCCGGCCAGCAGCATCAGGCCGACGAAGGCCAGGCCGATGCCCAGGCTCGGCATCAGGCCCGGGCGGCGGCCCAGCACCAGCCATTGCAGCAGAGGCACGAAGGGCACGTAGAGCGCGGTGATGAACGCCGACTGGCTGCTGCTGATGGTCTGCAGGCCCATGGTCTGCAAGCCGTAGCCCAGCATGATCGACACGCCGATGAGCACGCCGGCCTTGAGCTCGGTGAAGGTCAGCCCCGACAGCGAACGGGCCGACACCAGGCCGACGAACAGGGCGGCGGCGGCGAAGCGCAGGCCGACGAAGAACATCGGCCCGCTGACGGTCATGACGTTGTGCACGATCAGGAAGGTGCCGCCCCAGAGCATGGTGATGAACACCAGCACCAGTTCGGCCTTGCTCAGGCGCAAGCTGACGGTGGGTTTACGGGCGTGGGCCTGGCTCATGGTCTTGCGCACTCGGAAGGGGCGGCGCACAATTCGCCGCAAAGTGGGCAGTATACTGCGCATCCCCTACCAGTGAGCAATATAGTGCACAAAGATTCCGAGCACCGTGCATCGGTGCTGCAGCATGTCAGCCAGAACGTTCGCCGCTTGCGTGGCGACGCCGGCCTGAGCCAGGCCGCCCTGGCCGAGCGCTCCGGGGTCAGCCGGCGGATGCTGGTGGCCATCGAGGCCGGCGAGAAGAATGTCAGCCTCACCACCCTGGACCTGATCGCCGAAGCGCTGGGGGTGGCGTTCAGCACCCTGATCCAGGCACCGGACCGGCGTGACCCCAGCCGCATCGAAGAGCTGGCCTGGGCCGGTGTGCACCCTGCCAGCCGCGCCGTGCTGCTCGGCAGCAGCCCGGCACGGCGCGAGGTCGAGTTGTGGGAGTGGACCCTGGCTCCGGGCGAGTGCTACGCCAGCGAAGCCGACGCCGCTGGCTGGAGCGAGCAGATCTATGTGACCGACGGCCGCCTGACCCTGATCATCGAAGGGGGAGAGCGGCAATTGGGCAAGGGCGAATTCTTCGTCTTCCCCAGCGACTGCCGCTACGCCTACCGCAATGATGGCCCGGAGCCGGTGCGTTTCGTGCGCAACGTGGTGATCTGAGTTTTCAATGTTGCGACGACTGGATATCGCTCGTGGTCGGGTGAGGGCCGGGGCCCTCATCGGCGAGGCGGTCGTGATGGTTGCGCAGCGGGCATTCCTTCAACGACATGCAGCCACAGCCGATGCAGCCGTCGAGCTGGTCGCGCAGCATCACCAGCTCATCGATGCGCCGGCTCAGGTCGTTGCGCCAGCGCGCCGACAGGCGTTGCCAATCGTCGGCAGTGGGCGTGTGATCGCAGGGCAGGGCCTCCAGGGCGCTGGCGATATCGGCCAGGGCGATGCCCAGGCGCTGGGCCATCTTGATCACCGCTACCCGACGCAGCATGGCACGCGGATAACGGCGCTGGTTGCCGGCGTTGCGGGTGCTGTGGATCAGCCCCTTGGTCTCGTAGAAATGCAGCGCGGTCACGGCCACGCCGCTGCGCGCGGCCAGCTGGCCGACGCTGAGCAGGCGCTCCTGGGCGGAAGGGGGCTTCATCGGCAATAAAATCCTTGACCTTGAGTTAGCTGGAGGTTTTACCCTTCACGACCATCTGCTGCAAGAGCCCGAAACGAGGAGATGCGTCATGGCGGTCAACACCCATTCCCTGTGGTTCACCCAGATGATCGAGTACGACGTCCCACCCTTGCGCCAGGATGCCCTGGCCGAGGCCCTGGTGGTGCGCAGCGAGCACCTCGCGCAACGTTGCGACGGCCTGCTCAGCGTCAGCATCCAGGTGAGCGACGACGGTCGTCGGGTACTCCAGCACCTGCGCTGGCAATCGCGCCAGGCCTGGGCCGCCGCCGCTGGCTGCTTCATCGAGGAACCGTTCCTCGATCTGCTGGGCGAGCACCAGGCCCGTGGGGTGAACTTCGCCGCCTACCAGACGCTGCGCAGCCTGGTGCGTGGCGCCGACGGCGGCCTGCACTGCCAGCTGGGCAGCACTCAGGCGTACCAGGGCGCGTAGTGCGGGTAGCGGTCCAGGCGCGCGCCGATGACCATCTCGCTGATCCAGGCCGTGAGCAGGGCGCTGTAGGCTTTCTGACTCTCTTCGCTGGACAGCGCGTGGTCGGCGCCATCGACCAGGCGGTGGGTCATCGAGTGGGCGCCGACGAAGGCCGAGCGATAGCTCATCAGCGTGCTGTGCGGCACATAGTCGTCCTGTTCGGACTCCACCAAGAGCACGTCGCCGGCGAATTCGGCGCAGGCGGCCAAGGCGCGGTTGTCGGCAGGGCCGAGCTCACGCAGGCGGTAGGCGTTGAGCCGCTGGCGGTCGAGGGCCTGCTTGGGCGCATCCCATTCATCGTCCCAGTAGAGGGCCGGCACCCTGAGGGCGAGCCATTTGACTGGCCGGTGACGGGTGAGCAGGGTGGCCAGGTAGCCGCCGTAGCTGCTGCCGATCACGGCAATGGCGCCGGGGTCGACCGATTGCTGGCTGGCCAGCCGATCGTAGGCGGCCAGCAGGTCGGCCAGGTTCTGCTCGCGGGTGACGGTCAGGCGCTGGCTCTCGGTCTTTTCGTGGCCGCGCAGGTCGAAGGTCATGCATACGCAGCCAAGCCCGGTGATCTGCCGGGCGCGGGCCAGGTCGCGCTGCTGGCTGCCGCCCCAGCCATGGACGAAGAGGATCCCCGGCATGCGGCTGCCCGGGCTGACCAGGGTGCCGACGATGCTTTCGCCCTCGACCTGCAGTTCAACGGTTTCACTCTCGATGGTCATGGTCACGTATCCGTGCATATTTGCTGAGTTGTCCAAGTTCACTGTCGTGGCCCTGATAGAACAGGGTGGCGTCGGCGGGCAGTTGCGCGTCGCCGAATACCTCGTGGGTTGACGCGCGTAGCCGTTGCAGCGCCGGGTCGGCGGCGAAGGCCTGCAGCGCGAGGACCTCGGCGGGGCTGGCACCGCCCAGTCGCCAGGATTGCTCGAGCACGCCGCTGCGCAGGTGTCCGTGATGGTCCTGGCCGCGGGCGATGTCGTAGTTGCGCCGTGAGGCGATGAAGCCTGGGAAGTAGCGCTTGGCAGCCTCTTCGTAGGTCATGGCCTGGTTGATGGCCAAGCGCAGGTGATCCTCAAGTGGCAGCTGCAGCAGGTGCTGGTAGTCACCGCGCACGATCACCAGGTCGGAACCACCATATACCTCGGTGCCCGCATGATCGCGGGTGAGGTGCTGGGTGCCGTGATAGCTCAGGGTCAGCCCGGCCACGCGTACCTGCCCGACACTGAAGGTCTCGACGGCATCGAGGTCTTCCTCAAGCACCAGGCCCCACAGCCCCAGTTCCTCTTCATCCATTGCCTCCAGCAGCGGCTCCAGGGCCTGACCATCACTGATCACCTGCTGGCCCCGACCGGCGCAGGCCAGTACCGGCTTGATCCTCACCGGTCCATCGCGCAGCAGCAGTTCGGCGGCGCGCCGGGCATCGGCCTTGGAGAACACGGTATAGCCACGCAGCAGGGCGTCGCTGGCATGCTGGGCAAAGGCGTCGGTCCAGCCGGGAGGGAAGGTGGCGTCTGCCGGTAGCGGGTGGGAGATAGCCTTGGTGGCCATGTGCGGATGGCTGACCATGCCACCGAACAGGTCATGCTCGTCGTGGATGCCGAGCGCAGCGTACCGCTGCGCATCGACCAGGGTCTGGGTCGGTACATAGTAGTAATCGGCCGTTTCGGACTGCGTGGGCGATGGCTCGACCCGCTCGACACCCAGCAGAAGGGCCAGGTGATCGGCAATCTGCAGGTGGACCGCCCGTTCGTGCTCGGGAGTGTGCTCGCGGGTGTCGAGCAGCACGACGGCGCTTTTCGGTTCGCGTGAGTGGGGCATGGCCTACCTCGCGTACGCACGGTATGTAAGGGTTGTGAAGGCCTGTAGCCGGTTTAGTTCAGGGGGATGGATCGACGGTCGGCAGGGCAGTTGGGGCAATGCATGCCTTGTTACGGTCGTGGTGATTGCGGGCGTCTGCCGGGTGTTTCATTATCAACGCCTTGGACCCGTCGACACCTATCCGCAGGAGTGCGCATGAACAGTCAGTCCCCCCTTCACGAATCCGTCCCGGCACGCCTTGCCCGTGTGCGCGAGGCCATGGCCCGGGAGGGCGTGAATGCCCTGTTGGTGCCTTCGGCTGACCCGCACCTGTCCGAGTACCTGCCGGGCTATTGGCAGGGGCGGCAGTGGCTGTCCGGTTTCCTCGGTTCGGTGGGGACGCTGGTGGTAACGGCTGACTTTGCCGGGTTGTGGGCTGACAGCCGTTACTGGGAGCAGGCGGAAAAAGAGCTGGTCGGCAGTGGTATCGAGCTGATGAAGCTGCGCCCCGGCCAGCCTGGGGCGCTGGAATGGCTGGGGACGGAGGTGGACGGCACGGTCGCGGTGGATGGCGCGGTCATGGCCCTGGCCTCGGCGCGGCAACTGGGCGAGCGCCTGCAGGCGCGTGGTTCGACGTTGCGCACCGATCTCGACCTGCTGGATCGGGTATGGGTTGACCGCCCCTCGCTGCCGGGTAATCCGGTTTACCAGCACCTGCCACCCCATGCCACGGTCAACCGTGCGCAAAAACTCGTTGAACTGCGCAGCACGCTGCGGGAAAAGGGCGCCGATTGGCACTTTATCGCCACCCTCGACGATATCGCCTGGCTGTTCAACCTGCGTGGTAGCGATGTCTCCTACAACCCCGTGTTCGTTTCCTTCGCGTTGGTCAGCCAGGACAAGGCGTTCCTGTTTGTCGGGCGGGACAAGGTCGATGGCCATCTGCGCCAGGTACTGGCGGCCGATGGCATCGAGGTCCGCGACTACGCCGAGGTCAACGACGCGTTGGCCGAGATTCCGGCAGCAGCCAGTCTGCTGGTGGACCCGGCGCGGGTTACTCGCGGCCTGCTGGACAATTTGCACGAGCAGGTGCGACTGGTTGAGAGTATCAACCCGACCACCCTGAGCAAATCGCGCAAGGAGGAAGGGGATCTCGTTCATATTCGCCAGGCCATGGAGCAGGATGGCGCGGCGCTATGCGAATTCTTCGCCTGGTTCGAAGCGAACCTCGGCGTGCAACCGATCACCGAACTGACCATCGACGACCAGTTGAGCGCAGCCCGTGCCCGTCGTCCTGGCTTTGTGTCGCTGAGCTTTTCGACCATCGCGGCTTACAATGCAAACGGCGCAATGCCGCACTACCGCGCCACCGAAGAGTCCCATGCCGTCATTGAGGGCAATGGCCTGCTGTTGATCGACTCGGGCGGCCAGTACCTGGGCGGGACCACCGATATTACGCGGATGGTGCCGATCGGCGAGCCGAGCCATGAGCAGAAGGCCGATTGCTCCCGGGTGCTCAAGGGCATGATCGCCCTGTCGCGGGCCAGGTTCCCGCGTGGGATACTCTCGCCGCTGCTTGACGCCATCGCCCGGGCACCGATCTGGGCCGATCAGGTCGAGTACGGCCATGGCACCGGTCACGGTGTCGGCTATTTCATGAATGTGCACGAAGGCCCGCAAGTGATTGCCTACCAGGCCGCGGCCACACCGCAGACGGCCATGCAGCCGGGCATGATCAGTTCCATCGAGCCCGGCACCTACCGCCCGGGGCAGTGGGGCGTGCGGATCGAGAACCTGGTGGTCAACCGCGAGGCCGGTACCAGCGAGTTCGGTGAGTTCCTTTCGTTCGAGACTTTGACCCTGTGTCCAATCGACACCCGCTGTCTGCTGGTCGAAGCGCTGGGCAGTGAAGATATCGCCTGGTTGAACCGTTACCACCAGACGGTGCGGGAGCGACTGGCGCCGTTGCTGGAAGGCGAGGCGCTGGCGTGGCTGGAGCGACGCACTGCCGCGCTGTGAGCATGGTGTGCTGCTAACAAAAAGGGCAGCCATTGGCTGCCCTTTGTTTATCGGTTACTTGCAAATCACGATCATGCTACGGCTGGTATAGCCGGCCGGGTTGATGCCGAACACATAGTCGCCGGGTTCTTCGTCGGTGTCGCCGGACCGGGCGATGACCTTGTAGCCTTTGCTGCTGCAGGAGCTGGCGGCCTTGCTGTAGCACTTGTCCCATGACGAGGAGAGCCCCGAGCAGTTGATATGCAGGCCCTTCTTCCCTCGCTTCACCTCGGTATTGGCTGTCGCGGCGCATCCAGCGATGGCCAGGATGGCCAGGATGAGAAAAATACGTTTCATTCCTGTCCTTTTTCTGCCCGACTGCACTCACGGGCCTGTGGTTTGCGCTTTGTCTCTTCCCTGATGGTCCCCAGCGTCCATGTACCGCTCAGTAGATAGCGTCAAGATTATATTTGGGTGACAGCTTAATCAGCCACGGCGGGCGGTACAAGGTTTGCAAACCTTCTAAATGCAAATATTTCTCAAATCAGTCGGCAGCCACGGCCGGTGCCGCATCCCGTTTCATCGACAGGGTCGCACCTACAGAGGCAGTGATGATGGCAAGGATTGCCAGCCATTGCCAAAGGGTAAGCTTCTCGCCCAGGAAGAGTAGTCCGGACAGTGCGCCAAAGGCCGGCTCGATGCTCATCAGTGTGCCGAAGGTACGGGCGGGCATGCGGGTCAAGGCGACCATTTCCAGGCTGTAAGGCAGAGCTGTCGACAGGATCGCCACGCCCAGGGCCACAGGTAGCAGCGCGGGTGTCAGCAAGGCGCTGCCGGCGTGGGCTATTCCAATCGGGGCGACGAACAGGGCTGCGATCACCACACCCAAGGCCGCGGTCTGGATACCGTTCTCGGCCCCGGCCTTTTGCCCGTAGAGGATGTACAACGCCCAGCACACGCCGGCCCCCAGGGCGTAGCCGGCGCCGATCGGGTCCAGCCCGTCGTCGGTCTGGCCGACGGGAATCAACAGCAGCAGGCCGGCGACCGCCAGGGCGATCCACAGGAAGTCCAGTGCCCGTCGCGAGGCCCATAGCGCCACGGCCAGCGGCCCGGTGAACTCGAGGGCTACAGCGATACCCAGCGGCACGCTGCGCAATGACATATAGAAGAGGAAATTCATGCCGCCCAAGGCCATGCCGTAGATAATCACGCTGCGCAGGGTGCTGGCATCCAGGCGGGCACGCCAGGGGCGCAGCAACAGGAGCATGATCACGCTGGCGAAGATAAGCCGCAGGGCGGTGGTGCCTTGGGCGCCGACGATGGGGAACATGCTCTTGGCCAGCGAAGCTCCGGACTGGATGGAGGCCATGGCGATCAGCAGCAGGCCGATGGGGAACAGTGTGGCGGCCAGGCTGCGGTTTGGGGTGTTCATGGAGGCTTCCGTTATTGTGCGCGCAAGGGTGTGCAATATAGTGCGCAGTGGTGGAGGGGTTGGCAAGGTTGGGATTGGGGTTGTAGATGAAGGTTGCGGCGAGTGGCTGGCGGCCCCTGACGGGATACTTTTCATATTCTTGAAATAAAAGGTTGACGGGCTTTCAGATCCCCTTATAATGCGCCCCACTTCCAGCGACATCGGAACGAAAAACTCCTTGAATATCAATGGGTTGATTGTTGAAGAGGGTTGCGGAGGTGCTTCGATCATCTGATCGGCAGCGGTGAAAAAGGCAGTTGACAGCAGGTTGTAACGCTGTATGATTTGCCTCCCGCTACGAGAGATCGCAGCGAGTCAAGTGTTTGAAGTTGAACGAGTTATTCGTTAAAAACCTCAAAATAAACGCTTGACAGCAAATGAGGAAGGCGTAGAATTCGCGCCTCGGTTGAGACGAAGCGCTCTTAACCAAACGCTCTTTAACAAATTGAATCAAGCAATTCGTGTGGGTGCTTGTGAGTATGGACTGATAGTCGCCAAGATTATCAGCATCACAAGTGGCC
>NZ_JBSSDH010000017.1:0-133075 GCF_054060555.1 Pseudomonas sp. TE6283
GCGGTCCTCCCGGGAGCAAGAACGGAGCGAGGGGACCCCGGAGCGCAGCGTAGGGGCCGGATGAACGGAGCGGAACGGTTTTGCCTACTTTTCCCTAGAGAAAAGTAGGTCGCCGTAAAGGCGAAAAGGTGACTAAATGTCGACATCGCCTACGAATGAGCATGCAAAAATCAAAACAATCACCCCGAATCCGAACTACCCCCGAAAAGCCCGAACAAAAACCCCAACAGCCTCCCGCACATGCGCCTCAGCCTCATCCCCACTCAGCGCCTGCGCACACCCCAGCAACAACCGATAATCCGGCGCCCCCTTGACCAGGCAGAAGAAATGCTCCGCCGCCCGCAACGGGTTGTCTATCCGCAGCAACCCTCGCTGGTCGACACAGTGCAGCAGCGCCGCCATCCCGGCCATCACCCGCTTCGGCCCCGCCTCGTAGAAATACTGCCCAAACCCCGGATCCTGGCTACCGAGGGCAAAGATCAGGCGACTCAGCTTGACCGCCTCGTCACTGCTGATGAGCGCCTGGAACCCCCGGGCAATGTTCAGCAGCACATCCTCCACCGCCACCCCTTCCGGGTACTCGAACATCAAGTCAGGCAACTGGTTCTGGCAGGTGGACATGACCGCAGCGCCGAACAGCGTCTGCTTGTCGGTGAAATGGCTGTAGACGGTGAGCTTTGAAACACCTGCCGCCGCAGCGACCGCATCCATGCTGGTGTTGGCATAGCCAAGGCTGAGGAACAGGTGCTTGGCGGCTTCGAGGATGGCCTCGCGCTTGGCCAGGTCCTTTGGCCGGCCTGGGCCGATGGGTGCGTCGTTGGACATGGGGGACCGCATTCAATGTGAAAGAGGCACATCTTACCGGGTCGTGAAGGTGTCGGCTGCAGCATACGTCGCAAGGCTAATATGGATTTTCTCTGACACGCCCGCTTCCCCGGCCCGGTTCGCTGACTTAATATACTCGCCAGTATAAATATTCGATGCGTCCTCTGCCAAAGGTCATTCATCATGTTGCGTCGTGCGTTGTCCCTCGCCCTGCCGGCAGCCGCCGTGCTTCTGCTTTCCGCCTGCGGCCAGGAGGCCGCGCCACCCGCCGCGCCGCGCCCGGCGCTGGTGGTCCAGCCGCAACCCGCGCAGGCCTCGGCCGATAGCTATCCAGGCGAGGTGCGCGCGCGCTTCGAGCCTGAGCTTGCGTTTCGCATCGGCGGCAAGGTCAGCAAGCGCCTGGTGGAAGAGGGGCAGCGGGTCAAGGCCGAGCAGCCGCTGGCCGAACTCGATCCCCAGGACGTGCGCCTGCAACTGGAGGCCAACCGCGCCCAGCTGGCGGCGGCCGAGGCCAACCTGGCGCTGGTCCGTGCCGAACGCGACCGCTACCAGAAGCTGCTGGACCGGCAGATGGTCAGTCGTTCCCAGTTCGACAACGCCGAGAACCTCTACCGTGCCGGCCAGGCGCGGCTGAAGCAGGCCAGGGCCGAGTTCGAAGTGGCCGGCAACCAGGCCGAGTACGCGGTGCTGCGCGCGCCCCAGGCCGGGGTGGTCGCCAAGCGCCAGGTCGAGGTGGGCCAGGTGGTGGCCGCCGGTCAGACCGTGTTCACCCTTGCCGCCGACGGTGAGCGCGAAGTGGCCATCGGCCTGCCCGAGCAGCAGTTCGCCCGCTTTGCCGTCGGCCAGGCGGTGAGCGTGGAACTGTGGTCGCATCCTGACCGGCGTTTCGAGGGACTGATTCGCGAGCTCTCTCCGGCGGCGGACCCACGTTCGCGGACCTTTGCCGCACGCATCGCCTTCACCTCCAATGCCACGCCGGCCGAGCTCGGCCAGAGCGCCCGGGTGTTCATCGATCATGCCGAACGCTCGCCACTGGCGGTGCCGCTCTCGGCGGTGACCGCAGAGGCCGGGCAGGCCTATGTCTGGCGGGTCGGCAAGGATAACCGCCTGGAGCGTGCGCAGGTGCGCCTGGGCGCCTATGGCGCCGACAGCGTGCCGGTGCTCGAAGGACTGCAGCCCGGCGACTGGGTGGTCGCCGCGGGCGGTCATGTGCTGCGCGAAGGGCAACAGGTGCGGCCTGTGGACCGCAGCAATCGTGAAGTGAACCTGGCGGCCAAGGAGTAAGTCCCGATGGGTTTCAACCTTTCCGCCTGGGCGCTGCGCAATCGCCAGATCGTGTTGTTCCTGATGATCCTGCTGGCGGCGATCGGCGCCATGTCCTACACCAAGCTGGGGCAGAGCGAAGATCCACCCTTCACCTTCAAGGCCATGGTCATCCGCACCCTGTGGCCCGGGGCGACCGCCGAGGAAGTGTCGCGCCAGGTCACCGAGCGCATCGAGAAGAAGCTCATGGAGACCGGCGAGTACGAGCGGATCGTCTCGTTCTCGCGGCCCGGTGAGTCCCAGGTCACCTTCATGGCCCGTGACTCGATGCATTCCGCGGATATTCCCGAGCTGTGGTACCAGATCCGCAAGAAAGTCGCGGACATCAAGCACACCCTGCCGCCCGAGGCGCAGGGGCCGTTCTTCAACGACGAGTTCGGCACCACCTTCGGCAACATCTATGCCCTGACCGGCGCCGGCTTCGACTATGCCGTGCTCAAGGACTACGCCGACCGTATCCAGATCCAATTGCAGCGGGTCAAGGACGTGGGCAAGGTCGAGTTGATCGGCCTGCAGGACGAGAAGGTCTGGATCGAACTGTCCAACGTCAAGCTGGCCACGCTGGGCGTGCCGCTGGCCGCCGTGCAGCAGGCGCTGCGCGAGCAGAACGCGGTGAGTACCGCAGGCTTCTTCGAGACGCCCAGCGAGCGCCTGCAACTGCGGGTCAGCGGGCGCTTCGACAGCGTCGAGCAGATTCGCCAGTTCCCCATCCGCGTAGGTGACCGCACCTTCCGTATCGGCGACGTCGCCGACGTGCAGCGCGGCTTCAACGACCCACCCGCGCCGCGCATGCGCTTCATGGGCGAGGATGCCATCGGCCTGGCGGTGTCGATGAAGGACGGCGGTGACATCCTGGTGCTCGGCAAGGCCCTGGAAACCGAGTTCGCCCGCCTGGCGCAGAGCCTGCCGGCGGGCATGGAACTGCGCAAGGTGTCCGACCAGCCGGCGGCGGTGAAGGCCGGGGTCGGCGAGTTCGTGCAGGTGCTGATCGAGGCACTGGCGATTGTCCTGCTGGTGAGCTTCTTCTCCCTGGGCCTGCGTACCGGCCTGGTAGTGGCGCTGGCGATCCCACTGGTACTGGCCATGACTTTCGCCGCCATGCACTACTTCGGCATCGGCCTGCACAAGATCTCGCTGGGGGCGCTGGTACTGGCCCTGGGGCTGCTGGTGGACGATGCGATCATCGCGGTGGAGATGATGGCGATCAAGATGGAGCAGGGCTACGACCGGCTCAAGGCTGCGAGCTACGCCTGGACCAGTACCGCGTTCCCGATGCTCACCGGCACCCTGATCACCGCCGCCGGTTTCCTACCGATCGCCACGGCGGCCTCGAGCACGGGGGAATACACCCGCTCGATCTTCCAGGTGGTGACCATTGCCCTGCTGACCTCCTGGGTCGCCGCAGTGGTGTTCGTGCCTTACCTGGGCGAGCGCCTGTTACCGGACCTGGCCAAGCTTCACGCGGCCCGCCATGGCGCCGACGGGCATGCCCCCGACCCCTATGCCACGCCGTTCTACCAGCGCGTCAGGCGGGTGGTGGAGTGGTGCGTGCGGCGGCGCAAGACGGTGATCGTGCTGACCATCGCCGCATTCGTCGGCAGCATCCTGCTGTTCCGTTTCGTGCCGCAGCAGTTCTTCCCGGCCTCCGGCCGGCCGGAGCTGATGGTCGACCTGAAACTGGCCGAAGGCGCTTCGCTGAACAACACCGCCGAACGGGTCAAGCAGCTGGAGGCGCTGCTCAAGCAGCAGGACGGCATCGCCAATTACGTCGCCTACGTCGGCACCGGCTCGCCGCGTTTCTACCTGCCGCTGGACCAGCAACTGCCGGCGGCGAGCTTTGCCCAGTTCGTGGTGCTGGCCAAGTCGCTGGAGGACCGTGAGCGTCTGCGCAGCTGGCTGATCGGCACCCTCGACCAGCAGTTCCCCGACCTGCGCTCGCGGGTCACGCGCCTGGAGAACGGCCCGCCCGTGGGCTATCCGGTGCAGTTCCGCGTCACCGGCGAGCACATCGAGAAGGTCCGCACCCTGGCCCGCGAGGTGGCGGCCAAGGTGCGCGAGAACCCCCATGTGGTCAACGTGCACCTGGACTGGGAAGAGCCGAGCAAGGCGGTGTACCTGGATATCGACCAGGACCGTGCCCGGGCGCTGGGGGTGAGCACCGCGCAGCTGTCGAGCTTCCTGCAGAGCTCGCTGACCGGCAGCAACGTCAGCCAGTACCGCGAGGACAACGAGCTGATCGAGATCCTCCTGCGCGGCACCCCGGAGGAGCGGCGCGAGCTGGGTAACCTGGGCAGCCTGGCGGTGCCCACCGACAACGGCCAGAGCGTGGCCCTGTCGCAGGTGGCGACCCTGGAATACGGCTTCGAGGAAGGCATCATCTGGCACCGTAACCGCCTGCCCACTGTCACCGTGCGCGCCGATATCTACGACAAGGAGCAGCCGGCGACCCTGGTCAAGCAGATCCAGCCGACTCTGGCCCAGATCAAGGGCGAGTTGCCCGATGGCTACCTGCTGGAAGTGGGCGGCACAGTGGAGGACTCCGAGCGTGGCCAGCGCTCGGTGAACGCTGGCATGCCCTTGTTCATCGTGGTGGTGCTGAGCCTGCTGATGATCCAGCTGCGCAGTTTCTCGCGGATGTTCATGGTGTTCCTCACCGCGCCCCTGGGGCTGATCGGCGTGACCCTGTTCCTGCTGGTGTTCCGCCAGCCGTTCGGCTTCGTCGCCATGCTCGGGACCATCGCCCTGGCGGGGATGATCATGCGCAACTCGGTGATCCTGGTAGACCAGATCGAACAGGATATCGCCGCCGGGATGGAGCGTTGGCAGGCGATCATCGAGGCCACGGTGCGGCGCTTCCGGCCGATCGTGCTGACCGCGCTGGCGGCGGTGCTGGCGATGATTCCGCTGTCGAGGAGCGTGTTCTACGGGCCGATGGCGGTGGCGATCATGGGTGGGTTGATCGTCGCCACGGTGTTGACCCTGCTGTTCCTGCCGGCGTTGTATGCGGCGTGGTTCAGGGTCAGGAAGGACTGACAACATCGCGGGTCAAGCCCGCTCCCACGGTGGGAGCGGGCTTGACCCGCGATCGGAACCGACGCCTCAGAGTGCGCCGAACACCTTCTTGGCCAGGCTGGTCGCGGCACCGGCCGGGTTCTGGCGAATGCTCTCTTCCTGCTTGGCGATCATCTCGAACAGCCCGTCCAAGGCTTTCTCGGTCACGTAGCTCTCGATGTTGGCGCTCTTGGCGTCGACAACGCCCAGGCCTGCGGCCTGCCCGGCGAAGTTGTTGTACTGCTGGGCCAGGCCGACCTTGTCGGTGGCCTGCTTGACGATCGGCAGGAACTTGGCGCGGATCTGCTCGCGGCTGCTCTTGTTCAGGTACTGGGTGGCCGAGTCCTGGCCGCCGCTGAGGATGCCCTTGGCATCGGTCACGGTCATCTTCTTCACCGCGTCCACCAGGATCGCCTGGGCTTGCGGCACTGCGGCCTCGGCTGCCTTGTTCATGCTGGTTTCCAGGGCTTCGACCTGCTCACCCTTGCCGAACATCTTCATGGCCTTGGCGGCCTTGCCGAGGTTGCCCGGCAGTTCGATGCGCACGTCGGGGTTGTTGCTGAAACCGCCGGGGGTGCTCAGTTGCTTGACGGCGATCTGCGCGCCTTGGGTGAGGGCGTCCTTCAGGCCGCCGGAGGCGTCGCTCTGGGACAGGTCGCCCAGCGACAGGGCCAGGGCGCTGGCCGACAGCAGCAGGCCGGCGCACAGGGTGGTGAAGCGCAAGGAGGAGCGAATCATGGGGATTTCCTTATGGGCAGAATGGAGCAGGTTCAGCGTATCGGGTAGACCGGGATCGGGCCAGTTCACTCAACCGCCACAGGTTCCGGTGTTTCATCGCGGTGCAAGGCTACCTGGCGGATCGACAGGCGCAGCTCCGCCGACAGTACCCGCTTGGCCACGCCTTCGGCCAGCTCGGCGAGCTTGTCGTGGTAGCCCAGCTTGCCATCGGTGTCCGGCTGCAGCACGCCCTCGCGCACCAGGGTCTGGATGAAGTGGCGGAACAGGGTCTTGTCGAAGAACTCCGGGGCGTTCAGGCCATGCAGGATCGACAGGCGCTGGGCCATCATCACACACAGCTCCTCCAGCTCCTCGGCGCTCAACGTGTGTTGGCCGCTGTTGAGCAGCAACGAGGTGGCCATGTAGAAGCGCTGCAGGGTCTGGGTGATGGTGCGCGCCAGCAGCGTCAGCAGGACGAACTGCCGCGAGCTGGGGGCCGGGCGCATGTAGATGTCCTGCTCCCTGCGCAGCAGCCCCTGCTCGACCAGCGCTGTCAGCCATTGGTCGATCACCTCGTCCAGTTGCTCGGGCGTCCAGCGCAGGAACAGCTCGGCCTGCAGGTACGGATACAGCGCTCGTACGTACTGGCCCAGCAGGTCGCGGCTCATGCGCGAGCTGCTGAGGAAGAAGCTCGCCAGCAGCCCCGGCAGGGCGAAGATGTGCAGCACGTTATTGCGGTAGTAGGTCATCAGCACCGCGTTGGCTTCGTCCAGGTAGAGGATGCGACCCAGCGCATCCTTCTGCTCGGCCAGCAGGTCCATGCCCAGCACATGGTCGATCAGCGCCTTGCCGTCGCCATCGGGCAGGGTGGTGTGTGGCGAGTAGGGCACCTGGCGCAGCAGGGTCAGGTACAGGTCGAGCACGCGGGTCAGGGCGCGCTCGTCCAGGGCCAGGCGGCTGGTCGACAGCAGGGCCAGGGCCACCAGGTTGACCGGGTTGATCGCCGCGGCTTCGTTCAGGTGACGGGCCACCGTCTCGCCCAGGCGGGTGGTGGTGTCGTTGAGCCAGGCCGGGCGGAACTGCGGGGCGAGCGGCTGATCGCGCCAGCCGGGCTGCTGTTCGTCGAGGAAACTATTGAGGCGGATCGGCTCGCCGAAGTTGACGTAGACCTGGCCGAAGCGCTGCTTGAGCGCGCCGATGACCTTGAAGATGTCGAAGATCGATTCTTTCTTCTTGCTGGCGCCGCGCAGTTCGCCCAGGTAGGTGCGGCCTTCGAGCACCCGCTCGTAGCCGATGTACACCGGGACGAAGACGATCGGCGTGCGCGAGGAGCGCAGGAAGCTGCGCAGGGTGATCGCCAGCATGCCGGTGCGCGGCTGCAGCATGCGCCCGGTGCGCGAACGGCCGCCCTCGACGAAGTACTCCACCGGGAAACCCTTGGTGAACAGGGTGTGCAGGTACTCGTTGAACACTGCGGTGTACAGCGGGTTGCCCTTGAACGTGCGGCGCATGAAGAAGGCGCCGCCGCGGCGCAGCAGGCCGCCGATCACCGGCATGTTGAGGTTGATGCCGGCGGCGATGTGCGGCGGCGTCAGGCCATTGCGGAACAGCAGGTAGGACAGCAGCAGGTAGTCGATGTGGCTGCGGTGGCAGGGCACGTAGATCACCTCGTGGCCGGGGGCGATGCCCTGCACCTGCTCGATGTGGTTGACCTTGATGCCGTCGTAGATCTTGTTCCAGAACCAGCTGAGCACCACTTCGAGGAAGCGGATGGCGGTGTAGGTGTAGTCCGAGGCGATCTCGTTGCCGTAGTGCAGCGCCTTGGCCTCGGCCTTGGCGTAGGGGATCTTCTCGCGGTCGGCCTCGTCGCTGATGGCCTGGCGCACCAGCGGGTCGTGCACCAGGCCCTTGACCAGGTTGCGTCGGTGCGAGATGTCGGGGCCGATCACCGCGGTCTTCAGGTTGCGGAAATGCACGCGCATCATGCGCTGGGCCATGCGCACTGTGCGCTCGTGGCCCTTGTTGTGCTGCACCAGTTCGCGCAGGTGGATCGGCGCGGAGAACTGCACCCGGGTCTTGCGCCCCAGGATCAGCACGCTGAGCAGGCGGCGCAGGCGGCCGGTGACGGCCCAGCTGTCGGCGAACAGCAGCTTCCACGGGCTCGACTCGCTGGCGGGGGTCTGGCCCCAGAACACGCTGACCGGAATGATCTGCGCGTCTTCCTCGGCGTGCTGGCTGATCGCCGCGACCAGGCGCTCGAGCGTCGGTGGCGCGCCGCGTTTGTCCTGGCGGCCGAGCCAGTCAGGCTCGGGGGTCAGGTAGAAGAACGCCGCGGGCTCCTGCAGCGGGCCGACAGCCACCGGCAGCACCGGGCGTGGCAGCCCCGCCTTGGTGCACTCGTGGTCGATCACGGCCAGGTCGGTGAGCGACGGCGAGGAGAGGGCGTAGAACACCGGTCGGCTGCGGTCGAGCTTGAGCGTCAGCGAGGATTGGTTGATGGTTTCGGAGCGCACCCACAGGTAGAGAACGCGACGCAGGGCGCCGAAGATGAGGCGGCGCAGGGGAGAACGGGTCATGGGGTGGGGCCCTGGGTGAAAGTTTGTTTTACAGCCTGTTAGTCTGCCGTATCTGCGTAAGTTCAGCAAAATTCGGCCAAAAATGACCCTGTCATGAATTTTTTTTGTTCCCTGTCATATACTCGGCCTGCCGCTTGCAGGATATTTGTGCAAGCTGCGTCGGCGCGGACGGTGAACCCGCGCCAGCAAGGCGATCTTCAAAATAAAAATCCGGAGTAGTTCAGATGTCGTCTCGTGAGACTGGGAATGTGAAGTGGTTCAACGATGCCAAGGGTTATGGCTTCATTCAGCGCGAAGGTGGTGCGGACGTGTTCGTCCACTATCGGGCTATCCGCGGTGAGGGGCATCGCACCCTGGTCGAAGGGCAGCAGGTCGAGTACGCCCTCGTGCAAGGCCAGAAAGGCCTGCAGGCCGAGGACGTGGTAGGGCTCTGAGCCTCGAGGCTTGACGCTCAAGCTGCAAGTTGACCGTGGAACTTGCAGCCTGATGCGAACAATTTCAGTGCGTGCGCCAGGTGATTTCCTGTTCACCGTCGGCGCTGATGCGGATCCAGCGATCGGCATCTTCTTCACCGTCCTCCTCCGTCCAGCTGCCTGGCGCGCAACGCACTTCGACGTTGAGCGCGGCGAATGCCGCCCGGGCGCAGGCGATGTCGTCGGCCCACGGGGTCTGGTCGCTTTCCAGGTACAGGCTGTTCCATTTTCCCACAGCCTTCGGTAACCAAGTGACCGGAATGTTACCGGCCGTGCACTTGAAGGTCTGGCCCTTCTGCTTCCATTCGCTGCACGGCCCCAGGGCCTGGGTGAGCCAGTCGGCGATCTGCTTGTGGTCGACGTCGTCGTCCTTGAGGTAGATCTCGATATCGGGTTGACGCATGGGGGGCTCCAGTGTGCTCAGTCTTGGCGCACGAAATAGTCATAACGCATGGAAACGGTGACCTCGAAGGGTTCGGGCTGGTCGATCACCCGCGCGCGCTTCTCGGCGCTGGCGCGCCAGCCGTGCGGGGTCATGGCCAGCAGGTCGGCGCGGGCCTTGGCGTCGGCCAGGCTCAGGCGGAACTCGAGAATCTCGCCGTGGGCGTGGGCCATGCCTTCGGGGACCAGGGCCAGGTGCTTGTCGTCGGCGTAAGGGCGCACTTCATCGTAGAGCACCTCGCGCAGTTCCATCAGGTGGCCGCTGGTCGGGCCGACCCGCATCAGGCCGCCGCCGGGTGCCAGCAGGCGCTTGGCCTCCTGCCAGTCGAGCGGGCTGAACACGCTGGTGATGAAGCCGCAGCTGGCATCGGCCATGGGCACGCGGGCCATGCTGGCGACCATCCAGGTCACTTCGGGGGCGCGGCGGCAGGCGCGCTTGACCGCCTCGCGGGAGATATCCAGTGCGTAGCCGTCGGCCGCCGGCAGGGCCTGGGCGATTTGCGCGGTGTAGTAGCCTTCGCCGCAGCCGATGTCCAGCCAGGCCTGTGGCTGGCGCTCGGCGGCCAGTTGCGCCAGGCGCCGGGCCACCGGCGCGTAGTGGCCGGCGTCGAGGAAATCGCGGCGGGCTTCGACCATGGCCTGGTTATCGCCCGGATCGCGGCTGTTCTTGTGCTGCACCGGCAGCAGGTTCAGGTAGCCCTGGCGGGCGCGGTCGAAACGGTGGCCGGCGGGGCAGGCCACGCCGTTGTCGAGTCGCGCCAGGGGGGCCTGGCAGAGTGGGCAGGCGAGCATCAGGCGAGCAACCGCACCAGGGTCTGGTAGTAGATTTCGGTGAGCAGGTCGAGGTCGCTGGCCAGGATGCGTTCGTCCACCTGGTGGATGGTGGCGTTGACCGGACCGAGCTCGACCACCTGGGTGCCCATGGTGGCGATGAAGCGGCCGTCGGAAGTGCCGCCGCTGGTCGACGGACGGGTCTCGCGACCGGTGACCGCCTTGATGCTCGACGACACCGCATCGAGCAGATCGCCCGGCTCGGTGAGGAACGGCAGGCCCGACAGCGCCCAGTCGATGCTCCATTCCAGCTGATGCCTGTCGAGGATCGCCGCGACGCGTTGCTGCAGGCCCTCGACCGTCGATTCGGTGGAGAAGCGGAAGTTGAACAGCGCGGTCAGCTCGCCCGGGACCACGTTGGTGGCGCCGGTGCCGGAGTTGAGGTTGGAGATCTGGAAGCTGGTCGGTGGGAAGAACGCGTTGCCTTCGTCCCAGTGCTCGGCGGCAAGTTCCGCCAGGGCCGGCGCGGCCAGGTGGATCGGGTTGCGCGCCAGGTGCGGGTAGGCCACGTGGCCTTGCTTGCCGCGCACGGTCAGCTTGGCGCCGAGTGAGCCGCGACGGCCGTTTTTCACTACATCACCGAGCAGGGTGGTGCTGGACGGTTCGCCGACGATGCACCAGTCCAGACGTTCGTTGCGCGCCTTGAGGCGCTCGACCACGGCCTTGGTGCCATGGTGGGCCGGGCCTTCCTCGTCGCTGGTGATCAGGAAGGCAACCTTGCCGCGGTGGTTCGGGTAGTCGTGCACGAAGCGCTCGCTGGCCACCACCATCGACGCCAGGCTGCCCTTCATGTCGGCGGCGCCACGGCCGCAGAGCATGCCGTCGGCATCGATCAGCGCCTCGAACGGCTCATGCTGCCACTGCTGCACCGGGCCGGTGGGAACCACGTCGGTGTGGCCGGCGAAGCACAGCACCGGGCCATCCTGGGTGCCATGGGTGGCCCAGAAATTGTCGACGTCTTCGATACGCATCGGCTCGAGCTGGAAGCCGACGGCGCCCAGGCGGTTCATCATCTGGGTCTGGCAGTCGGCATCGACCGGGGTGACCGAGGGGCGACGGATCAGGTCGCAGGCCAGTTGCAGGGTAGGCGAGAGCTCGGCTGGGGCCGTCATTGAGGGACTCCGGGGCATGGCAAGGCGGGAAACTGAGGGGCGTTATCTTATATCAAATTGACGGGCCGATGGGGCCGCTGTGCGGCCCTTTCGCGACACAAGGCCGCTCCCACAGGAGTTGCACAGGCCTTCTGGGCTGCGGTGATCCTGTGGGAGCGGCCTTGTGTCGCGAAAGGGGCGCGCAGCGCCCCCGGCAATCTCAAGCCTGTTGCGCTTCGGCGGCCTTCTCGGCGGGCTTGGGCAACGACGACAGCAACGCCATCACCAGCGCCGCCAGGTATGGCAACGACTGCACCAGCAGCATCGCCACCCAGAAGCGCATGTCCGAACTCGGTAGCCCTTGCACCAGGTAGATCCCCAGTGCAGCGCCCCACAGCAACAACATGATGAACAGCTCTTCGCGGGCCTCGGAGATCGCCACCAGCACACCGTGGCTGTCGGCATTCTTTGGCGTGCGGAAGAACGGCATGCTGCTGGTGAAGAACCCGTACAGCACCGCCTTGGCAATGGTGTGCGACAGCGCCAGCCCCGCCAGCGCGGCGGCGAAGGCATCCTTCAGGTTGACGCCGACCGCGCGGCGGTAGAGGAAGACGATCTTGCCGACCTTGAAGAAGAACAGCGCCAGCGGCGGAATGGCGAACATCATCAGCGGCGGGTCGACCCGGTGCGGCACGATGATCATCGCCGCCGACCACAGCAGCGCGCCGACGGTGAAGAAAATGTTCATGCCATCGGCAATCCAAGGCAGCCAGCCGGCCAGGAAGTGGTAGCGCTGGCCACGGGTCAGCTCGCTGCCCTTGCCACGCAGCAGGGCGCCGGCGTGGTGCTTGATGATCTGGATGGCGCCGTAGGCCCAGCGGAAGCGCTGCTTCTTGAAGTCGATGAAGGTGTCGGGCATCAGGCCCTTGCCGTAGCTGTTGTGGGCGTAGGCCGCCGACAGACCCTTCTCGAACACGCGCAGGCCAAGCTCGGCATCCTCGCAGATGCACCACTCGGCCCAGCCCAGTTCCTCGAGCACGCTGCGCCTGGTCATGGTCATGGTGCCGTGCTGGATGATCGCGTCACGGTCGTTGCGGGTGACCATGCCGATATGGAAGAAGCCCTTGTATTCGCTGTAGCACAGCTTCTTGAAGGCGCTCTCGTGCTGGTCGCGGTAGTCCTGGGGCGATTGCACCACGGCGATCTTCGGGTCGGCGAAGTGCGGCACCATGTGCTTGAGCCAGTTGCGATCGACACAGTAGTCGGAGTCGATCACCGCGATCACCTCGGCGTCCTTGGCCGTGTGCGGGATCAGGTAGTTCAGCGCGCCGCCCTTGAAGCCGGCCAGCGGCGCGACATGGAAGAACCTGAAGCGCTCGCCGAGCTTCTCGCAGTGGGCCTTGAGCGGTTCCCACACGGCTGGGTCCTTGGTGTTGTTGTCGATCACCAGCACTTCGTAGTCCGGGTAGTCCAGCGCGGCGAGGGCATCCAGGGTCTGCTTCACCATCTCCGGGGGTTCGTTGTAGCACGGCACATGTACCGAGACCTTCGGCCGGTAGGCGCTGTCACCCTGCACGGGCAGGAATTCCCGCCGTCGCTTGTGAATCCACACCGCCTCGGCCAGTTCGTGGGCCTCGGTCAGCAGCACGATGAACACCCCGAGGGCGCCCAGTGCCAGCAGCACACCCACGGTGAGGCTGAACCAGGTGCTGTACTGCTGGCTGTAGTCGTAGGCGATCCACACCAGCACCGACCCGCACAGGAAGGTGATGAAGGTGAGGAAGGTACGCCCGCGCTGGCGCAGGGCCGAGCCGTCGATCAGCAGGATGGCCAGGGCGATCATCGCCAGCACCACCGAGGCCACGGCCAGGGCGCGCCATTGCGGGATGGCCACGATCGGGCCTTCAAAGTTGAATTTCTGTTGGCGCTCGGCGTTGTACACGCCCCAGTAGGCGCCCACCGAGCCTTCGTCACTGGCCTTCCACGGCTGGTCGTAGGCCTCGATGACGAAGTAGTTGTAGCCACGGCGGTTGAGGGTGTTGACCAGGGTGCGCAGGTAGATGGCCTGGTCGGCCTGGGTGGCGTCGGCGCCGCCACGCATGCGGCCGTTGCTTGGCCAGCCGACCTCCGAGAGCAGCAGCGGCTTGCGTGGGAATTGCTTGCGCAACTCGCGGGCGCGGTCGAGGACGAACTGCACCGAGTCCTTCATGGGCACGAATTCCCAGTAGGGCAGGATGTGCGCGGCGATCAGGTCGACGTGTTTCGCCAGCTCCGGGTGCTCCTTCCAGATGTGCCACTGCTCACTGGTGGTCACCGGCACCTTGACCGCGGCACGGACCCGGTCGAGGTAGCCGATCAACTGCTCGGCGGTAACTTCCTCGCGAAACAACGCCTCGTTGCCGACGACCACCCGCACCACGCTGCGCGAAGTGTTGGCCAGGCCGATGGCCTTTTCGATCTCCCGCTCGTTGCGTTCCTGGTCGTTGCTGATCCAGATCCCCAGGGTGACGCGCAGGCCAAGCTCCTCGGCCAGGCGCGGCACCTCGGCCTGGGTACCTTCGACGGTGTAGATGCGGATGTTGTCGGTCAGCTTGTTCAGTTGCTCAAGGTCCTGGCGGATCTCATCCTCGCTGGGGTACTGGCCCTTCTGCGGGCTTTGGCCGAGACGGAAGGGCGAGTAGGAAAAACCGGAAATCTGTTCCGGCCAGGCGGGGGCGGATACCGGGCGGTTGATCAAGGCCCAGAACCCGGTGAACAGCGCGGCGATGGCCAGGACCACTACCAGGTTGAGACCGAATTTGCGTGATGACATAGGTGTTCGAGGTTCCGAAGAGGGGCGCGAGGCGTAGCCGCTGGGGCGTGGGTCCACGGATTCCGGGGAAGGTAACCCGTTGGATTGTCGGCAGGGGATGTAGTTCTCAGTCCGCCTGCCTGTCGTCCAGATATAGTTACTTGATAGGACATTAAAGCAGGCTTGGTAGGACTTTTTCCAACCCGTGGCCGCTCTGGCATGCCCTGGCGGCATGATCGGGTGGTGCGCTTTGCCCGCGAACCCATGGCTTGGCCTATAATGCGCGCCGGTTTTTTCGGGGTATCAGCATGAGTACAGAAGATCCACGCTTTGCCGGCGTCGCCCGGCTCTACGGTGACGACGGCTTGCAACGCTTGCGCCAGGCCCATGTGGCCATCGTCGGCATCGGCGGCGTCGGTTCGTGGGCGGCCGAAGCGCTTGCTCGCAGCGGCGTGGGCGAGATCAGCCTGTTCGACCTGGACGATGTCTGCGTGAGCAACACCAACCGCCAGGCTCACGCCCTCGAAGGCCAGGTCGGCCGGGCCAAGGTCGAGGTGATGGCCGAGCGCCTGCGGGCGATCAACCCGGCCTGCACGGTGCACGCGGTGGCCGATTTCGTCACCCGCGAGACCATGGCCGAGTACATCACCGAGCAGATGGACTGCGTGATCGACTGCATCGACAGCGTGATGGCCAAGGCGGCGCTGATCGCCTGGTGCCGCCGCCGCAAGATCGCCATCGTCACCACCGGTGGCGCCGGCGGGCAGATCGATCCGACCCAGATCCAGATCGGCGACCTCAACAAGACCTTCAACGATCCGCTGGCTTCACGGGTGCGCTCGACCCTGCGTCGGGACTACAATTTCTCGCGCAACACCAGCCGCAACTATGGCGTGCCGTGCGTGTTTTCCAGCGAACAGCTGCGCTACCCCAAGGGGGACGGCAGCGTGTGCCTGCAGAAGAGCTTTGTCGGTGAAGGCGTGCGCCTGGACTGCGCCGGTGGATTCGGCGCGGTGATGATGGTGACCGCGACCTTCGGCATGGTCGCGGCGAGCAAGGCCGTGGAGAAGCTGGTGGCGGGTGCGCGGCGCCCTTCTGAACGGATCAAGGCCCTGTAGGAGCGGCCTTGGATTTATTGAGCGGTCGCCAGTTCGGCCATCTTCAGCAGCACCGCATGCAGCCCATTGCTGCGCGACGGAGACAACTGCCGCTCAAGCCCCAACTGGGTAAACCAGGCGCTCAGGTCGAGCGCTGCCAATCGATCGCTCGCCAAGCCCTGCACCCGCACCAGCAGCAGTGCCAGCAAACCGCGCAACAGCCTTGCATCACTAGCGGCTTTGAAATGCCAATGACCCTTTTCTTGGTGGGCCACCAGCCACACCAGGCTCTCGCAGCCATGCACCCGGTTGGCCTCGATCTTCTCGCTGTCGTCCAGCGGCTCCAGCCGATCACCCCATTGCATCAGCAACCGCGCCCGCTGCTCCCAACCGCGTGCTTGCTTGAAGCTCTCCAGCGCCCGGCTGGCCTCGGCCGACAGGCTCATCGCAGCAGCTCCAGGCCCTGATCGAGTGCGTCGAAGAACCGTTGCAGGTCGTCGCTGTCGCTATAAAGCCCCAGCGACACGCGGATCGCGCCGTCCAGGCCCAGATGCCTGAGCAGCGGCATGGCGCAGTGATGCCCGGCGCGCACGGCGATGCCCTGTTCGGTCAGCAGGTGGGCAATATCGGCGTTGTGCACCCCATCAATGACGAAACTGGCCAGCGCCACCTGGGGCGCGCCGAGCAGACGAACCCCTTCGCGATCAGCCAGGCCGCGTACCAGGTGTTGGTGCAGGGTGGACTCATGGGCAACCACCGCGTTGGCGTCGAGGCTGGCCAGGTAGTCCAGGGTGGCGCCCAGGCTAATGACGCCGGCGATCGGCGGCGTGCCGGCTTCGAAGCCCAGCGGTGCCGGACGGAAGCTGGCGTCGTGGTAGTCCGCCAACTGCACCATCTCGCCGCCATACTGCCAGTGGCGCAGCAGTGCCAGCGCCTGCTGGCGACCGTACAGCACGCCCACGCCATCCGGACCGTACAGCTTGTGGCTGGAGAACACATAGAAGTCGCAGTCCAGCTGCTGCACATCGTGGCGACCGTGGACCACGCCCTGGGCGCCATCGACCACGCTCAGCGCGCCTTGGGCGCGGGCGTGGGCCAGCAACGGCGCCAGCGGCTGCCAGGTCCCCAGCACATTGGACAGCTGGCTGATCGCGAGCACGCGAGTGCGTGGGCCGATCAGTTGCAGAGCTTGCTCCAGGTCTACATGCCCCAGGTCGTTCACCGGCAGGATCACCAGGCGCAGTTGACGTCGGTGCGCCAGTTGTTGCCAGGGCAGCAGGTTGGCGTGGTGTTCCAGGCCGCTGACGGCGATTTCGTCACCGGCCTCGAAGCGGTGCTCCAGGCCATAGGCCAGCAAGTTCAGGGCCGAGGTAGCACCATGGGTGAAGACGATCTGCCGCGCGTCGGCGGCATTGAGCCAGGCGGCGACCTTGTCACGTGTGCCCTCGAATGCCTGGGTGGCCAGGGCGCCGGGCAGGTGCTGGGCGCGGTGCACGTTGGCGGCGCCATGGCCATAGTAATGGCCCAGGGCATCCAGCAGAGCCTGGGGCTTCTGGGTGGTGGCGGCGCTGTCCAGGTAGGTCTGGTGCTGCCGTTGCAGGGCGCCGATGGCGGGGAAATCGGCACGCCAGGGGGAGGGCTGGAACATATTAGCGGGGCCTGGAAAGAAAAATCGGGTCTGCTCACAGGCAAAACCTGGGAGCAGACCCGATCTTATCACTTCAAACCCAGGCGGGTTCTCAGTTGTGCGCGTGCAGCGCCTCGTTCAGCTCGATGGCTGACTTGTGGGTCTTGCACTCTACCGCGCCATTGAGCGAGTTGCGACGGAACAGCAGGTCGGTCTGGCCGGCCAGGTCGCGGGCCTTGACCACCTTGACCAGCTGGTTGTTCTCGTCCAGCAGATTCACCTTGGTGCCGGCAGTGATGTACAGGCCGGCCTCGACGGTGTTGCGGTCGCCCAGCGGGATGCCGATGCCGGCGTTGGCGCCGATCAGGCAGCCTTCGCCGACCTTGATGACGATGTTGCCGCCACCGGAAAGGGTGCCCATGGTCGAGCAGCCGCCGCCCAGGTCCGAACCCTTGCCGACGAATACGCCGGCGGAGACGCGGCCTTCGATCATGCCCGGGCCTTCAGTGCCGGCGTTAAAGTTGACGAAACCTTCGTGCATGATGGTGGTGCCTTCGCCGATGTAGGCGCCCAGGCGCACGCGGGCGGTGTCGGCGATACGCACGCCGGCCGGCACGACGTAGTCGGTCATCTTCGGGAACTTGTCCACCGAGAACACTTCCAGCAGTTCGCCTTTCAGGCGCGCTTCCAGTTGCAACTCGGCCAGCTCGGCCAGGTCGACCGCGCCCTGGTTGGTCCAGGCGACGTTCGGCAGCAGGGGGAAGATACCGGCCAGCGACACGCCGTGCGGCTTGACCAGGCGGTGCGACAGCAGGTGCAGCTTGAGGTAGGCCTCGGGGGTGGAGGTCAGGGCGCCGTCTTCGGCCAGCAGGGTGGCGACCAGCGGCTTGTGGCTTTCGGCCAGACGGGTCAGCAGGGCGGCCTGGGCGGCATCGACGCCCTTGAGTGCGTCGGCCAGTTGGGCGGCCTGGGCGGTGGTGAAGGCGATGGCCTGGTTGCCCCCTTCGTAGCCCAGCACTGGCGCGACGGCTGCGACCAGCTCGGCGGATGGCTTGAGCACGGGTTGTGCGTAGAAGACTTCCAGCCAGGCGCCCTGGCGGTTCTGGGTGCCGACACCGAAGGCCAGGCTGAACAGCGATTGAGACATGCGATTACCTCGTACAAAAAGGGGATGGAGCGTAATGCGGGATCAGGCCAGCGCCGCGGCGTACAGGTCGGGCTTGAAGCCGACCAGCGTGCGTTCGCCGAGGTCGAGCACCGGGCGCTTGATCATCGACGGTTGGGCGAGCATCAGTTCGACGGCCTTGGCCTGGTCGAGGTCGGCCTTGCTGGCGTCGTCGAGCTTGCGGAAGGTGGTCCCGGCGCGGTTCAGCACGACTTCCCAGCCATGCTCGTCGCACCAGCGGTTCAGGCTGTCGCGGTCGATGCCCTGGGTCTTGTAGTCGTGGAAGTCGTAGCCGATGGCCTTGTCTTCAAGCCAGGTGCGGGCCTTTTTCATGGTGTCGCAGGCTTTGATGCCGTAGAGAGTGTAAGCCATTGAATGCCTGGGGCCGCCTGGTCGGGCCGGGCTTCCCCGATGCTCCTTGAAGATTGGGTGGGCCGATTATGCGGTATCGATGGGGCTGGCGCCACGGCTGCGGGCTGGAAGGCGACGCCGATGTGTTTCACCGCTTCTCGTGTAGCATTGTGTTACACATTCCCGGCCAGGCTGCGACTATCGTGCAGCGGCCCACGATAGCGAGTCCCCGCTAACATATTGTTTCAATGGCGATGTTTCGCCTCGCTGTGGTTTCTCCGATCAAACAGGAAGCTCGCCGATGCAGTCAGCCTATACCGTTCTAATCCTGCTGATGCTGGTGAGCGTGTCGAAACTGGTCGGGCGGGTGCTGCCGCTGCCGCTGCCGCTGGTGCAGATTGGCGCCGGCGCGTTACTGGCCTGGCCGACCCTGGGCCTGCACGTGGCGCTGGACCCGG
Source organism: Pseudomonas sp. TE6283 (assembly GCF_054060555.1). Lineage (NCBI taxonomy): Bacteria > Pseudomonadati > Pseudomonadota > Gammaproteobacteria > Pseudomonadales > Pseudomonadaceae > Pseudomonas > Pseudomonas sp. TE6283. The sequence continues at coordinate 18,818 of NZ_JBSSDH010000017.1, forward strand.
AGCTGTTTCTTTTCCTGTTCCTGCCGCCGCTGCTGTTCGCCGACGGCTGGCGCATGCCCAAGCGCGAACTGTGGCGCATCCGCGGGCCCGTGGTGGCCCTGGCGGTGGGGTTGGTGCTGTTCACCGTGGTTGGCGCCGGCTACTTCATTCACTGGCTGTTGCCGAGCATTCCGCTGGCGGTGGCCTTCGCCCTGGCGGCGGTGCTGTCGCCGACCGACGCCGTGGCCGTCTCGGCCATCACCCAGGACCGCCTGCCGACACCGCTGATGCACATGCTTCAGGGCGAGGCGCTGATGAATGACGCCTCGGGCCTGGTGACCTTCAAGTTCGCCCTGGTGGCGGCGATCACCGGGGTGTTCTCGTTGACCGAGGCCAGCCTGACCTTCGTCCTGGTCGCCCTCGGCGGCCTGGCGGTGGGGGTGGCGCTGAGCTGGCTGGTCGGGCGCCTGCGTATGTGGATGATCACCCGCGGCTGGGACGACCCGGCGACTCACGTGGTGTTCATGCTGCTGCTGCCCTTTGCCGCCTACGTACTGGCCGAACGGCTCGGCGTATCCGGCATTCTCTCGGCGGTGGCCGCCGGGATGATGCAGAGCTGGCTGGACCTGCTGCCCCGGCAGACCAGCACGCGCCTGCTCAATCGCAGTGTCTGGTCGCTGCTGGAGTTTGCCTTCAACGGCCTGATCTTCCTGCTGCTGGGGCTGCAATTGCCGGACATCATCAAGGCAGTGGTGACCGACGAAGCCGCAGCCTGGACGACTTTGGCCTGGCGCTGCCTGGATGTGGTGGCGATCTTCGCTGCGCTGGTGCTGTTGCGGTTCATCTGGGTGCAGAGCATCTGGCGGGCTATCGGCGTGGTCAGACGCTGGCGCGGCAAGCCTGCGCTGGTGCTGATGCCGACCGCGCGCTCCTGCTGGTTGCTGACCCTGGGCGGTGTACGTGGTGCTGTTACCCTGGCGGGTGTGATGTCGGTGCCGCTGCTGATCGGCGCAGGCAAGGTGTTCCCCGAGCGCGACCTGCTCATCTTCATCGCCGCCGGAGTGATTTTGCTGTCGCTGGTCAGCGCCTGTATTGCCTTGCCTCTCTTGCTGCGCGGGGTGACCAAGAGCCCGGACGAGCGCTTGCACCAGGAGGTGCAGGAGGCCTGGCGGCGCACCGCCGAGGCGGCGATCCATGCGCTTGAGGCCGAGGAGGTGATCGATGCCAACGCGCCGCAGGATGCCGCCCAGGCGACCCTGGCCACCGAGCTCAAGGCGCGGCTGATGGCCGAGTACCGCGATGAGCTGGACAGCTACAACGACAGCGCCGAGGCCCGGGCGCTGGCCGAGCAGATGGATCTGCTCGAACGTCGTTTGCGCCTGCGGGCCCTGCGTGCGCAGCGGCTGGAGTTGTACGAGTTGCATCGCCAGCACCTGGTCGGGGACGAAGTGGTGCGTCAGGTGCTAGGCGAGCTGGACCTGAGCGAGGCCAACCTCGGGCAGGTCCGCTAGTTATTTGCATGAAGCCGGATAGACCAGGCGCATGAAGCGCTTGTCCTTTTTGCTGATTTTCAGGTTATGGCTACGCTTGAACGCGTGGCGCGTGAGTTTCTGCCTGATGCGGTAGTGCATGATCGACCGCCTGTCATAGGGCAGGATGAGCAGGTCGCCGTTGTCGGGCAAGGGCAGGAACTGAGTGGCAAGGTCCTCTTCGATCAGGTCCTCGAGGTCATTCGGGTTGTTGGCCTCTTCGGCCAGGACCACGGCCAGCATTTGGCGCACCGCGTCCAGGTCCCAGGGTATGTTGGCCCTCGGGTGTTGGTGCTCATGCTCCATCCCCAATGCGTGTCCGAATTCATGCAGTACGAACGGCTCGAACAGCGGGTCCGACAGCTTGACCCCCAATGCCATGGTGGCACCGTCCACGTCCAAGGCCTGGTTGCCCAGGAAACTGAAATTCACGCCTTCCTGCACATCGGTCTGGATGCGGATCTCGGCTTTGTCGACATCGTTGTCGAGGAGCTCGAAGTTCAGATTGGCATATTTCAGCCATTGGCACGCGGTGTCGAAAATCGATTTCTTGAGCCACGGGCATGGCGTGCCGATGAACGAGATCCTGAGTGTCTGGCCGGGGCGCCAGAATGCAGAGTGATCGGCCACCGAGCGTTTCTTGCGCGGCTTCATCGCCTGGGGCAGATGCAGCTTCTGGCGTAGACGGTAGATCGTGTTTGCCACGAGAGTATCGGACATGGTTGTGCACCTTCAGGGGTTGAGAGGTGCCAACTATCGGTCGCCGGCGTTCTGCACCGACGGTACTTAATGCTTGTCTCGATAGAGATTGCGCCCCCCTGTGAGGAGGGGCGCCTGCCATCAGCGGCCCAGGAACGCGCGAATCCGCTCGGCCGCCTCGATGCACTCGGCCAGCGGCGCGACCAGGGCCATGCGCACGCGCCCGGCTCCCGGATTGACGCCGTCTACTTCGCGGGACAGGTACGAACCCGGCACCACGGTCACATGCTCGGCCTCGAACAGGTCGCGGGTGAAGTCGGCATCGCTGCCCGGTACCTTGGCCCACAGGTAGAAACTGCCGTCCGGGCGTTGCACATCGAGCACCGGCTGCAGGATGTCGAGCACGGCGTCGTACTTGGCGCGGTACTGGTCGCGGTTTTCGCGCACATGGGCCTCGTCCTGCCAGGCGGCGATGCTGGCCAGCTGGGTCTGCACCGGCATGGCGCAGCCGTGGTAGGTGCGGTACAGCAGGAACGGCTTGATGATTTCGGCGTCGCCGGCGACGAAGCCCGAGCGCAAGCCCGGCAAGTTGGAGCGCTTGGACAGGCTATGGAACACCACGCAGCGCTTGAAGTCATTTCGGCCCAGTGCCGCGCAGGCGCTGAGCAGGCCCGGTGGTGGCGCTTCCTCGTCGAAGTACAGCTCGCTGTAGCACTCGTCGGCGGCGATCACGAAGTCGTGCTCGTCGGCCAGGGCGATCAGCTTTTTCAGGGTGTCCATCGGCACCAGGGCGCCAGTGGGGTTGCCCGGGGAGCACAGGAACAGGATCTGGCAACGTTTCCAGACGTCGGCCGGCACGGCGTCGAAGTCCGGGTTGAAACCGTTGTTTTCCAGGCAGGGCAGGTAGTGCGGGGTGGCGCCGGCCAGCAGGGCCGCGCCTTCGTAGATCTGGTAGAACGGGTTGGGGCTGACCACCAGGCCGTCCGCGGAGCGATCGACCACGGCCTGGGTGAAGGCGAACAGCGCCTCACGGGTGCCGTTGACCGGCAGGATATGGCGGTCGGCGTCCAGCCAGCCGGCCGGCACGCCGAAGCGCCGCTCGCACCACTGGCCGATGGCCTGGCGCAGGGCCGGCAGGCCCAGGGTGCTGGGGTAGACCGCCAGCTTGTCGAGGTTGTCGGCCATGGCCTTGGCGACGAAAGCCGGCGATTCGTGCTTCGGCTCGCCGATCGACAGGGCGATCGGGCGTTTGTCCGCCGCCGGTTTCACGCTCCCCAGCAGGGCACGCAGTTTCTCGAACGGGTAGGGCTGGAGCTGGGTCAGTGCTGGGTTCATTGGCGCAAGGTCTCGTTATCGTCAAAAGGTCATGCGGGTGGGGCTGGCATCGCTGGCCTGGCCGGCCTGCAGCTGCCGGACGATGGCCTCCTGCAGGCGGCTGCACAGCTGCGGGTCGGACAGCGGCTGGTTGTCGGCATCGGTGATGAAGAACACGTCCTCCACGCGCTCGCCTAGGGTGGCGATCTTGGCGTTCTGCAGCGAGATGTCGAACTCCAGGAAGATCCGCCCGATCCGTGCCAGCAGGCCGGGGCGGTCCGGGGCGGTGATCTCGAGGATGGTCACCGGCCGCTGGGCGTCGTTGAGGATGGTCACCTGCGGCGGGAAGTCAAAGTGCTTGAGCTGGCGCGGCACCCGGCGCTGGATGATCGCCGGGTAGTCCTCGGGGGTGCGTAGCGCTTCGGTCAAGCCGTCGCGGATCTGCCTGACCCGCTGCGGATTGTCGCCGATCGAGCCGCCGTCGTTGTCGAGCACAATGTAGGTGTCGAGGGTGAACTGGCTGCTCGAGGTGATGATCCGGGCGTCGTGGATGTTCAGGTTGAGCTGGGCCATGGCGGCCACGGTCACGGCGAAGAAATCGTGCTGGTCGGGGGCATAGATGAAGATCTGCGTGCCGCCCTCGAACTCGCGCTGGGTGGTTTCCTTGATCAGTACCAGCGGCCCGCCGTCGGCCGGCTGCTGGAGGATCGCGTCGCTGTGCCAGGCCACGTCGGCAGCGGTGTGCTTGAGGAAGTAGTCGTCACCCAGTTGCGACCAGAGCTGTTCGACGTCGTCCGGGTCGGTGCCCTCGCGCACCAGGATATCCAGGGCGGCGCTCTGGGTCTGGCGGATCTGCTCCTCGCGGTCCAGCGGGTTCTCCAGGCCCCGGCGCAGGGCGCGCTTGGTCTCGGTGTAGAGCTGGCGCAGCAGGCTCGCCCGCCAGGAGTTCCACAGGCTGGGGTTGGTGGCGTTGATGTCGGCCACGGTCAGCACGTAGAGGTAGTCCAGGCGCGTCTCGTCGCCCACGTGCAAGGCGAAGTCGTTGATCACCTGCGGGTCGGAGAGGTCCTTGCGCTGGGCGGTGGTGGACATCACCAGGTGGTTCTGCACCAGCCAGACGATCAGCCGGCTGTCCCACGCAGGCAGCTGGTGGCGCGCACAGAAGGCCTGGGCATCCACCGCGCCGAGCTCGGAGTGGTCGCCCTGGCGACCCTTGCCGATGTCGTGGTAGAGGCCGGCCAGGTAGATCAGCTCGGGTTTGGGCAGGCGTCCCATGAGCTTGCTGGCCAGCGGGAATTTCTCGGACACCGGGGTGTACTGCAGCTTGCGCAGGTGCTTGATCAGGTTGAGGGTGTGTGCATCGACCGTATAGATGTGGAACAGGTCGTGCTGCATCTGCCCGACGATCAGGCCGAACTCCGGCAGGTAGCGGCCGAGGATACCGTAGCGGTTCATCCGCCGCAGGTTGCGGTGGATGCCGATTTCGCACTTGAACAGCTCGATGAACAGGCTGGTGTTGCGGATATCGTTGCGGAACTTGTCGTCGATCAGGTGGCGATGCTCGCGCAGCAGGCGCACGGTGTCGGCGCGCACGCCCTTGATCTCGGGGTGCTGGGCCATCAGCACGAAGATCTCCAGCATGGCAAAGGGGGTGCGCCGGAAAACATTCGGGTTGACCGCTTCTATATAGCCGTCGTGCAGGCGGAAGCGCGCGTTCAGCGGCTGGGTGGCGCCGCTGTCGTCATCGGCGAGGATCACTTCCTCGAAGTGCTGGATGATCAGGTCGCACAGCTGGCTGATGCTCATTACCACCCGGTAGTACTGCTGCATGAACTGTTCGATGGCGCGCTTGGGGTTTTCGTCGGTGTAGCCCAGCAGCGCGGCGATGCTGCGCTGGTGGTCGAACAGCAGGCGGTCCTCGGCGCGCCCGGCGAGCATGTGCAGGGCATAGCGCACGCGCCAGAGGAAGGCCTGCGACGAAGCCAGCAGTTCGTTCTCGCTTTCCAGCAGGAAATCCTCGCCGGCCAGGGCATGCAGGTTCAGGGTGCCATACTGGCGCCGGGCCACCCAGAGTACCGTCTGAATGTCGCGCAGGCCGCCCGGCCCGCCCTTGACGTTGGGCTCGAGGTTGTACTCGGTGTCGTTGTATTTGTGGTGGCGGGCCTTGAGCTCGGCGCGTTTGGCCAGGAAGAACTCCTTGCTCGGCCACATGTGCGCGGTGCTGGTGGCATCGAGCATGCGTTGGCGCAGCGATTCGGGGCCGGCGATGGTGCGGCTTTCCATCAGGTTGGTGATGACCGTGAGGTCGGCCCGCGCCTGCTCGGCGCATTCGTCGACGGTGCGCACGCTCTGGCCGACTTCCAGGCCGATATCCCACAGCAGCGTGAGGAAGCGTTCGATGGCGTCGCGGTACTGCTCGTGCTCGGCGGCGTCGAGCAGGATCAGCAGGTCGATGTCCGAGAACGGGTGCAACTCGCCGCGGCCATAGCCGCCCACCGCCACCAGGGCGATGCCGTCCGGCGCGCCCCAACTGAACTGGTGCCAGGCCTGTTGCAGGATGTTGTCGACGAACCAGGCGCGGTCCTCGATCAGCCGGCGGATCTCGCGGCCTTCACGGAAACGCTTGTCGAGCACCTCGCCGGCCATGCGGATGGCCTTCTTGAAAGCGGCGATGGGGCTTGCCTTGAGGGCCAGTTCCGCCTGGAACTGGCCGCGGTCGAACAGCTCGGGATCCACCTGGGGCATCGAGTCGCGTTCCTGTTAGTCAGTGTCAGGCCGAGGTGCGCGCAATGGTGTCGTCCTTGCGCAGGGTGAAGATCTCGTAGCCGTTGGCGGTCACCACCAGGGTGTGTTCCCACTGGGCCGAGAGCTTGCGGTCCTTGGTGATGGCGGTCCAGCCGTCGCCCAGCACCTTGGTGTCGGCCTTGCCCTGGTTGATCATCGGCTCGATGGTGAAGGTCATGCCTTCCTTGAGCTCCATGCCAGTGCCGGCGCGGCCGTAATGGAGGATCTGCGGCTCTTCGTGGAACACCTTGCCGATGCCGTGGCCGCAGAACTCGCGAACCACCGAGAAACCGTTCTTCTCGGCGTGCTTCTGGATCACCTCGCCAATGTCGCCAAGACGGCAGCCGGGCTTGACCAGCTCGATGGCCTTGTACAGGCACTCCTGGGTGACCTTGGACAGGCGCTCGGCCCATGGCGCGACGGTGCCGACATGGAACATGCGGCTGGTGTCGCCGTGATAGCCGTCCTTGATCACGGTCACGTCGATGTTGATGGTGTCGCCGTCCTTTAGCGCCTTGTCATTGGGAATGCCGTGGCAGACCACATGGTTGATCGAGGTGCAGATCGACTTGGGGAAACCCTTGTAGTTGAGAGGCGCGGGGATCGCCTGCTGGACGTTGACGATATAGTCGTGGCACAGGCGGTCGAGTTCCTCGGTGGTGACGCCGGGCTTGACGTGCTCCTCGATCATTTCCAGCACTTCGGCGGCCAGGCGGCCAGCGATGCGCATCTTCTCGATGTCTTCTGCGGTCTTGATGGTGACGGTCATGAACAGGCTCTCTACGGCGCCCTGTGAGGCGCGAACAAACGGGAAAGACCGGATTCTACCAGAGCACGGCGGCGATCTGTCGGGAGAGTCCCGTGGATCCGGAGGTCTATTGAGGGCATTCTGGCCGCAAAGCGCGGGGGCTGCAAAAGCCGCTGACGGACGAAGCATGATCCGGGTTCCGTTCGCGCTCGGCCTGTGGTATAAAATGCGCCGCTTTCGGGGGATGTCCTCCGTCAGCTCAAACCCACACACGTGTCGACACGATGGCCTGGGTGCCCGGTTTCCCTGGAAGCACGGGTTGGTCATTGGGATACGTGGAGGCCCAACCCGACTTATCAAGGAACTATCATGTCCCAAGTCAACATGCGCGATATGCTGAAGGCCGGTGTGCACTTCGGCCACCAGACCCGTTACTGGAACCCGAAAATGGGCAAGTACATTTTCGGCGCGCGTAACAAGATCCACATCATCAACCTGGAAAAAACCCTGCCGATGTTCAACGAGGCTCTGTCCTTCGTAGAGCGCCTGGCCCAGGGCAAGAACAAGATCATGTTCGTCGGCACCAAGCGTTCCGCCGGCAAGATCGTCGCCGAGCAAGCTGCTCGTTGCGGTTCGCCATACGTTGACCACCGTTGGTTGGGCGGCATGCTGACCAACTACAAGACCATCCGCGCCTCGATCAAGCGTCTGCGCGACCTGGAAACCCAGGCCGAAGACGGCACTTTCGCCAAGCTGACCAAGAAAGAAGCCCTGATGCGTTCGCGCGATCTGGAAAAGCTGGACCGCAGCCTGGGTGGTATCAAGGACATGGGCGGCCTGCCTGATGCCCTGTTCGTGATCGACGTCGACCACGAGCGCATTGCCATCACCGAAGCCAACAAGCTGGGCATCCCGGTCATCGGCGTTGTCGATACCAATAGCAGCCCGGAAGGTGTTGACTACATCATCCCAGGTAACGATGACGCCATCCGCGCCATCGAGCTGTACATGACTTCGATGGCTGACGCCGTCATCCGCGGCCGCAACAACGTTGCCGGCGGCACTGAAGTCTACGCTGAAGAAGCGGCTGCACCTGCTGCCGAGTAATTGACGCCTGGCGTCGACTTGGCACGCAAAAAGGGGGCTTGGCCCCCTTTTTGCCACCTTGAAATCCTGCTGTCAGCAACGGCCCCGCATCATGGGCGAGCTGATATAAAGGCAGCGATTTGCAGAATTTAACGCCCGTGACGAGCGGGTGGAATGGTTGAAAAACTTTCCAAGAGGATTTTGAAATGGCAGCAATTACTGCGGCGCTGGTCAAAGAACTGCGCGAGCGTACCGGCGAAGGCATGATGGATTGCAAGAAGGCCCTGGAAAAGGCCGGCGGCGACATCGAAAAAGCCATTGACGACATGCGTGCCTCGGGCGCCATCAAGGCCGCCAAAAAGGCTGGCAACGTCGCTGCTGAAGGCGCTATCGCGGTCAAGACCGACGGTAAATCCGCCGTTCTGCTGGAGGTGAACTCGCAGACCGACTTCCTGGCCCTGCAGGACGACTTCAAGAACTTCGTTGCCGAAAGCCTCGAAGAAGCCTTCGCCCAGAAGCTGACCGACGCCGCTCCGCTGATCGCCTCGCGTGAAGCCGCCCGTGAAGCCCTGGTTGCCAAGTGCGGCGAGAACGTCAACATCCGTCGCCTGGTGCGCGTTGAGGGTGACGTTGTCGGTGCCTACCTGCACGGCAACAAGATCGGTGCCGTTGTTGTCCTGAAAGGCGGCGACGTCGATCTGGCCAAGAACATCGCCATGCACGTTGCAGCCTCGAACCCAGAGTTCCTGGATGCGTCGGAAATCTCCGACGAGATCATCGAGCGCGAGAAGAACGTCTTCCTGCAGTTGAACGCCGACAAGATCGCCGGCAAGCCGGAAAACATCGTTGAGAACATGATCAGCGGTCGTATCAACAAGTTCAAGGCCGAAGCCTCGCTGAAAGAGCAAGCCTTCGTCATGAATCCGGAAGTCAAGGTTGGCGATCTGGCCAAGAACGCCGGCGCTAAAATCGTTTCCTTCACCTACTTCAAGGTCGGCGAAGGCATCGAGAAGCCGGTTGACGACTTCGCTGCCGAAGTTGCCGCCCAGGTAGCTGCCGCCAAGCAGTAAGACGGATTCGTCTGTCGCCCCGAAGAGGCTGCCCGCTTACGCGCGCAGCCTCTTTGTCAAAGCGGGAGCGGTTCACGAGACCGTTGCTCGCTGGCGCATCAAGTGCGTCACGCTAGAGTTACGCGCAGGCTGAAACAGCCCGCCAGATTTTTACAAACGCCGCAGGAGAGATTCGCAATGGCTCAGCAGGGCAGTGGTCATCAGGCTCGCTATAAACGCATTCTACTCAAACTTAGCGGCGAGGCCCTGATGGGCTCGGAAGAGTTCGGGATCGACCCCAAGGTCCTGGATCGCATGGCGCTGGAAGTCGGCCAGCTGGTCGGCATCGGCGTTCAGGTCGGCCTGGTGATCGGTGGCGGCAACCTGTTCCGTGGCGCGGCGCTCAGTGCGGCCGGCATGGATCGCGTTACCGGCGACCACATGGGCATGCTGGCCACCGTGATGAACGGTCTGGCCATGCGCGACGCGCTGGAGCGGGCGAACATCACCGCCATCGTCATGTCGGCTATCTCCATGGTGGGTGTGACCGATCACTACGATCGTCGCAAGGCCATGCGCCACCTGAATTCCAAGGAAGTCGTAATCTTCGCTGCCGGTACCGGCAACCCGTTCTTCACCACCGACTCCGCCGCTTGCCTGCGCGCCATCGAAATCGATGCCGACGTGGTATTGAAGGCAACCAAGGTCGATGGTGTATACACTGCAGATCCATTCAAGGACCCGCATGCCGAGAAGTTCGATCATCTGTCCTACGATGAAGTGCTGGATCGCAAGCTGGGCGTAATGGACCTGACGGCAATCTGCCTTTGCCGCGATCACAAGATGCCGCTGCGCGTCTTCAACATGAACAAGCCCGGCGCCCTGCTCAACATTGTGCATGGTGGTGCGGAAGGAACTCTGATCGAGGAAGTTCAAAAATGATCAACGAAATCAAGAAAGACGCCCAGGCGCGCATGCAAAAGTCGCTGGAGTCGCTGATCCACGCATTTGGCCAGATCCGCACCGGCAAGGCGCATCCGAGCGTCCTGGGCAGCGTGATGGTGCCTTACTATGGCTCCGACACCCCGCTGACCAGTGTCGCCAACGTGACCGTCAAGGACAACCAGACCCTGCAAGTCGTGCCTTTCGAGCGCAACATGCTGGGCGCCATCGACAAGGCCATCGGCAGCGCCGGCTTGAATCTCAATCCGACCAACCTGGGCGAGTTGCTGCTGGTCAATATGCCTCCGCTAACCGAAGAAACCCGAAAGGGCTTCACCAAGCAGGCTCGCGCCGCGGCCGAAGATGCGCGCGTTGCCGTGCGCAACATCCGTCGTGACGCCATGGGTGATCTGAAGAAGCTGTCCAAGGACAAGGAAATCAGTGAAGACGAAGAGCGTCGTGCCAGTGCCGACATCGACAAGCTGATCAAGGATTTCGAGGCGCAGATCGCCAAGGCCACCGAAGCAAAAGAAAAGGACCTGATGGCCATCTAAGGGTCAGGACGCCTTCATGGAAAAGACCAAGCAGACTGTGCCCTCCGTGGTGCCGCGTCACGTGGCGATCATCATGGATGGGAATAATCGCTGGGCGAAGAAACGCTTCATGCCCGGCGCTGCCGGGCATAAAGCGGGTGTCGATGCGGTGCGCGCCGTGATCGAAGTGTGCGCCGAGGCGAAGGTCGAAGTGCTCACGCTTTTTGCGTTCTCCAGTGAGAACTGGCAGCGACCGGCGGACGAAGTCAGTGCCCTGATGGAGCTGTTCTTCAAGGCGCTGCGCCGCGAGGCCTCGCGCCTTAACGACAACAACATCAGCCTGCGCATCATTGGCGACCGCTCGCGCTTCCATCCTGAGCTTCAGGCGGCGATGCGCGAGGCCGAGGCCGCGACCGCAGGCAGCAACCGTTTCATCCTGCAGATCGCCGCCAACTACGGCGGCCAGTGGGATATCGCCCAGGCTGCCCAGCGCCTGGCGCGTGAGGTTCAGGCCGGTCATCTGCGGCCGGACGACATCACACCGGAGTTGTTGCAGACCTGCCTTGCCACCGGCGACCTGCCGTTGCCCGACCTGTGCATCCGCACCGGCGGCGAGCACCGTATCAGCAACTTCCTGCTGTGGCAGCTGGCCTACGCCGAGCTGTACTTCTCCGACCTCTATTGGCCGGACTTCAAACACGAGGCCATGCGCAACGCGCTGGCCGATTTCGCTTCGCGCCAGCGCCGCTTCGGTAAGACCAGCGAGCAGGTCGAAGCCGGAGCCCGTGCTTAATGCTTAAACAACGCATCATTACCGCGCTGATCCTGCTGCCGATCGCGTTGGGTGGTTTCTTCCTGCTCAACGGTGGAGATTTCGCCCTGTTCATCGGCTTCGTGGTGACGCTCGGTGCCTGGGAGTGGGCGCGCCTGGCCGGCCTGGTCGCGCAGCCGCTGCGCATCGCCTACGCCGCGGTGGTGGCGGGCGGCCTGATGTTGCTCTACCTGATGCCCGACCTTGCGCCCTGGGTGCTGGGCGCCTCGGTGATCTGGTGGGCCCTGGCCACCTGGCTGGTGCTGACCTACCCGCGCAGCGGCGAGCTGTGGAGCAGCGCCGCCTGTCGCCTGCTGATTGGCCTGTTGGTGCTGCTGCCTGCCTGGCAGGGCCTGGTACTGCTCAAGCACTGGCCGTTGGGCAACTGGCTGATCCTGTCGGTGATGGTGCTGGTCTGGGCTGCCGATATCGGCGCGTACTTCTCCGGTCGGGCCTTCGGCAAGCGCAAGCTGGCGCCGCAGGTCAGTCCGGGCAAGAGCTGGGAGGGCGTCTATGGCGGCCTCGCGGTCAGCCTGCTGATCACCCTGGTCGTGGGTTTCTCCCGCGACTGGAGTATCGGCCAGGTGCTGCTGGGCCTGCTGGGGGCTGTCGTTGTAGTGATGTCCTCGGTGGTCGGCGACCTGACCGAAAGCATGTTCAAGCGCCGTGAAGGCATCAAGGACAGCAGCAACCTGCTGCCGGGTCATGGCGGCGTGCTCGATCGCATCGACAGCCTGACCGCGGCGATTCCGATGTTTGCCGTGCTGCTGTGGGCGGCTGAGTGGGGTGTGATGTGAGTGCCGTGCAACGCATAACCGTGCTGGGGGCCACTGGCTCCATCGGCCTTAGCACGCTGGACGTCATTGCCCGGCACCCTGATCGTTACCAGGTGTTCGCCCTGAGCGGCTATTCACGCATCGATGAGCTGCTCGCCCTGTGCGAGCGTCATCGGCCGGCGTTCGCCGTGGTGCCGAGCGCCGAGGCGGCCACGCGCTTGCGTCAGGGGCTGGGCGCGGCGGGCTGCGCCACCGAGGTGCTCGAGGGTGAGGCCGGATTGTGCCAGGTGGCCGCTGCGTCAGAGGTGGACACCGTGATGGCGGCCATCGTCGGCGCCGCCGGCCTGCGCCCGACCCTGGCTGCGGTCGAGGCGGGCAAGAAGGTGCTGCTGGCCAACAAGGAGGCCCTGGTGATGTCCGGGGCCTTGTTCATGGATGCAGTGCATCGCAGTGGTTCGGTGTTGCTGCCGATCGACAGCGAGCACAACGCGATCTTCCAGTGCATGCCCGGCGATTACGCCCGTGGCCTGGGCGCTGTCGGCGTGCGCCGGATCCTGCTGACCGCCTCCGGTGGGCCGTTCCGCGAAACCCCTGCTGAAGCATTGCTGGATGTAACGCCGGAGCAGGCCTGCGCGCACCCGAACTGGTCCATGGGTCGCAAGATCTCGGTCGACTCGGCCAGCATGTTGAACAAAGGCCTGGAACTGATCGAGGCCTGCTGGCTGTTCGATGCCAGGCCGTCCCAGATTGAAGTGGTGGTGCACCCGCAAAGCGTCATTCACTCGCTGGTGGATTACGTCGATGGCTCGGTGCTTGCCCAACTGGGCAACCCGGACATGCGCACGCCGATCTCCAACGCCCTGGCCTGGCCGGAGCGTATCGATTCGGGCGTCGCGCCGCTGGACCTGTTCGCCATCGCCCGTCTGGATTTCCAGGCGCCCGACGAACAGCGCTTCCCATGCCTGCGCCTGGCGCGTCAGGCTGCCGAGGCGGGCAACAGTGCGCCGGCGGTGCTCAACGCCGCCAACGAAGTGGCCGTCGAGGCGTTTCTCCAGCGGCGTATCCGCTTCCCGGAGATCGCGGGTATGATCGAACAGGTGCTCGGCCAGGAGCCCGTGGTGGCATTGCCCACCCTCGAGGCGGTGTTCGCCGCCGACCAGCGTGCCCGGGAGCTGTCCCGGGAGTGGCTGCGACGCCACGGCCGCTGAAGCCTGCGGCCGACTCCGCCGAATGTCACCCGGAGATTGGACATGACTGCGCTCTACATGATTGTCGGCACCCTGATTGCACTGGGTGTGCTGGTTACCTTCCACGAGTTCGGCCACTTCTGGGTGGCGCGGCGTTGCGGGGTCAAGGTCCTGCGTTTCTCGGTGGGTTTCGGCACGCCGCTGGTGCGCTGGCATGATCGCCACGGCACCGAGTTCGTCGTCGCCGCTATTCCATTGGGCGGTTACGTGAAGATGCTCGACGAGCGCGAGGGCGAGGTTCCTCCGGCGCTGGTCGAGCAGTCGTTCAATCGCAAATCGGTTCGCCAGCGCATCGCCATCGTGGCCGCAGGCCCCATCGCCAACTTCCTGCTGGCCATCCTGTTCTTCTGGGTGGTGGCCATGCTCGGTTCGCAGCAGGTGCGTCCGGTCATCGGCGGCGTCGAGGCTGGCAGCCTGGCGGCCAGCGCCGGTCTGAGCGTTGGCCAGGAAATCGTTTCCATCGATGGCGAACCGACCAATGGCTGGTCGGCGGTCAATCTGCAACTGGTGCGCCGTCTAGGCGAGACCGGCACGTTGCGGGTCGGGGTGCTCGATGAGGGCGCGACGGCCGAGCGCCAATTGAATGTTTCCCTGAATCAATGGCTCAAGGGCGTCGATGAACCCGAGCCGATCCAGTCCCTTGGCCTGCGTCCCTGGCGTCCGGCGATGGTGCCGGTGCTGGCAGAGATCGATCCGAAAGGGCCGGCCGCCGCGGCCGGGCTCAAGACCGGAGACAAGCTGTTGGCGCTCGACGGTGTCGAGCTGGCCGACTGGCGGCAGGTGGTCGACACGGTTCGCGCCCGTCCCGAGAAAGCGGTCAGCCTGCGCGTCGAGCGCGACGGCGCACCGTTCGAGGTTGCCGTCACCCTGGCGCGCAAGGGCGAGGGCCAGGCGTCCGGCGGATACCTCGGGGCTGGGGTCAAGGCCGCCGAATGGCCGGCGAAGATGCTCCGCGAAGTCAGCTATGGGCCGCTGGAGGCGGTGGGCGAGGGACTTTCCCGCACCTGGAACATGAGCGTCCTTACCCTCGAATCGCTGAAGAAAATGCTGTTCGGGGAGCTCTCGGTAAAAAACTTGAGCGGACCGATAACCATTGCTAAAGTGGCGGGCGCTTCAGCCCAGTCGGGCGTTGGGGATTTCCTGAATTTCCTGGCCTACCTGAGCATAAGCCTGGGGGTTCTGAACCTGCTGCCCATCCCGGTACTGGATGGGGGGCATTTGCTGTTCTACCTGATCGAGTGGGCGCGCGGTCGTCCGCTCTCGGATCGGGTGCAAGGTTGGGGGGTCCAGATCGGTATCAGTTTGGTCGTCGGGGTGATGTTGCTCGCCCTGATCAACGATCTGGGTCGACTATAAAAGCTTCGCTCAATCGCGAAAACCTGCCGCCTTGTCGCGGCAGGTTGTTTATTGCCAGTTGGAATAAAAGGACTTCATGAAACGTCTGCTGCTAACTGCGGTGCTCTCCGCACTGATGATCGCTGAAGTTCACGCCGAGTCCTTCACCATCTCCGATATTCGTGTCAACGGCCTGCAGCGGGTGTCCGCCGGCAGCGTGTTCGGCGCGTTGCCGCTGAACGTCGGTGACCAGGTCGACGACCGCCGCCTGGTCGAATCGACCCGCTCGCTGTTCAAGACCGGCTTCTTCCAGGACATCCAGCTGAACCGCGACGGCAATGTCCTGATCATCAACGTGGTCGAGCGCCCCTCGGTGTCGAGCATCGAGATCGAAGGCAACAAGGCGATCAGCACCGAAGACCTGATGAAGGGCCTGAAACAGTCGGGCCTGGCCGAAGGCGAAATCTTCCAGCGCGCGACGCTGGAAGGCGTGCGTAACGAACTGCAGCGCCAGTACGTGGCCCAGGGCCGCTACTCCGCCGAGGTCGACGCCGAGGTCGTGCCGCAGCCGCGCAACCGCGTCGGCCTGAAGATCAAGATCAACGAAGGCACCGTGGCCGCGATCCAGCACATCAACGTGGTGGGTAATACGGTCTTCGACGACGAGACCCTCGGCCAGCTGTTCGAGCTCAAGACCACCAACTGGCTGTCGTTCTTCAAGAACGACGACAAGTACGCCCGGGAAAAGCTCTCCGGTGACCTGGAGCGCCTGCGTTCCTACTACCTGGACCGCGGCTACATCAACATGGATATCGCGTCCACCCAGGTGTCGATCACCCCGGACAAGAAACACGTCTACATCACCGTCAACATCAACGAGGGCGAGAAGTACACCGTCCGCGACGTGAAGCTGTCCGGTGACTTGAAAGTGCCGGAAGACCAGGTCAAGTCGCTGCTGCTGGTGCAGCCGGGCCAGGTGTTCTCGCGCAAGGTGATGACCACCACCTCCGACCTCATCACCCGTCGTCTGGGCAACGAAGGCTACACCTTCGCCAACGTCAACGGCGTGCCACAGCCGAACGACCAGGATCACACCGTCGACATCATGTTCGTCGTCGATCCGGGCAAGCGTGCCTACGTCAACCGCATCAACTATCGCGGCAACACCAAGACCGAAGACGAAGTGTTGCGCCGCGAAATGCGTCAGATGGAAGGTGGCTGGGCTTCGACCTACCTGATCGACCAGTCCAAGACCCGCCTCGAGCGCCTGGGCTTCTTCAAGGAAGTCAACGTCGAGACGCCGCCGGTACCGGGTACCGACGACCAGGTCGACGTCAACTACAGCGTCGAAGAGCAGGCCTCCGGCTCGATCACCGCCAGCGTCGGTTTCGCCCAGAGCGCCGGCCTTATCCTGGGCGGTTCGATCAGCCAGAACAACTTCCTCGGTACCGGTAACAAGGTCTCCATCGGCCTGACCCGCTCCGAGTACCAGACCCGCTACAACTTCGGTTATGTCGATCCCTACTTCACCGCCGATGGCGTGAGCCTGGGCTACAACGCCTTCTACCGCAGCACCGACTACGACGACCTCGACGTCGACGTGGCCAGCTATGCGGTGGACAGCCTCGGTGCCGGTGTCAGCCTCGGCTACCCGATCAGCGAGACCTCGCGCCTGACCTACGGCCTGACCGTGCAGCAGGACAAGATCAAGACCGGCCGTTACACCGTCGACGAGATCTTCAAGTTCCTCCAGGACGAAGGCGACAACTTCCTGAACTTCAAGGCCTCGATCGGCTGGTCCGAGTCGACCCTGAACAAAGGCGTGCTGGCTACCCGTGGTCACTCCCAGAGCCTGACGCTGGAAACCACCGTGCCGGGCAGCGACCTGTCGTTCTACAAGCTCGACTACCGTGGCCAGCTGTTCAAGCCGATCAACAACGACTACACCCTGCGCCTGCACACCGAACTGGGCTATGGTGATGGTTTCGGTTCGACCTCCGGCCTGCCGTTCTATGAAAACTACTACGCGGGCGGCTTCAACTCCGTACGCGGCTTCAAGGACAGCACCCTGGGCCCACGCAGCACACCGAGCCGTGGCGCTGCGGTAACCGGCAACCAGGGCACCATCGCCGACCCGGACCAGGATCCGCTGCCGTTCGGTGGTAACGTCCTCGTCCAGGGTGGCGTGGAGCTGCTGTTCCCGCTGCCGTTCGTCAAGGATCAGCGTTCGCTGCGCACGTCCGTGTTCTGGGATGTGGGTAACGTGTTCGACACCAACTGCGGCTCGAAGCCCGATTGCACCAAGGTCGGCTTCTCGGACATGGCCAGCTCGGTCGGTCTGGGCGTGACCTGGATCACCGCGCTGGGCCCGCTGAGCTTCAGCCTGGCGATGCCGATCAAGAAACCGGACGACGCCGACACGCAAGTGTTCCAATTCTCTCTGGGCCAGACCTTCTGAGGTCGGCCCTTGCATAACGACAACGGATTATCCAGGAGTGCATCGTGCGTAAGTTGACCCAACTGGCCCTCGTGGCCGCGGCGCTGGTCGCCACCCCGGCTTTCGCCGAAATGAAAGTTGCCGTGCTGAACTATCAGATGGCTCTGCTGGAGTCCGACGCGGCCAAGAAGTACGCCGTTGACGCCGAGAAGAAGTTCGGGCCGCAACTGACCAAGCTCAAGGGCCTGGAAAGCAGTGCCAAGGGTATCCAGGACCGCCTGATCAAGGGCGGCGACAAGATGCCTCAGCCTGAGCGTGAACGCCTGGAGCTCGAGTTCAAGCAAAAAGCCCGCGACTTCCAGTTCCAGTCCAAGGAACTCAACGAAGCCAAGGCCGTGGCCGACCGCGACATGCTCAAGCAGCTCAAGCCGAAGCTCGACGGCGCTGTCGAGGAGGTGATCAAGAAGGGCGGTTTCGACCTGGTTTTGGAGCGTGGCGCGGTCATCGATGTCAAGCCTCAGTACGACATCACCCGTCAGGTCATCGAGCGCATGAACCAAGCCCGTTGATATGACCGTGACCATGACGCTCGGCCAGCTGGCCGAAGCCCTCGGGGCCGAACTCAGAGGCCCCGAGGCGCTGCAGATCACCGGGCTGGCCACCTTGCAGGAGGCCGGTTGCGGGCAGTTGAGCTTCCTGGCCAACAAGCAGTATCGCAAGTTCCTGGACGATTCCTCGGCCAGTGCGGTACTGCTCAAGGCCGAGGACGCCGAAGGTTTTGCCGGCAACGCCCTGATCGTTCCCGACCCTTACCTGGCCTATGCGCGCATTTCGCACCTGTTCGATCCGAAGCCCAAGGCTGTGGCGGGAATCCATCCCAGCGCCGTGGTGGCCGAGGATGCCCAGGTCGATGCCAGCGCCAGCATCGGCCCGTTCGCGGTGATCGAGAGCGGCGCGCGCGTTGGCGCCAATGTGACGGTCGGCGCGCACTGCTTCGTCGGTGCACGCTGTGTCATCGGCGAGGGTGGCTGGCTGGCTGCGCGTGTCACGCTGTATCACGACGTGACCATCGGTAAGCGCGTGGTCATCCAGTCTGGCGCGGTGATCGGTGGCGAGGGCTTCGGCTTTGCCAACGAGAAGGGCATCTGGCGCAAGATCGCGCAGATCGGCGGCGTCACCCTGGGTGATGATGTGGAGATCGGCGTGAACACCGCGGTAGACCGTGGCGCGCTGTCGGACACCCGCATCGGCGATGGCGTCAAGCTCGACAACCAGATCCAGATCGCCCACAACGTGCAGGTCGGCGACCACACGGCGATGGCGGCCTGCGTCGGGATTTCCGGCAGTACCCGCATCGGCAAGCATTGCATGATTGCCGGTGGTGTCGGGATGGTCGGCCACATCGACGTCTGCGACAATGTCTTCGTCTCCGGCATGACCATGGTGACCCGTTCGATTACCGAGCCGGGTGGCTATTCTTCCGGTACGGCCATGCAACCCTTGGCCGAGTGGCGCAAGAGCGCCGCTCGCATTCGCCAGCTGGACGAGATGTCCAAGCGTCTCCAGCAGCTGGAAAAGCGTGTCGACACCGTGACCTCAGGTGGCCAGCCGACATCAGAAGGCTGATACCATTTACTGAGCGAGCGTTACAGTCGCTAGCTGGCTCCTCTTTGGATCTGCAAAAGGAGCGTGTGGTCAGCACCTGCGCTCCCTATTCTTATACAGGCTTCCCCCCGAAATGATGGACATCAACGAGATTCGCGAATACCTGCCTCACCGTTACCCGTTCCTGCTCGTGGACCGTGTGACGGACCTGGACTTCGAGGCCCAAAGCATTCGTGCCTACAAGAATGTCAGCATCAACGAGCCGTTCTTCAATGGCCACTTCCCGGCGCATCCGATCATGCCGGGCGTGCTGATCATCGAGGCGATGGCCCAGGCGGCCGGGATTCTCGGATTCAAGATGCTCGACGCCAAGCCGGCGGACGGCACCCTCTACTACTTCGTCGGCTCCGACAAGCTGCGTTTCCGCCAGCCGGTGCTGCCGGGCGACCAACTGGTGCTGGAAGCCAAGTTCCTCAGCCGCAAGAGCATGATCTGGAAGTTCGAGTGCCGCGCCCTGGTGGACGGCAAGCCGGTCTGCTCGGCCGAGATCACCTGCGCGGAACGCTCCCTATGAGTTCGATTGACCCACGGGCGATCATCGACCCCTCGGCCAAGCTGGCCGAGGGCGTCGAGGTTGGTCCCTGGTCGATCGTAGGCCCCGATGTGGAAATCGGGGAGGGTACCGTCATCGGTCCGCACGTGGTGCTCAAGGGGCCGACCCGTATCGGCAAGCACAACCGTATCTACCAGTTTTCCTCGATCGGCGAAGACACCCCTGACCTGAAGTACAAGGGTGAGCCGACGCGCCTGGTGATCGGTGACCACAACGTGATTCGCGAGGGCGTCACCATCCACCGCGGCACCGTCCAGGACCGTTCGGAAACCACCCTGGGCGATCACAACCTGATCATGGCCTATGCCCACATCGGCCACGACAGCGTCATCGGCAACCACTGCATCCTGGTCAACAACACCGCGCTGGCGGGCCATGTGCATGTCGGCGACTGGGCGATCCTGTCCGGCTACACCCTGGTGCACCAGTACTGCCATATCGGCGCCCATGCGTTTTCCGGCATGGGTACCGCGATCGGCAAGGACGTACCGGCCTACGTCACTGTGTTTGGCAGCCCGGCCGAGGCGCGCAGCATGAACTTCGAAGGCCTGCGCCGTCGCGGTTTCGGCGATGAAGTGCTGCACGCCCTGCGTCGCGCCTACAAGATTGTCTACCGTCAGGGCCTGACCGTCGAAGAGGCGCTCAAGGAGCTGGATGAGCTGGTCACGCAGTTCCCTGAAGTCGATCTGTTCCGTCAATCGATCGCCAATTCCGCACGCGGCATCACCCGCTGATATGGCCCAGCTCTGCGTGGCGCTGGTCGCCGGCGAGGCCAGCGGCGACATTCTCGGTTCCGGCCTGATGCGCGCTATCAAGGCACGTCATCCCGATGTACGGTTCATCGGTGTTGGCGGTCCCTTGATGGAAGCCGAGGGCATGACCTCCTACTTTCCGATGGAACGCCTGGCCGTCATGGGCCTGGTCGAGGTGCTCGGGCGCCTGCGCGAGCTGCTCAAGCGGCGCAAGGAACTGATCCACACACTGATCGGCGAAAAGCCCGACGTGTTCATCGGTATCGATGCCCCCGATTTCACCCTCAATATCGAACTCAAGCTGCGTCAGGCCGGAATCAAGACGGTGCATTACGTCAGCCCGTCGGTCTGGGCCTGGCGACAGAAGCGCGTGCTGAAAATTCGCGAGGGCTGCGACCTGATGCTCACCCTGCTGCCGTTCGAGGCGCGCTTCTATGAAGAGCAGGGCGTGCCGGTGCGTTTCGTTGGCCATCCGCTGGCGGACACGATTCCCCTGGAGGCCGACCGTGGCGCGGCGCGTGCCGAACTGGGCCTGGGCGAAGGCCCGGTGATCGCGTTGATGCCTGGCAGCCGCGGCGGTGAGGTCGGACGCCTGGGAGCTTTGTTCCTTGATGCCGCCCAGCGCTTGCGCGAGTTGGTGCCCGGCGTGCGCTTCGTGCTGCCGTGCGCGAATGCCGCCCGGCGCGCCCAGGTCGAGCAGATGCTCGAAGGACGCGAACTGCCACTGACGCTGTTGGACGGCCGCTCGCACCAAGCGTTGGCTGCCTGTGACGCGGTGCTGATCGCCTCCGGCACCGCCACCCTGGAAGCGATGCTGTACAAGCGGCCGATGGTCGTGGCCTACCGCTTGGCGCCGCTGACCTACTGGATCCTCAAGCGCATGGTCAAGAGCCCGTACGTGTCGCTGCCCAACCTGCTGGCCCAGCGCCTGCTGGTACCGGAGCTGTTGCAGGACGCCGCTACCAGCGAAGCCCTGGCACAGACCCTGGCGCCGCTGGTCAAGGACGGTTCACAGCAAACCGACAGCTTCGACCAGATCCACCGCACCTTGCGCCGCGACGCCTCCAATCAGGCGGCCGACGCGGTGCTCGCCCTGTTGAAGGACCGCTGAGATGCAGATGGGACTGGATTTCAACCTAGTTGAAGAGCTGGTGGCCGGCGTCGACGAAGTGGGCCGTGGCCCGCTGTGCGGCGCGGTGGTCACCGCGGCGGTCATTCTCGACCCGCGCCGACCGATCCTCGGCCTGAACGACTCGAAAAAGCTCACCGAGGCCAAGCGCGACGTGCTGTTCGACGAGATCTGCGAGAAGGCGCTGAGTTTCTGCATCGCTCGCGCCGAGGTCGAGGAAATCGACCGACTGAATATCCTCCAT
Source organism: Pseudomonas sp. TE6283 (assembly GCF_054060555.1). Classification (NCBI taxonomy): domain Bacteria; kingdom Pseudomonadati; phylum Pseudomonadota; class Gammaproteobacteria; order Pseudomonadales; family Pseudomonadaceae; genus Pseudomonas; species Pseudomonas sp. TE6283. The sequence continues at coordinate 40,430 of NZ_JBSSDH010000017.1, forward strand.
GCGACTATGCTGGCCATGCAGCGTGCGGTCGAAGGGTTGCACGTCACGCCGAAGCTGGCACTGATCGATGGCAACCGCTGCCCGAAGCTTTCGGTACCGGCTGCGCCTGTGGTCAAGGGTGACTCGCAGGTGCCGGCGATCGCCGCTGCATCGATCCTGGCCAAGGTCACCCGCGATCGCGAGATGAGCGCGTTCGAGCTGATCTACCCAGGTTATGGGATCGGCGGGCACAAGGGGTATCCGACTCCAGTGCACCTTGAGGCCCTGGCCCGGCTTGGGCCAACGCCCATTCATCGGCGCTCGTTCGCGCCGGTTCGGGCCGCATGGGAAGCCCGTGAAGGCATTTCCACCTCGCTGATCTGATCGGCGCCGTTCATCGCGGGGCAAGCCCGCTCCCACGTCGATCTGTGTGGGGGCGGGCTTGCCCCGCGATGCATTCTGCAACCAACCGCTGACCTCCAGGCGAGGCAAGCGAAGAGCAATACGCTACAATCCCGCCCTTGTCGTTCAGCACTGCTACAGGATCCTCCATGCCGGTCTCCTTCGTTCACCTTCGCGTGCACTCCGAATTCTCCCTGGTCGACGGCCTGGTACGGATCAAGCCGCTGGCCAAGGCCCTGGCCGGGATGAACATGCCGGCGGTGGCGATCACCGACCAGAGCAACATGTGCTCGCTGGTGAAGTTCTACAAGACCGCCATGGGCGCCGGCATCAAGCCGATCTGCGGCGCCGACCTGTGGTTGGCCGGGGCCGATTCCGAGGCGCCGCTGTCGCGCATCTGCTTCCTGGCCATGAACCCCAAGGGCTATCGCAACCTCACCGAACTGATCTCCCGTGGCTGGACCGACGGCCAGCGCAACGGCCTAGTGATCATCCAGCGCGACTGGATCGCCCCGGCCAGCGAGGGGCTGATCGCCCTGTCGGCAGGCAAGGAAGGCGATATCGGCCTGGCCCTGATGGCCGGTCGCCAGGACGAAGCCGAAGCCCTGCTCGGCGACTGGATGGGCATGTTCCCGGACCGCTTCTATGTCGAGTTGCAGCGTACCAATCGCGCCGGTGACGAAGAGTACGTGCACGCCGCCGTGGCCCTGGCCGACAAGCTCGGCGCCCCGCTGGTGGCGACCAACGATGTGCGCTTCATCAAGCAGTCGGATTTCGACGCTCACGAGACCCGCGTGTGCATTGGCGAGGGCTGGACCCTCGACGACCCGCGCCGCCCGCGCGGCTACAGTGACCAGCAGTACCTCAAGTCGCCCGAAGAGATGGCCGAGCTGTTCAGCGACCTGCCGGACGCCATCGCCAACACCGTGGAGATCGCCAAGCGCTGCAACATCACCGTGCAGCTGGGCAAGTACTTCCTCCCCGATTTTCCGACGCCCAACGGCATGGGCATCGACGACTACCTGCGTCACGTCTCCCACGAAGGCCTGGAGGAGCGCCTGGCGGTGCTCTGGCCGAAAGAGACCACGCCCAATTACGAAGAGAAGCGCCAGGTCTACCTGGACCGCCTGAAGTTCGAGCTGGACATCATCATCCAGATGGGCTTCCCAGGTTACTTCCTGATCGTTATGGACTTCATCAAGTGGGCGAAGAACAACGATGTGCCGGTCGGCCCGGGCCGGGGGTCGGGTGCCGGCTCGCTGGTGGCCTATGTACTGAAGATCACCGACCTCGACCCGCTGGCCTATGACCTGCTGTTCGAGCGCTTCCTGAACCCAGAACGTATTTCCATGCCCGACTTCGACGTCGACTTCTGCATGGATGGCCGTGACCGGGTGATCGACTACGTGGCCGAGGCCTATGGCCGCAACGCGGTGAGCCAGATCATCACCTTCGGCACCATGGCCGCCAAGGCGGTGGTGCGCGACGTGGCGCGTGTGCAGGGCAAGTCCTACGGCCTGGCCGACCGCCTGTCGAAGATGATCCCGTTCGAAGTGGGCATGACCCTGGAGAAGGCCTACGAACAGGAGGAGATCCTGCGTGACTTCCTCAAGGGCGACGAGGACGCACGCGAGATCTGGGACATGGCCCTCAAGCTCGAAGGTGTCACCCGTGGTACCGGCAAGCACGCCGGTGGCGTGGTAATCGCGCCGACCAAACTCACCGATTTTTCGCCGATCGCCTGTGACGAAGAGGGCGGCGGCCTGGTAACCCAGTTCGACAAGGACGACGTCGAGGCTGCGGGCCTGGTGAAGTTCGACTTCCTCGGCCTGCGGACCCTGACCATCATCAAGTGGGCGATGGAGATCATCAACCGCGAGCAGGCCAAGAAGAACCTGCCCGACATCAACATCGACTTCATCCCGCTGGACGACCGCAAGACCTACGAACTGTTGCAAAAAGCCGAGACCACGGCGGTGTTCCAGCTCGAATCCCGTGGCATGAAGGAGCTGATCAAGAAGCTCAAGCCCGACTGCCTGGAAGACCTCATCGCACTGGTGGCGCTGTTCCGTCCGGGCCCGCTGCAATCGGGCATGGTGGACGACTTCATCAACCGCAAGCACGGCCGGGCGGAGCTGGCCTACCCGCACTCCGACTACCAGTACGAAGGTCTGAAACCGGTACTCGCGCCTACCTACGGCATCATCCTGTACCAGGAACAGGTGATGCAGATCGCCCAGGTGATGGCCGGCTACACCCTCGGTGGCGCCGACATGCTGCGCCGGGCCATGGGTAAGAAAAAGCCCGAGGAAATGGCCAAGCAGCGGGGTGGTTTCATCGAAGGCTGCGTGGCCAACAACATCGATGCGGACCTGGCCGGTAACATTTTCGACCTGGTAGAGAAATTCGCCGGCTACGGCTTCAACAAATCCCACTCCGCCGCCTACGGCCTGGTGTCGTACCAGACCGCCTGGCTGAAAACCCACTACCCGGCGCCGTTCATGGCCGCGGTGCTGTCGGCGGATATGCACAACACCGACAAGGTGGTGGTGCTGGTCGAGGAAGTGCGCAGCATGAAGCTGCGCCTGGACGCGCCGGACGTGAACTTCTCGGACTTCAAGTTCACCGTCAACAACGATGGCCGCATCGTCTATGGCCTGGGGGCGATCAAGGGAGTCGGCGAGGGGCCGGTGGAGGCAATCGTCGAGGCCCGCGCCCAGGGCGGCCCGTTCAAGGACCTGTTCGACTTCTGCGAGCGTATCGACCTCAAGCGGGTCAACAAGCGGACCCTCGACGCGCTGATCCGCAGTGGTGCGCTGGACCGCCTGGGGCCGCATTTCCATGACGAGATCAAGGCCTATCAGGCCAACATCGACATCAACCGTGCAACCTTGCTGTCGGCGCTGGGCGAGGCGGTCAAGGCTGCCGAGCAGGCCGCCCATACCGCGGACAGTGGCCACGTCGACCTGTTCGGCGGCATGTTCGACGAGGCGGATGTCGACGTCTACGCCAACCACCGCAAGGTGCGCGAGCTGACGCTCAAGGAACGCCTCAAGGGTGAAAAGGACACCCTTGGCCTGTACCTGACCGGCCACCCGATCGACGAATACGAGACCGAGATCCGCCGCTTCGCCCGCCAGCGCATCGTCGACCTCAAGCCGGCCCGCGACACCCAGACCATCGCCGGCATGATCATTGCCCTGCGGGTGATGAAGAACAAGAAGGGTGACAAGATGGGCTTCGTCACCCTGGATGACCGTTCCGGGCGCATCGAGGCCTCGCTGTTCGCCGATGCCTTCATGGGCGCCCAGGCCCTGCTGCAGACCGACGCCATGGTGGTGGTGGAGGGGGAGGTGAGCAACGACGACTTCTCCGGTGGCCTGCGCCTGCGGGTCAAGACCGTGATGACCATGGAGGATGCCCGGACCAAGCTGGCCGAGAGCCTGCGCCTGAAGGTTGGTCACGACGCGCTCAAGGGCGATCGTCTGAAATGGCTGGGCGAGCTGATCACCCGGCACCGTGGTGGTTGTCCGATCACCCTGGAGTACACCGGCAGCGACGCCAAGGCCATGCTGCAGTTTGGCGACCAGTGGTCGATCGACCCGGCCGATGGGTTGATTCAGGCGCTGCGTGACCAGTTCGGGCGTGAGAACGTCTTCCTGCAATACCGTTGAAACGACGCATTTTAATCTCGACCTTTATGCGCCTGATCCCTTAAGGTAGGGCGCCAAACGGATCAACCGGCCGGCCGCCTGGCCGTAGACCCAAGACGGAAGCCTATGAACCCGAATTTCCTCGATTTCGAACAGCCGATTGCCGACCTGCAAGCCAAGATCGAAGAGCTGCGCCTGGTGGGTAACGACAACTCGCTGAACATCAGCGATGAAATTGCCCGTCTGCAGGACAAGAGCAGCACCCTGACCGAGAGCATCTTCGGCAACCTGACCAGCTGGCAGATCGCCCGTCTGGCCCGTCACCCGCGCCGTCCTTACACCCTCGACTACATCGACCACATCTTCACCGAGTTCGAGGAGCTGCACGGCGACCGTCACTTTGCCGACGACGCCGCCATCGTCGGTGGCACCGCGCGCCTGGACGACAAGCCGGTCATGGTCATCGGCCACCAGAAAGGCCGTGAAGTGCGTGAGAAGGTACGCCGCAACTTCGGCATGCCGCGCCCTGAAGGCTACCGCAAGGCCTGCCGCCTGATGGAAATGGCCGAGCGTTTCAAGATGCCGATCCTGACCTTCATCGACACCCCGGGCGCCTATCCGGGCATCGATGCCGAAGAGCGCAACCAGAGCGAGGCCATTGCCTGGAACCTGCGCGTGATGGCGCGCCTGAAGACGCCGATCATCGCCACCGTGATCGGTGAAGGCGGTTCCGGCGGCGCACTGGCCATCGGCGTGTGCGACCAGCTGAACATGCTGCAGTACTCCACTTACTCGGTAATTTCGCCGGAAGGTTGCGCCTCGATCCTGTGGAAGACCGCCGACCGCGCGGCCGATGCCGCCGAGGCCATGGGTGTCACCGCCGAGCGCCTGAAGAGCCTGAACATCGTCGACAAGGTCATCCCGGAGCCGCTGGGCGGCGCCCACCGTGATCCGGCGAAGATGGCGGCCAATGTTCGCGCCGACCTGATCGAACAGCTGGACATGCTCGGCAAGCTCGACAACGACGCGCTGCTCAAGCGCCGTTACGATCGCCTGATGAGCTACGGCCTCTGATGGATTCCGGGGGGCCGCTTCGCGGCCCTTTCGCGACACAAGGCCGCTCCCACAGGATGGCGTCAGTTTCGAATACTGCGCAATCTTGTGGGAGCGGCCTTGTGTCGCGAAAGGAGCGCAAAGCGCCCCCGGCGATCTCAAGCCCTGTGAGGCCCTGATGCTCAACCTCACCCCCTGGCTCAACGCCCCCGCCTGGTACGTCGCCTTCTCCGGTGGCCTGGACTCCACCGTCCTCCTGCACCAGCTCGCCGACTACACTCGCAACCACCCCGCGCCCCCTCTGCGCGCCATCCATGTCCATCACGGCCTGCAAGCCGCCGCCGATGCCTGGCCCGATCACTGCCGAGCGGTGTGTGCTGCACTGGGTGTCGAACTCGATGTGGTCCCTGTCCAGGTCGCTCCCGGCGCCAGCCTCGAACAGGCGGCCCGCAATGCCCGCTACGGCGCCTTCGAACAACGGCTGGGCGCAGGCGAAGTGCTGTTCACCGGCCAGCACCGTGACGATCAGGCTGAAACCCTGTTGTTCCGCCTATTGCGCGGTGCCGGCCTGCGTGGTCTGTCTGCCATGCCGCAACAGCGGCCGCTGGGCCAGGGCAGCCTGGTGCGCCCATTGCTGGGGATGTCGCGCCAGCAGTTGCAGGCTTACGCCGACAGGCACGGGCTGGTATGGGTCGACGACCCTTCCAACAGCGACACCACCTTCGCTCGCAACTTCCTCCGTGGCGAGGTTTTCCCGATGCTGCGCCAGCGCTGGCCCCAGGCCGAAGCCAATCTGGCGCGCAGCGCGGAACACCTGGGCGAGGCATTGGGCCTGCTGGATGAGCTGGCCGCCAGCGACCTGGCGAGTGCATGCGACAATGCGCCGCTGCCCTGGCTGGGGTTGGATTCACTCAGCCTCGAGGCGCTCACCGCACTATCCCCGGCGCGTCAACGCAACGCCTTGCAGTTCTGGCTCAGACAGCGCACCCGCCTGCCTGACAGCCGCCACTGGACCGGCTGGAACGATCTGCGCGACGCGGCGGCCGATGCCTGTCCGGTCTGGTGTCTGACCGACGGCGAACTGCATCGCAGCCATGGACATATCTGGTGGCTGAGTGGCGATTGGCTGGCTGTGGTGTCGGGTGATTACCCCTGGCTGGACGGCGCGCAACCGTTGCGCCTGCCGGGCAATGGCAGTGTCCGTCTGATGTCGGCCCCGTCGGGTGAAGGCCTGCACATCCGCTACCGCCAGGGCGGCGAGATCATGCAACTGCCTGGTCGCGGTCGGCGCGATCTCAAGCGCCTGCTCAACGAGCTGCAGGTCCCGCACTTCGTGCGCCCGCGACTGCCGCTGCTGTATCGCGGCGAGCAGTTGCTCGCGGTGGCCAACCTGCCCGAGCTGGCGCAGGCGGATTGTCTGTTGCACTGGCAGCCGCCGACGAACGTGCAAGGTTTGAGCTGAAGGGTACATTCGGGTAGACTACCCTCCCTTCTTGATACAGCTTCTGTGGGTTGCGCAAAAACACAGAGGTTGCCGATTACCAAGCAGTTTTTTGCTGGGCTGATTTCTTAAAATGACGAGCGAGCTCCATGCCGGGGACACCCCTGGTCTGTACAGACGCGGCAGTTTTTCGAGATGCACTGTGATTGACGCAGGTGATCGGGGGCTTCGGCCTTCCTTCGCTTTCTCCGGCGGCCCATGCCGCCTTAACGCAGACTTCTAGGGTTTTTCATGACGCGCTACATATTCGTCACGGGCGGTGTTGTTTCTTCATTGGGGAAAGGCATTGCCTCGGCTTCCCTGGCGGCCATCCTGGAAGCGCGGGGGCTCAAAGTCACCATGCTCAAGCTGGACCCGTACATCAACGTCGACCCGGGCACCATGAGCCCGTTCCAGCACGGTGAAGTATTCGTCACCCACGACGGCGCCGAGACCGACCTTGACCTGGGCCACTACGAGCGGTTCATCCGCACCACGATGACCCAGAACAACAACTTCACCACCGGCCGCATCTACGAGCACGTGCTGCGCAAGGAACGCCGTGGTGATTACCTGGGCGCGACCATCCAGGTCATCCCGCACATCACCGACGAGATCAAGCGCCGCATCATCAAGGGCGCCGGCGATGCCGACGTCGCGCTGGTCGAGATCGGCGGCACCGTGGGCGACATCGAGTCGCAACCGTTCCTCGAGGCGATCCGCCAGCTGCGCGTCGAAGTGGGCTCCAAGCGCGCCATGCTGATGCACCTGACCCTGGTCCCGTACATCGCCACTGCCGGCGAGACCAAGACCAAGCCGACCCAGCACTCGGTCAAGGAGTTGCGCTCCATCGGCCTGCAGCCCGATGTGCTGATCTGCCGCTCCGACCACCCGGTCGATGCCTCGTCGCGTCGCAAGATCGCGCTGTTCACCAACGTCGAAGAACGTGCGGTGATCTCGCTGGAAGATGTCGACACCATCTACAAGATCCCAGGCGTACTGCACGCCCAGGGCCTGGACGACTTCGTCGTCGAGCGCTTCGGCTTGCAGTGCAACAGCGCCGACCTGTCCGAGTGGGACAAGGTCGTCGATGCCAAGCTCAACCCTGAGCAGGAAGTGACCATCGCCATGGTCGGCAAGTACATGGAGCTGCTGGACGCCTACAAGTCGCTGATCGAAGCGATGAGCCACGCCGGCATCACCAACCGCACCAAGGTCAACCTGCGCTACATCGACTCCGAGGACATCGAGAACCAGGGCACCTGCCTGCTCGAAGGCGCCGACGCCATCCTGGTCCCGGGCGGTTTCGGCCTGCGCGGCGTGGAAGGCAAGATCACCGCGGTGCAGTACGCCCGTGAGAACAAGGTCCCGTACCTGGGCATCTGCCTGGGCATGCAGGTGGCCGTGATCGAGTTCGCCCGCAACGTGATGGGCTGGAAGGACGCCAACTCCACCGAGTTCGACCGCAACAGCGGCCACCCGGTTGTCGGCCTGATCACCGAATGGGCCGATGCCACCGGCGCGGTCGAGACCCGTACCGAAGCCTCCGACCTGGGCGGCACCATGCGCCTGGGCGCCCAGGACTGCCAGCTGGCGGCCGGCTCCAAGGTTCACGACTGCTACGGCAAGGACGTGATCACCGAGCGCCACCGTCACCGCTACGAAGTCAACAACGTCCTGCTGCCGCAACTGGTCGACGCCGGCCTGGTGGTTTCCGGCCGTTCCGAGGACGGCGCGCTGGTCGAAGTGGTCGAGTCCAAGGACCACCCATGGTTCGTTGCCTGCCAGTTCCACCCGGAGTTCACCTCGACCCCGCGTGACGGCCACCCGCTGTTCAGCGGCTTCGTCAAGGCGGCCCTGGCACAGAAGAACAAGGCCTGATCCATGACTCAGAAGATCATTCGCGTCGGTAACATCGAGATCGCCAACGACAAGCCGTTCGTCCTGTTCGGCGGCATGAACGTCCTGGAGTCCCGTGACCTGGCCCTGAAGGTCTGCGAGGAGTACGTGCGGGTGACCGAGAAGCTCGGCATCCCGTACGTGTTCAAGGCCAGCTTCGACAAGGCCAACCGTTCGTCGGTCAACTCGTACCGCGGCCCCGGCATGGAAGAAGGCCTGAAGATCTTCGAGGAGATCAAGCAGACCTTCAATGTGCCGGTGATCACCGACGTGCACGAGCCCTACCAGTGCGAGCCGGTGGCCAAGGTGTGCGACATCATCCAGCTGCCGGCCTTCCTGTCGCGCCAGACCGACCTGGTCGTGGCGATGGCCAAGACCGGTGCCGTGATCAACATCAAGAAGGCGCAGTTCCTCGCGCCCCACGAGATGAAGCACATCCTCGCCAAGTGCGTCGAGGCCGGCAACGACCAGCTCATCCTCTGTGAGCGCGGTTCGAGCTTCGGCTACAACAACCTGGTCGTGGACATGCTCGGCTTTGGCATCATGAAGCAGTTCGAGTACCCGGTGTTCTTCGATGTGACCCATTCGTTGCAAACCCCAGGTGGTCGCGCCGACTCCGCCGGCGGCCGCCGTGCTCAGGTCACCGACCTGGCCAAGGCTGGCATGAGCCAGGGCCTGGCGGGTCTGTTCCTCGAGGCCCACCCGGATCCGGACAACGCCAAGTGCGACGGTCCGTGTGCCCTGCGCCTGGACAAGCTGGAGCCGTTCCTGGCCCAGCTCAAGCAACTGGACGACCTGGTGAAAAGTTTTCCGACGGTAGAAACCGCGTAAAGCGCTTTTCTCGGGTAAAGTACCGCCCGTTCCACCCCTGACCTTTCGGTCAGGGGCTCCCTTCGCCAGGCCTGCCCGTGCCATGTCGCCTGGTGAACGGCAAGAATTCCCAAAGCTGCGTTGTTTTCGTCAATTCTGGAGTGCTTACAACAATGGCAAAGATCGTCGACATCAAAGGTCGTGAAGTTCTCGATTCGCGTGGCAACCCCACCGTGGAAGCCGATGTACTGCTCGACAACGGCATCATCGGCAGCGCCTGCGCGCCGTCGGGTGCTTCCACTGGCTCGCGCGAAGCGCTGGAGCTGCGTGATGGCGACAAGAGCCGTTACCTGGGCAAGGGCGTGCTGAAGGCCGTCGGCAACATCAACGGCCCGATCCGCGACCTGCTGCTGGGCAAGGACCCGGCCGACCAGAAAGCCCTGGACCGTGCCATGATCGAACTGGACGGTACCGAGAACAAGGCCAAGCTGGGCGCCAACGCGATCCTGGCCGTATCCCTGGCCGCCGCCAAGGCCGCTGCCCAGGACCTGGACCTGCCGCTGTACGCCCATATCGCCAACCTCAATGGCACCCCGGGCCAGTACTCCATGCCGGTGCCGATGATGAACATCATCAACGGCGGCGAGCACGCCGACAACAACGTCGACATCCAGGAGTTCATGGTGCAGCCGGTTGGCGCCAAGACCTTCTCCGATGGCCTGCGCATGGGCACCGAGATCTTCCACCACCTCAAGGCTGTACTGAAGGCCCGTGGCCTGAACACTGCCGTCGGTGACGAAGGTGGCTTCGCGCCGAACCTGGCTTCCAACGAAGACGCCTTGGCAGCCATTGCCGAAGCTGTCGAGAAGGCCGGCTACAAGCTGGGCACCGACGTGACCCTGGCCCTGGACTGCGCGGCTTCCGAATTCTATGAAGACGGCAAGTACAACCTGTCCGGTGAAGGCAAGTCGTTCGACGCCGAAGGCTTCGCCGAGTACCTGAAGGGCCTGACCGAGCGTTTCCCGATCATCTCGATCGAAGACGGCCTGGACGAGTCCGACTGGGCCGGCTGGAAGATCCTGACCGACAAGATCGGTGCCAAGGTGCAACTGGTTGGCGACGACCTGTTCGTGACCAACACCAAGATCCTCAAGGAAGGCATCGAGAAGGGCATCGGCAACTCGATCCTGATCAAGTTCAACCAGATCGGCTCGCTGACCGAGACCCTGGAAGCCATCCAGATGGCCAAGGCCGCCGGCTACACCGCGGTGATCTCGCACCGTTCCGGTGAAACCGAGGACTCGACCATCGCCGACCTGGCCGTGGGTACCGCCGCCGGTCAGATCAAGACCGGTTCGCTGTGCCGTTCCGACCGCGTCAGCAAGTACAACCAACTGCTGCGTATCGAAGAGCAACTGGGCGCCAAGGCTGTATATCGCGGCCGTGCCGAGTTTCGCGGCTGAGCAAGAGATGGTAAAAAGGCAGCAGCCGGGGCCGGCTGAACGTTCGCACTGATCGTTCGGTCGTTTCCACGGGTTTCTGTCGACGAAGCCTGGCCTCGGCCAGGCTTCGTGCTATCGGAAGCTCGCTGCGGCGGCCTTTTTTACCCTGGATATCTTCATGCGCAGTCCCTATTGGTTGTTCCTCGTCCTGCTCCTGCTGCTCGGCGGCCTGCAATATCGCCTTTGGGTAGGCAATGGCAGCCTGGCGCAAGTGACCGAACTCAAGCAGCAGATCGCCGACCAGCATGCGGAGAACGAGCGCCTGCTGGAGCGCAATCGCGTGCTCGACGCTGAAGTCCTGGAATTGAAGAAAGGTATGGAGACCGTGGAAGAACGGGCTCGTCATGAACTGGGGATGGTCAAGGAGGGCGAAACCCTCTACCAGCTGCCGCAGAAATGACACATGAACTGCCGGCCTTCTGGGCCGTGATTCCCGCCGCGGGCGTTGGTGCCCGCATGGCTGCCGACCGTCCCAAGCAGTACCTGCAACTGGGCGGGCAGACGATTCTCGAGCACAGCCTCGACTGTTTCCTGGACCATCCCATGCTCAAGGGCGTGGTGGTCAGCATTGCCGAACAAGACCCTTACTGGCCCGGCCTGCGCTGCGCCAACGACCCGCGTATCCAGCGCGCTCCAGGCGGTCGCGAGCGCGCCGATTCGGTGCTCAACGCGCTGTTGCTGCTGCACGCCCAGGGCGCATCGGATGACGACTGGGTGCTGGTGCACGACGCCGCGCGGCCGAACCTGGCGCGCAGCGATCTGGACAAATTGCTGTCAGCTCTTGCTGAAGATCCCGTCGGCGGATTGCTCGCCGTTCCCGCCCGGGACACGCTCAAGCGTGCCGACGGCGAGGGCAGGGTGGCGGCCACGGTCGATCGCAGCACCGTCTGGCAGGCGTACACCCCGCAGATGTTCCGCCTTGGCATGCTGCATCGGGCGCTGGCCGAGTGCCTGGTGTCCGATGTGGCGGTCACCGACGAGTCGTCGGCCATCGAATGGGCCGGTAATGCGCCGCGCCTGGTCGAAGGGCGCAGCGACAACATCAAGGTGACCCGTCCGGAAGACCTGGAGTGGCTGCGCCAGCGCTGGGCCGGGCGCCGCTGAGCGCCTGCGGGGGAGTAGTGCGATACTCCGGCAACTGTGCCAACCCTTCCTTCAGGTAGTCGACCAGCCTGCGCACCTTCGGCGACAGATGCCGTTGCTGTGGATACAACGCCCACACCGCCGTATTCGGCGGCTGATGGCCCTCCAGCAACGACACCAGCGCGCCGCTGTGCAAATGCTCGAGCACGTAGTAGTCCGGCAACTGGCACAGCCCCATGCCTTGCAGCGCCGCGTCCAGCACCGCCTGGCCGCTGTTGCAGCGCCAGTTGCCCTGCACCCGCTGGCTGATCTCGCGTCCCTCCTGCTGCAGCGCCCACAGGTCCGAACTGCCCACCAGGCAGTTGTGCCGCGCCAGCTCCGACAGGCTGTGCGGTCGACCATAGCGCTCCAGGTAGGCCGGCGACGCGCACAGGTACATGCGCCGAGGCGCCAGGCGCGTGGCCACCAGCCGCGAATCCTGCAGCCGTCCCAGGCGGATCGCCAGGTCCATGCCTTCGTGCAGCAGGTCGAGGGTACGGTTGCTCAGCTCCACTTCGACCCGCAACTGCGGGTACTGCGCCATGAAGCGCGTCACCAGCGGCACGATGAAGCGTTCGCCATAGGCCACCGCGCAGGTCATGCGCAGCAGGCCCTTGGGCTCGCTGGCCAGGTCGCCCATGGCCCGCAGCGCCTCCTCGCGGCCGTCCTGCAGGCGCTGGCAGTGCTGGAGAAAGGTCTGCCCGGCTTCGCTCAGGGTCACCCGCCGGGTGCTGCGGTACAGCAAACGCGTCTGCAGGCGTTCCTCCAGGCGGGCGATCTGCCGGCTGATGTGCGAGGACGACACCCCAAGGTGTTCGGCGGCGGCGGTGAACTGTCCCGATTCGGCCACCGCGACGAACTCGTCGATGCCTTCCCAGCGGCTGCTCATGGATTATCCCTGTATGGCAATAATGTTTTGTGAGTGACTGGATTATTCATCAAAAGGCGGTGAATTACACTGCAAGCCAGCAACCCTTACCTTTTCTGGAGACCTTTGATGATCAAGTCCCGCGCCGCCGTCGCCTTCGAGGCCAAGAAACCCCTGGAAATCGTCGAAGTGGACGTGGCCATGCCCAAGGCCGGCGAAGTGCTGCTGCGCGTTGTCGCCTCCGGTGTCTGCCACACCGACGCCTATACCCTGTCTGGCGCCGACCCGGAGGGCATCTTCCCGTCGATCCTTGGCCATGAGGGTGGTGCGATTGTCGAAGCCGTAGGCGAAGGCGTCACCTCGGTGGCGGTCGGTGACCATGTGATCCCGCTGTACACCCCGGAATGCGGCAAGTGCAAGTTCTGCCTGTCGGGCAAGACCAACCTGTGCCAGGCCATCCGCGCCACCCAAGGCAAAGGCCTGATGCCCGACGGCACCACCCGCTTCAGCTACAAGGGTCAGCAGCTGTTCCACTACATGGGCACCTCGACCTTCTCCGAGTACACCGTGCTGCCGGAAATCTCCGTGGCCAAGATCCAGAAGGAAGCTCCGCTGGAAAAGGTCTGCCTGCTCGGTTGCGGCGTGACCACCGGCATCGGCGCGGTACTCAACACCGCCAAGGTCAAGCCGGGTGACACCGTGGCCATCTTCGGCCTCGGCGGCATCGGCCTGTCGGCGGTGATCGGCGCGGTCAAGGCCAAGGCTTCGCGCATCATCGCCATCGACATCAACCCGGCCAAGTTCGAGATCGCCCGCCAACTGGGCGCCACCGACTGCATCAACCCGAAAGACTACGATCGCCCGATCCAGGAAGTGATCGTCGACCTCACCGACGGCGGCGTCGATTTCTCCTTCGAGTGCATCGGCAACGTGCAACTGATGCGCGCAGCGCTGGAGTGCTGCCACAAGGGCTGGGGCGAGTCGGTGATCATCGGCGTCGCCGGTGCCGGCCAGGAAATCGCCACCCGGCCGTTCCAGCTGGTCACCGGCCGCGTCTGGCGTGGTTCGGCCTTCGGCGGCGTGCGGGGTCGCAGCGAGCTGCCGAGCTACGTCGAGATGTCCGAGAAGGGCGAGATTCCGCTGGATACCTTCATCACCCACACCATGGGCCTGGAGGACATCAACAAGGCCTTCGACCTGATGCACGAAGGCAAGAGCATCCGCAGCGTGATCCACTTCTGAGGGCCTCGCCATGACCCTGGAAAACCTCTCCTGCCAGAAAAGCTTCGGCGGCTGGCACAAGCGTTACCGGCACAGCTCCAAGGTACTCGGCTGCGACATGGTGTTTGCCGTCTACCTGCCGCCCCAGGCCGAGCAGGGCGAAAAGCTGCCGGTGTTGTACTGGCTCAGCGGCCTGACCTGCACCGACGAGAACTTCATGCAGAAGGCCGGTGCCCAGCGCCTGGCTGCGGAACTCGGGTTGATCATCGTTGCCCCGGATACCAGCCCGCGTGGCGAGCAGGTGCCGGGCGACCCGGACGGCGCCTGGGACTTCGGCCTGGGCGCAGGGTTCTACCTCAATGCCACCCAGCAGCCCTGGGCCCAGCATTACCGGATGCACGACTACGTGGTGGAGGAGTTGCCGGCCCTGATCGAGGCGCACTTCCCGGCGTCGGACCAGCGCAGCATCAGCGGCCATTCCATGGGTGGGCATGGCGCGCTGGTCTGCGCCCTGCGCAACCCAGGGCGTTACCGTTCGGTGTCGGCGTTTTCGCCCATCAGCAATCCGATGGATTGCCCGTGGGGCGAGAAGGCGTTTTCCCGCTACCTGGGGGAGGACCGTGCGCGTTGGCGGGAGTGGGACGCCAGCGTGTTGCTGGCCGAGGCAGGGGAGTGCCCGCCGTTGCTGGTGGACCAGGGCGATCGCGATGACTTCCTCGAGAAGCAGCTCAAGCCGCAAGCGCTGGAGCAGGCGGCGCGCAAGGGTGGTCATGCGCTGACCCTGCGCCTGCAGCCGGGTTATGACCATAGCTACTATTTCATCGCCAGCTTCATCGATGAGCACCTGCGTCATCATGCGGTGGCGTTGGGCAGGGTCTGACACCGCCTGCAACTTTCTGTCGGAGCCGGCTTGCCGGCGATGGGCTGCGAAGCAGCCCCATTACCTCAAAAGCAGGTAGAATCACGCCCTGACTCAATCAGGGCGTTTTTCTATGCGTATTGGCCACGGCTACGATGTCCACCGTTTCTGCGACGGTGATTTCATTACCTTGGGCGGGGTGCGTATCCCCCACAAGTTCGGCCTGCTGGCCCACTCCGACGGAGACGTGCTGCTGCACGCCCTGAGCGATGCCCTGCTCGGCGCTGCGGCGTTGGGCGACATCGGCAAGCATTTCCCCGACACCGACCCGCAGTTCAAGGGCGCCGACAGTCGCGTGCTGCTGCGCCACGTGGTCGCCGTCGTGCGCGACAAGGGCTGGAAGGTCGGCAACGTCGACGCCACCATCGTCGCCCAGGCGCCGAAGATGGCCCCGCATATCGAGACCATGCGCCAGCAGATCGCCGCAGACCTGCAGGTCGAACTCGACCAGGTCAACGTCAAGGCCACCACCGAAGAAAAGCTGGGCTTTACCGGCCGCGAGGAGGGCATCGCCGTGCATGCGGTCGCCCTGCTGCTGCCAGCATGACCGAACTGGAACTGCTGGGGCCGCGGGCCTCGGGCGAAGCCTTGGGCACTGCGGTGCTCAAGGCGGTGGCCGAAGACTTTCAGGTCGATGAAGTCCTCGATATCCCGCTGTCTGGCCAGGGCGAACACCTGTGGCTGTGGGTCGAGAAGCGCGACCTCAACACCGAGGAAGCGGCACGCCGCCTGGCCCGCGCCGCCGGCGTGTCGGTGCGCGCCATCAGCTATGCCGGCCTGAAGGACCGCCAAGCTTTGACCCGCCAGTGGTTCAGCCTGCACCTGCCGGGCAAGGCCGACCCCGACCTGTCCCGCGCCGAGGACGGCACCCTGCGGGTGCTCAAGCAGGTGCGCCACCAGCGCAAGCTGCAGCGTGGGGCGCATTCGGCCAATGGTTTTACCTTGCGCCTGACCGCGCTGCAGGCCGACCGCCCGGCCCTCGATGCCCGCCTGGAGCAACTCAAGCAGCAGGGTGTGCCTAATTACTTCGGCAGCCAGCGTTTCGGGCATGCCGGCGGCAACGTGCATGATGCCCAGGACTGGGCTGCACGCCAGGCATTGCCCGAGCAGCGCAACGTGCGCTCGCGGCTGTTGTCGGCCGGGCGCAGCTACCTGTTCAACCAGGTGCTGGCGGCTCGGGTGGCCGATGGCACCTGGCAGCGCGCCCAGGTCGGCGACCTGCTCGCGTTCACCGACAGCCGCAGTTTCTTCCCGGCGGGGGAGGCCGAGTGCAGTGACCCGCGCCTGGCCATTCTCGACCTGCACCCCACCGGCCCGCTGTGGGGCGAAGGGCAATCGCCTTGCGCCGGCGCGACCCAGGTGCTCGAGAGCGAAGTCGCCGCGCGTCATCCGGCGTTGTGCCAATGGCTGGCGCGAGCGGGCATGGATCACGAACGGCGCATCCTGCGGCTCCCTATTGGGCGTCTGTCGTGGCATTATCCCGAGCCTGATATCCTGCAACTGGAATTCGTCCTTCCGGCCGGATGCTTCGCCACCGTGGTGGTGCGCGAACTCGTCGATCTGGTGCCGGCAGGGCAGACGGACAGCCCATGCGTATTCTGATTTCGAATGACGACGGTGTTACCGCACCCGGCATCGCCGCGCTGCATGAAGCGCTGGCGGATTACGCCGAGTGCGTGGTGATTGCCCCGGATCAAGACAAGAGCGGCGCCGGCAGTTCGCTGACGCTCGATCGGCCGCTGCACCCGCAGACCCTGGCCAACGGCTTCATCAGTCTCAACGGCACGCCCACCGACTGCGTGCACCTGGGGCTCAACGGCCTGCTGCCGGAACCCCCCGACATGGTGGTGTCCGGCATCAACCTGGGCGCCAACCTGGGTGACGACGTGCTGTATTCCGGCACGGTCGCCGCCGCCCTGGAAGGGCGTTTCCTCGGCGGCACCTCGCTGGCCTTCTCGCTCCTGTCGCGCCTGCCCGACAACCTGCCGACTGCCGCCTATATCGCCCGGCGGCTGGTCGAGGCGCAGTCGCGCCTGGAGCTGCCACCGCGCACCGTGCTCAACGTCAATATCCCCAACCTGCCGCTGGAGCACATCCGTGGCATCCAGCTCACCCGCCTGGGACACCGGGCGCGTGCCGCGGCGCCGACCAAGGTGGTCAACCCGCGGGGCAAGGAAGGCTACTGGATCGCCGTGGCCGGCGATGCCGAGGACGGCGGGCCGGGTACCGATTTCCATGCAGTGATGCAAGGCTACGTGTCGATCACGCCGTTGCAGCTGGATCGCACCTTCAACGATGCCTTCGAACGCCTCGACGGCTGGCTGGAGGGCGTGCTCTGATGCGCGAACAGGACGATCTGCAGCGTCGCGGCATCGGCATGACTTCCCAGCGTACCCGGGAGCGGCTGATCCAGCGCCTTTACGAGGAAGGCGTGTCGAACGCCAAGGTGCTCGAAGCCATCCGCCGTACCCCGCGCCACCTGTTCGTCGATGAAGCCCTGGCCCATCGTGCCTACGAGGACACGGCACTGCCGATCGGCCACAACCAGACGATCTCCCAGCCGTTCATGGTCGCGCACATGAGCGAGCTGTTGCTGGAGGCCGGGCCCCTGGACAAGGTGCTGGAGATTGGCACCGGCTCGGGCTACCAGACGGCGATCCTGGCCCAACTGGTGGAACGGGTGTTTTCGGTTGAGCGAATCAAGGTCCTGCAGGACCGGGCCAAGGAGCGCCTGGTCGAGCTCAACCTGCGCAACGTGGTGTTCCGCTGGGGAGACGGCTGTGAGGGGTGGCCGGCGCTGGCGCCGTACAACGGCATCATCGTCACCGCGGTCGCCCCGGAGGTGCCCCAGGCATTGCTCGACCAGCTGGCACCGGGCGGGCGCATGGTGATCCCGGTCGGTCCGGCGGGGGAAACCCAGCAACTGATGCTGATCGTGCGCGAAGAACATGGCTTTTCGCGCCGGGTGCTCGGGGCCGTGCGCTTCGTGCCCCTGCTCAACGGCCCGCTGGCCTGAGTGGCGCAACGGAATATTTGCGTCGGCGACGAATTCTTGCGTCTGGCCCCTGTCTATCTGGCGTGGCGATATTCGTACACCGATCAGGCCAATTGCGAGTCACCCCTGGCAGGGTGGCTCGGTTATAATTGAAACAATATTGCATTTTGTATCGTCATTATTTGACAGCATGAGGGGAGCGCGGGTGGGTCACACAGGCATGCGGCAGCGCAAGGAACGGTCGGTATTGAAGCTTCTGGTGATTGCGCTGGCCATGGGGACCCTGCTGGCTGGCTGTTCCAGCACCAGCTCCAACGGCGCCCGCGTGGTCGATCGCAACAATACCGCGCCCAAGCGCCCGACCGTCACCTCGGGGCAGTACATCGTCAAGCCCGGCGATACGCTGTTCTCCATCGCCTTCCGCTATGGCTGGGACTACAAGGAGCTGGCGGCGCGCAACAACATTCCCGCCCCCTACACCATTCGACCGGGTCAGCCGATTCGTTTCAGTAGCGGCGTGGGGGGGAGCACCACGGTTGTCAGCAGCCCTTCTTCGTCGAGCAAGACCACCGTCATCCGCCGACCGGTCGCGACCACCGTACCGGCGACCGGTAATGGCAAAAGTGCCACTACTGCCTCTTCCACCACCTCGCAAACGGTTGCCCAGGTGCCCGCCGCAGAGCGCGCCGTGGGCGGTTGGACGTGGCCGGCGAACGGGGTGCTGATTGGTAAATTTGCTTCAAACGGTAGTTTGAATAAAGGCATTGATATCGCCGGTGATTTGGGACAGCCTGTTTTTGCTGCGTCTGATGGAGCGGTGGTCTACGCCGGCAGTGGCTTGAGGGGCTATGGCGAGCTCATCATCATCAAACACAGCGATACCTACGTCAGTGCCTACGGTCACAACCGCAGGCTTTTGGTTCGGGAGGGGCAGCAGGTCAAGGCAGGGCAGACGATCGCAGAAATGGGGTCCACGGGCACTGATCGGGTGAAGCTGCATTTCGAGATTCGCCGCCAGGGCAAACCCGTCGATCCTCTCCAGTTCCTGCCACGCCGTTGATCAATGTCCCAGCCTGTTCCTTGGATGTAGAGGGGACAGGCTCCAGCGCTGCCATGGAAGGGTGACGCTCGAGTCTGAGTTCGAACTCAGCAAAGGACTATAACAATGGCTCTCAGCAAAGAAGTGCCGGAGTTTGACATCGACGATGACCTCCTTCTGATGGAGACAGGCATCGTTTTGGAAACGGATGTGGTGTCAGACGAACCTGCTGTACCTTCGGTTCGGACCAAGTCGAAACAGGGCGCGTCGCTCAAGCAGCACAAGTACATCGACTACAGTCGCGCACTTGATGCCACTCAACTGTATCTCAATGAAATCGGCTTCTCGCCCCTGCTTTCGCCAGAGGAAGAAGTGCATTTCGCGCGCCTGTCGCAAAAAGGCGACCCGGCCGGTCGCAAGCGCATGATCGAAAGCAACCTGCGCCTGGTGGTCAAGATCGCCCGCCGTTACGTCAATCGCGGCCTGTCGTTGCTCGACCTGATCGAGGAAGGCAACCTGGGCCTGATCCGTGCGGTGGAGAAATTCGACCCCGAGCGGGGCTTCCGTTTCTCGACCTACGCGACCTGGTGGATCCGCCAGACCATCGAGCGGGCGATCATGAACCAGACCCGCACCATTCGCCTGCCCATCCACGTGGTCAAGGAGCTCAACGTCTACCTGCGCGCTGCCCGTGAGCTGACGCAAAAGCTCGACCACGAGCCGTCGCCGGAAGAAATCGCCAGTCTGCTGGAGAAACCGGTGGCCGAGGTCAAGCGCATGCTTGGCCTGAACGAGCGGGTGTCCTCGGTGGATGTCTCGCTCGGGCCTGACTCCGACAAGACGCTGCTCGACACGCTTACCGATGATCGCCCCACCGATCCGTGCGAACTGCTGCAGGACGACGACCTGTCGCAGAGCATCGACCAGTGGCTGGGCGAACTGACCGACAAGCAGCGCGAGGTGGTGGTGCGGCGTTTCGGCCTGCGTGGGCATGAAAGCAGCACCCTCGAGGATGTGGGCCTGGAGATCGGCCTGACCCGCGAGCGCGTCCGGCAGATTCAGGTCGAAGGCCTCAAGCGCCTGCGCGAGATCCTCGAGAAGAATGGCCTGTCCAGCGAGTCGCTGTTCCAGTAGTCACTGACGTGCACCAGGCAAACGCCCCGACTTGTTCGGGGCGTTTGCGTTTTTAGCGCAGGCGCCAATCTGGTTGGCTGACCTGACACCATCGCGGGGCCTCACTCCCAACCCCATAGCCTGTCACCTGCGAAGTATTTACTTCTCCACCCTCGTAGCATCGCGTGTAAGCATTCGCTTACTCGTCATGTAAGCGATCGCTGTAGGGATCAGTAAATCAATGTCGTTTCCAGTGGCGTACTTTTTCTAACTATATGAAATATATAGGTTTTATAAACATCAAAAGATGTGTCGTCTGAATCATCCTGAGATATTCGTCGCTTGTTCCGTACCGAGGAATCGCTAGTATTCGAACTGTGTCAAGGGACAGACACAGGCCTTCAAGGATGACGGCCAGGGACATCGCGGGACGCGATTCATCAGGATGATGATTGGGACATACAGGGACTACGGAAAAAATGTGGGCGGGTCAAACCGCCCCTTTTTTTTGTCCGGCGAAAATGAAAAAGGCCCTTTCGGGCCTTTTTCGCAACTGGGCGCGATCAGCGCTCCAGATCGGCAATCTTGCCAGTCTTGCCGTCCCACGCTTCGGCGTCCGGCAGGGCGTCTTTCTTCTCGGTGATGTTCGGCCAGATCTCCGCCAGCTCGGCGTTCAGCTCGATGAAGTTCTCCATGCCGGACGGCACTTCGTCTTCCGAGAAAATCGCCTGGGCCGGGCACTCCGGCTCGCACAGCGCACAGTCGATGCACTCGTCCGGGTGAATCACCAGGAAGTTCGGGCCTTCGTAGAAGCAGTCCACCGGACAGACTTCCACGCAGTCGGTGTACTTGCATTTGATGCAGTTGTCGGTGACGACGAAGGTCATTTCTAATTCTCTCCTCAGGCGACGGCAGCTTGCCCTTCCTTACCAGGGCAGCACGGTTCACGGTGCTGGCTGCAGGCCAGGCTAATAACCTTGCAGTGCTCGCAAACCGCGCCGGATTCTAACAGCTTGCGCGGTGGGCCGTTATAACAGGTTTTTCAGTTGATATAGCATTTCGATAGCTTGGCGTGGCGTCATGTCGTCCAGGTCCAGCTTGCCCAGCTTCTCGATGGCCGGGTGTGGCAGGCTGGCGAACAGGTCGCTCTGGTGCGGCACGTGGGGCATGTTGTCGCGGGCCGGCATGACTGGCGCCTCGTGGGGCAGGCTGGCGGTCTCCAGCCGGCCCAGATGCTCGCGGGCGCGCTGGATCACCGCCGCCGGCACGCCCGCCAGTTGTGCCACGGCCAGGCCGTAGCTCTGGCTCGCCGGCCCAGGCAGGACGTGGTGCAGGAACACGATGCGTTCGTTGTGCTCGGTGGCGTTCAGGTGCACGTTGGCCACCAGTGGTTCGTTGTCCGGCAACACGGTGAGTTCGAAATAGTGGGTGGCAAACAGCGTATAGGCGCGCAGCTGGGCCAGGCGCTCGGCGGCGGCCCAGGCCAGCGACAGGCCATCGAAGGTGCTGGTGCCGCGGCCCACCTCGTCCATCAGCACCAGGCTGCGGTCGGTGGCATTGTGCAGGATGTTGGCGGTCTCGCTCATCTCGACCATGAAGGTCGAACGCCCGCCGGCAAGGTCGTCGCTGGAGCCGATACGGGTGAAGATGCGGTCGACCGGCGACAGTTCGCAGGCGGCGGCCGGGACGAAGCTGCCGATATGCGCCATCAGCACGATCAGCGCTGTCTGGCGCATGTAGGTGGACTTACCGCCCATGTTCGGGCCGGTGATGATCAGCATGCGCGTGCTGTTGTCCAGCCCGAGGTCGTTGGCCACGAATGGCGTGGTCAGCACCTGCTCGACCACCGGGTGACGACCCTGCTCGATGCGCAGGCACGGCTCGTCGACGAAGCTTGGGCAGTTCAGGTCCAGGTTCAGGGCGCGCTCGGCCAGGTTGCTCAGCACATCCAGCTCGGCCAGCGCGGCGGCGCTGTCCTGCAGCGGCGCCAGGTGCTCGATCAGGGTTTCGAGCAGGGCGTCGTAGAGCATCTTCTCACGGGCCAGGGCGCGGCTCTTGGCCGACAGCGCCTTGTCCTCGAACGCCTTGAGCTCGGGGGTGATGAAGCGTTCGGCCCCTTTGAGCGTCTGCCGGCGGATGTAGTCGACCGGCGCCTGTTCGGCCTGCTTGGTCGGCAGCTCGATGAAGTAGCCGTGCACGCGGTTGTAGCCGACCTTGAGGTTGGCCAGGCCCGTGCGGGCTTTTTCGCGGGCTTCCAGGTCGATGAGGAACTGGCCGGCGTTCTCGCTGATCGCCAGCAGCTCGTCCAGCTCGCTGTCGTAGCCGGTCTTGAGCACGCCACCGTCGCGGATCACCGCCGGCGGGTTGTCGATGATCGCCCGCTCCAGCAGGCCGGCCAGCTCCGGGTAGGTGCCGGTGATCGCGGCCAGGCGCGCCAGGTGCGGGGCCTCCAGCTCGGCCATGGCGTTCTGCAGCTCCGGCAGGGCGCCGAGGGCATCGCGCAGGCGTGCCAGGTCACGGGGACGGGCGTTGCGCAGGCCGATCCGCGCGAGGATCCGCTCGATGTCGCCGATTTCCTTGAGCTGCGGCTGCAGCCTCTCGAAACGGTAGCCGTCGAGCAGGCAGCGGATCGAATCCTGACGGGCCTTTAGCACCTTCAGGTCGCGCAGCGGACGGTTCAGCCAGCGGGTCAGCAGCCGGCTGGCCATGGCGGTCTGGCAACGGTCGATGACCGATTGCAGGGTGTTGTCGCGGCCACCGGCCAGGTTGATGTCCAGCTCCAGGTTGCGGCGGCTGGCGGCATCGAGGATGACCGTGTCGTCCATGCGCTCGTGGCGCAGGCTGCGCAGGTGGGGCAGGGCGGTGCGCTGGGTTTCCTTGGCGTAGGTCAGCAGGCAGCCGGCGGCGCCGATGGCCAGGGTCAGCTTGTCGCAGCCAAAGCCCTTGAGGTCCTGGGTGGCGAACTGCTGGCAGAGGCTCTTGCGCGCCGTGTCGCGGTCGAAGTCCCACGGTGCGCGGCGGCGGGCGCCGGGGCGCTTCTCGGCCGGCAAGCCCTGCGGCCAGTCGTCGGGGATCAGCAGTTCCACCGGGTTGATGCGCTCGAGTTCGGCCAGCAGGTTCTCCCAGCCCTTGATCTCCTGCACGGTGAAGTTGCCGCTGGTGATGTCCAGCACCGCTAGGCCGAACAGGCGCTCGTCACCCAGAAGGGCGGCGATCAGGTTGTCGCGGCGCTCGTCGAGCAAGGCCTCGTCGCTGATCGTGCCCGGGGTGATGATGCGCACCACCTGGCGCTCCACCGGGCCCTTGCTGGTGGCCGGGTCGCCGATCTGCTCGCAGATCACCACCGATTCGCCGAGCTTGACCAGCTTGGCCAGGTAGCCTTCCAGCGAGTGGAACGGAATCCCGCACATGGGAATCGACTGGCCCGCCGACTGCCCGCGGGCGGTCAGGGTGATATCCAGCAGTTTCGCGGCTTTCTTCGCATCTTCGTAGAAGATCTCGTAGAAATCGCCCATGCGGTAGAACATCAGCTGGTCCGGGTGCTGGTTTTTCAGCTTCCAGTACTGCTGCATCATCGGGGTGTGTGCGGAGAGATCAGACATTCAGGGCCTTACAGCGGGTGGTCTGGTGGCAAATTTCGAAACCGCTAATGGTACAGGCTTTTTCCGGTCCACGCAGGCCAGATGGTGGGCACATCTGCGCCGGTTGCCGGTTGCAGGGACCATTGCATTTTAGGTTTCACAGTTGCATTATGCGTATTATGCAAAAACGCAACGTAGCCTCCGTACTCAGAGAACTGCTCGCCCGCCACGGCCTGTCCCCTACAGAGCTGCATCGGCGCACGGGCGTGCCTCAATCCACCCTGTCGCGGATTCTCAGCGAGAAGATCGTCGATCCTTCGGACAAGCACGTCTCGAAGATCGCCGAGTACTTCGGCGTGAGCACCGACCAGTTGCGCGGCCGTGTCGAACTCGGCGAGTCCCGTGACGCGGCCCCGCTCGCCCAGGGCCACGCGGCCCTGAGCGATATCAGCCTGTGGGACGATGAAACCCCCGTCGAGGACGACGAGGTCTCCGTTCCTTTTCTTCGTGAGGTCGAGTTGGCAGCAGGATCAGGAAGATTCGTCATCGAGGAAAGCGAGAACGCTCGCTTGCGCTTCGGCAAACGCAGCCTGCGCCACAATGGCGTGCAGTTCGACAACGCCAAGTGCGTGACGGTACGTGGCAACAGCATGCTGCCGGTGCTGCGCGATGGCGCCACGGTCGGGGTCAATACCGGTAAAAGCTCTATCGGCGACATCATCGACGGTGACCTTTACGCCATCAACCACAATGGCCAGCTGCGGGTGAAACAGGTGTATCGCCTGCCTACCGGCATTCGCCTGCGCAGCTTCAACCGCGACGAGCACCCCGACGAGGACTATAGCTTCCAGCAGATGCAGGAAGAGCAGATCAGCCTCCTCGGCCACGTCTTCTGGTGGGGCATGTACGCCCGTTGATCCCCTGCCCTCGATAAAACCCGCCTCGGCGGGTTTTTTTTTCGCCTTCAGAAACCCCCTACATCCACGTCGGATCAGGCCTCCATGCATAGGAGCAAAAGCTGATGCATAAATATTTGAATTTGTGCATTGACTGCATATGCATGAATGCATAATATGTATCCCAGGCCGGACGCAAACCGGTCGAGATACAGGCAGCGATGAACAGGCCTCGACTGTTCAGAGGGTTGGCAACTGGCCCGGGTGTGCAGCGTAAAGCACCACGATCAGTTATCCGGCGGGCAGGCGGCCGCGGTCGGAGTCACCAATTTGAAGCGCAACCGCATGGCGTCACCAGTCGTGGCCGGCGGTTACACCGCGCATTACTGAAAAGCCTGCAGGGCGGGCTTTTTGGAATGCCGAGTCAAGCCAATCACGATCCGCCGGCCTGTCGCCGGTGGGCAAACACACAGGAGACAGGAACGTGACGAACGAGCAACAGACGTTGCTGGAGATGCCGCTCTGGCTGGTGATCCTCCTGGCATTGCTGGGCGGAATTTCCGGCGAGATGTGGCGCGCCGACAAGGCCGGTGCCCGCGGCTGGGGGCTGCTCAGGCGGTTGGCGCTGCGCTCGGGGGCCTGCATGGTCTGCGGGGTGTCGACGGTCATGCTGCTGTACGCCAGCGGCATGTCGATCTGGAGTGCCAGCGCTTTTGGCTGCCTTACCGCCATGGCCGGCGCCGACGTGGCCATCGGCCTTTACGAGCGCTGGGCCGCTCGGCGGCTGGGGTTGGACGAACAGCCCGCGCCTGTACGCCAGGACGAAGAATGAACGTGGCAACAAGGAAGAAAAGCGAATGTTCAACGAGTTTCGCTGCGGTAAATGCAACCGCTTGCTGGCCCGCATCGGCGGGTCGGCGGTGGTCCAGATCAAGTGCTCGCGTTGCGCGACCTTGAACCACATGAAGGCCACGGGCCTCGACAACGTGCCGACGAGCGATCAGGACGGGCCGCAGAGTCCAGCTCCCCTTCAATCGATCCAGTAGGAGAACCACCATGGCAGGTCGTACCCGCATTCCTTTCAACGGCGTCGGCACTTCGGTGCTGCCCGCTTACCAGACCCTGTCGGCAGGCCAGTACCTGCTGTCGCCCAACCAGCGCTTCAAGCTGCTGCTGCAGGGCGATGGCAACCTGGTTATCCAGGACAACGGCGCCACCGTCTGGGTCGCCAATGAACAGCAACCCTTCAGCTCGACCATCCCCTTGCGCAACAAGAAGGCCCCGCTGGCCTTCTACGTTCAGTACGGAGCGTTCCTCGACGACTACTCGCGACGCCGGGTGTGGCTGACTGACAACAGCACCTTCACCAGCAACGACCAGTGGAACCGTACCCACCTGGTGCTGCAAGACGACGGCAATATCGTGCTGGTCGACTCGCTGGCGCTGTGGAACGGCACGCCGGCCATCCCGCTGGTGCCTGGCGCGATCGACTCGCTGCTGCTGGCACCTGGCTCCGAGCTGGTACAGGGCGTGGTGTACGGCGCGGGCGCCAGCAAGCTGGTGTTCCAGGGTGACGGTAATCTCGTGGCCTATGGCCCGAACGGCGCGGCCACCTGGAACGCCGGCACCCAAGGCAAGGGCGCGGTGCGCGCGGTGTTCCAGGGTGACGGCAACCTGGTGGTCTACGGTGCCGGCAACGCCGTGTTGTGGCATTCGCACACCAGCGGTCATGCCAGCGCGGTGCTGCGTCTGCAGGCCAACGGCAGCGTCGCCATCCTCGACGAGAAACCGGTATGGGCGCGTTTCGGCTTCCAGCCGACCTATCGCCATATCCGCAAGATCAACCCTGACCAGAAGCCGATCGACATCTGGACCTGGCACTTCTGAGCCAGGCGCCGGGCCTTCACGGGCCCGGCCTTCGCCGAACCGAGCGTTCAAGGAGCACAAGCATGAGCGAACTGGCCCAGTTGTACGCGGCCGTCACCTCCACCCTGCGGGCGGCGTTGCCGGCCTTCGCCACGGTCGCCACGGAGGGCGATGCCACGCTCGAGCCAGCCCTGCCGGCCTTGGTCCATGGCGTGTTGCGCATGCGTGGCGACGAGGCGCTGCGTGACGGTCGCTCATTGCTGATGGCAACCTTCGAGGCCCGCGTCACCGCCCAGGGCACCCCCGCGCAGGCACGGACGCAGGCCGGCGTGCTGGCGGCGCAGCTGATCGATGTGCTGCGCCAGCAGTCCTGGGGGCTTGATTACGTCGAGGGCGCACGGGACATCCTCGCCGAAGCCGAGGGCACTTCCTGGCGGGTGCAATGGGAGCAACCGGTCCTGCTGGGCAGTGTCCAGTGGCCCTGGCCCGACCAGCCGCCGGGCAGCCTGATGCTGGGCTTCGCCCCGGACACCGGGCCCGGCAACCAGGACAAGTACCTGTCACCGGAGAACCTGGCATGAGCTACGCCAGCGCCATGCACGATCGCATGCTGGCCAGCCTGATGATCCCCTGTCGGGTGGTGGCGGTGGACTTGGTCGCAGCCCGGGTGCGGGTGTCCGACGGTGGCGGCTGGACCAGCGCCTGGGTGCGCTGGCATGCCCAGGCTGCCGGCAAGGCCCGCCACTGGCGGGTACCGAGCCTGGACGAGCAGGGCGTGTTGTTCAGCCCCAGCGGCGAACCGGCTTTGGGCACCTTCGTCCCGGGGTTGTACGGCAATGCCGGGACGGCGCCGGACAACCGCGACCATGTCGAGGTCTGGCGCTTCGACGATGGCGGCTCGCTGGTCTACGACTGGCAGGCCAGACGCTATGACATCCAGCTGCCCAGCGGCCAGGCCACGGTCAAGGTCGGCGCCAGCACGCTGGTGGTCAGCGACAACGCCATCACCCTCGACGCCGCGTCGATCACCCTGACCGGCAAGGTTGCCATCAACGGCCCGCTGACGGTCAGCGGCGACATCAACGGCGGTGGCCGGATCATCGACACAGCCGGCAACACCGCCAATCACAAGCACTGAACCAAGGCCTGTACGAAATGTGTCTGCGCGAAGGCCAGACAAGGCTGAACGGGGGGAGGAAGCGGAGTGTACTGGAGTACATGAGCATTCCGAGCCCCGTTTCAACGCAGTATGGGCGAGTGCAGATACATTTCGTACAGAGCCTAAGGCCTTGAGCCCAGCAAGATCGCCATTGAGCGACATGAGCGCGGCATGTGCCGCGCCCCATCATTTCGACTCAAAAGGTTAAGCAACATGGAAGCAGTAAAAGTCGGCAAGCATTTCTTCAACGCCCACCCAACCGCCGTCAGCCAGGTCTTCAGCGCCGCGGACAACAAGGATGGCGTGTACCTGCGCACCGCGACCCTGTGCACCGGCGGCGGCATCCTCAACCTGTACACCGGCCCGAAGGCGCCGGCCTACCTCGGCGACATGAGCGTCCACGCCATCATGGGCGGGATCAACGGCGGCATCGATTCGCAGTACACCCTGCCTTATCCGCTGTTCATCCCGGCGGGCTACGGCCTGTGGACCGTCGCCAACAACGCCACGGCGGCCATCGCCCTGACCTACGACTTCGTCTCCTGAAACGGCTGCCCGGCTTGTCCGGGCAACCCTTTCCTGCCTGCCAGGTGATAACCATGCGCTATCCGAACAGGCTACCTGGAGCCTCAATTCCAGGAGGTGCCCCATGATCGGCATGGACCGCCGCACCGGCCAGCCCCTGTCGGGCGTGGCCCACCTGCGTCAATCCATCGAGGACATTCTCACCACGCCGTTGGGCAGCCGGCGTATGCGTCCGGAGTACGGCAGCCAGCTGCGCCGTTACGTCGACCTGCCGGTCAACGAAGGCTGGAAGAGTGCGGTGCAGGCCGAGGTGGCCAGGGCCCTGGGGCGCTGGGAGCCGCGGCTGAAGCTGGAGCGGGTCAAGGTCGTCGCGGTGCTCGATGGCCAGGTCAGCCTGGCCTTGAGCGGTCGTTACCTGGGGGATGACGCCCTGGTGGAGGTGACGGTATGAGCCAGGTCGACCTGTCGAGACTGCCCGCTCCGCAACTGCTCGAAGACCTCGATTTCGAGGCGCTGTACCAGGAAGACCTGGCCAGCTTCCGCGCCCAACTGGGCGACGACTGGACCGCCAACCTGGAAAGCGACCCGGTGACCAAGCTGCTCGAAGTCGGCGCGTACCGCAAACTGCTCAACCGGGCACGGATCAATGACGCGGCCAAGGCGCTGCTACTGGCCTATGCCCAGGGCAGCGATCTGGATCAGCTGGCGGCCAACGTCAGCCTGCAACGGCTGGTGATCCAGGCGGCGGACCCGGGCACGATTCCACCGACCGAGGCCGTGCTCGAGTCCGACGACGCCCTGCGCGAGCGGGTGCAACTGGTCTACGAAGGCCTGACCACCGCCGGCCCGCGCAACAGCTACATCCTCCATGCCCGCAACGCTTCGGGGCGGGTCGCCGACGCGACCGCCGAAAGCCCGTCGCCGGCGGTGGTGGACGTTACTGTGCTGAGCCTGGACAACGACGGCGTGGCCAGCCCCGAGCTGCTGGCGCAGGTAAGCGCCTACCTCAACGACGACGATATCCGCCCGGTCGCCGACCGGGTCAATGTGCGTAGCGCCGAGGTGTTGCCGTACCGCGTCGAGGCGGTGCTGCACATGGCTGACAACGGCCCTGAGTTCGAGGCGATCCTCAGCGAGTGCCGGCGCCGGCTCCAGGCTTGGGTCAATCCACGTCGACGCCTCGGCGTCGAGGTTGCCCGTTCCGGGATCGACGCACAGTTGCACATCGATGGCGTGAGCCGTGTCGAGCTGGTCGGTTGGAGCGACATTCGCCCGAGCAAGGCCCAGGCGGCCTGGTGCACCGGCATCGAACTGCGACGGGGAGGCTGACATGCAGAGCCTTCTGCCGCTCAACCGCACGCCGCTGGAGCGGGCCATCGAGGTGGCGGCCGACGAGGACCTCAAGGTCACGTTGCGCACCCTCTACAACCCCGAAACCTGCCCGGCGCACCTGCTCTACCAGCTGGCCTGGGCCTGGTCGGTGGACCGCTGGGACGACAGCTGGAGCGAGGCGATCAAGCGCTCGGTGATCCGCTCGGCGTTCTTCGTCCATGCCCACAAGGGCACCCTCGGCGCTCTCCGGCGGGTGGTCGAGCCATTCGGCTACCTCATCGAGGTGCAGGAATGGTGGCAGACCCAGCCTGCCGGCGTACCGGGGACCTTTGCCCTGAAGGTCGGGGTGACCGACACCGGCATCAGCGAGGAAACCTACAACGAACTGTCGTCGCTGATCGACGACGCCCGGCCGGTCAGCCGCCACATGACTGGTCTGGCGATCAGTCTCGAAAGCCGTGGCGGTCTCTATTTCGGCTGCGCGCTGCAGGACGGCGACGAACTCGACGTCTACCCGCCGGCACCTCCTGACCTGATCGTCAGTGGCGCCATTGGTCGCGGCGGCCGGGAACACACAATCGATACCTTGGACATTGCACATGGTTGACCAGAATTCCCAGTTCTACGCCATCCTCACCAACGTGGGCGCGGCGAAACAGGCCAACGCGGATGCCTTGGGCATCCCGTGGAAAATCACCCAGATGGGCGTGGGCGACGCCAACGGCGCCGACCCCACCCCCAACGCCACCCAGACCAGCCTGATCAACGAATGGCGCCGGGCGCCGCTGAACCAGCTGAAGGTGGACGACAAGAACAGCGCGATCATCGTCGCCGAGCAGGTCATCCCGGCGGATGTCGGCGGCAAGTGGATCCGCGAGATCGCGCTGTACGACGCCGATGGCGACATGGTCGCCGTAGCCAACTGCGCGCCGACCTACAAACCGTTGCTCAGCCAGGGCTCGGGGCGCACCCAGGTGGTGCGCATGAACCTGATCGTCAGCAGCGCGAGCAACGTGCAGTTGAAGATCGATCCGGCGGTGGTACTGGCTACTCGGGATTATGTCGATAGCCGCATTACCGAAGAGCTCAGCAAGTTAGATATAAAGCAGTCGGTACGGGTTGCAACCTCGGTCAATCTCTCCCTTGCGGGACTTCAGACCGTCGACGGTGTAGCGCTTGTTGCGGGTGACCGAGTCCTAGTGAAAAGTCAGACGGCGGCGAAGGAGAACGGCTTGTATGTCGCGGCTGTCGGCACTTGGCCCAGAGCCTCAGATGCCGATACAAGCACAAAAGTAACGTCGGGGCTGATCGTAGTTGTCGAACTGGGTGAGGTGCTCGCAGATACCATCTGGCAATTGACTACAGATGCACCTATTACCCTTGGCCTCACCTCGTTGGTTTTTCAGAATATCACCGATGGTTTTGCGCGCCTGTTATCCCCAGCCTTTGTGGGAGCACCCACAGCACCTACGCCAGCACAATACGACAGTAGTTCAAAGCTTGCCACCACTGATTTCGTCAAGCGTGTGGGGCTGGAATACTCGAGCTTTAGTTCGGTTGCGGTCAACACAGTATTAACAGCTATTCATGTTGGAGGCCTAATCAGCGCCTCAAGTTCAACGCCTATCAGCATTACATTGCCCCCAACGCTGGGTGTTGCACAGGGGGCAACCACTACTGTCGTAAGCGCTGGCTCTGGTAGTGTCACTGTGAAGGCTGCGGCCGGCGATCTTATTTATACTGCTAGCGGAGTCGTTGGACCAATTGTGCTTGGTTTAGGGGATTCAGCTGAGTTCATCAAGCTGGCCGGGCAGTGGCGCTTGTCTGGCGGTAGCAGCATGCTGCGCTACTCGCAGGTCCTGAGTGAGGAAGGATTCGTTACCCAGGCTCAGTTCAATTCTTCCCAGCGCCTTGCAACTACAGAGTTTGTGCAGCGTGCGTTGGGCAGCTTTTCAGGTGCGGTGAGCTATGGCGCAAGCATAACGCTAACCAAGTCTGATGCTGGCAAAATCATCAGAATGGCCGGAACAGGCTATACTGTGAAACTTCCGCTGATTTCCAGCTTGGTTGAAGGCACAACTTTTGCGATTCAGCATTCGGGCACCTCAGGAACTCAAAGTGTGGTTGTTCAGGGGGACGATGTTATCGATCCTGGGGCCGGTCTTGTTACCTCACTTACGCTGAATATAGGTGATACCGCTATCCTGACCCGGGCGGCGGGTAACTGGGCGTTGACAGGAGGAAGTGCGGCGCTGGGTTATGTAGATCGCCCTACTATGCCGCAGTTCGATAGCAGTCGTCAGTTGGCGACAACTGAGTTTGTGCAGCGGGAGATTGGAAATTACAGTGGTCAGAAGGGTGTCAGCGGCGCCTATACAGTGGTCCCAGCTGACTCAGGAAAAGTTCTCAGCCTCACGGGCGGAGGCTACACGATTACGCTACCGTCTATTTCATCCTTTGCTGTTGGTTCCAAGATCAGGTTTATAAACTTTGGAACGGGCGCCATTCAGGTGGTGGGTTCGGGCTTGATAGGCACAATGTCCATCGGTATCACTGACTCGCTTGAGGTAATCGCCACTCTCGGCGGTTGGATGTTGGTTGGTGGTAGCGCCTTGCTTGGTTCAAGCTCCGGCTTTGGGGCCTCGCTCAATGGTACTGTCGGGTATCAGAAGCTTCCAAACGGAGCAATTGAGCAGTGGGGGGTATACGTCGGAGCGCCCTCGGGTTCGGACACGGTGATCACGCTTCCCGTAGCAATGCTGGCGGTACCAACCTGTATAGAACTCACATTTGCGAACTTCAGCGGCGGTGAAAACGTCGGAGTTTCCCCCGTTCTTCAAGCCAGAAATAGTACACCGGGCAGTATTACGGTGCGTAACTTATTTGTAGGGTCGTCGTCGTTCTTTTGGAAAGTGAGAGGTCGTGTATGACAACGTTTTTCAGCCCAGCGACTGGCTTTTTCTATGACGATAACGTCAATAGTTTCATTCCTTCTGACGCACGTAAAGTGAGCGATCAAATACATAACACATTGCTGGCTGGACAAAGTGGTGGTCGTCGGATTATTTCGGATATGAACGGCTCTCCTATTCTGAGTGACCCGCCCCCTCCGGATCTTGGAGTGCTGGGCACTATTGAACGACAGTGGCGTGATGAGCGGCTAGCCGCCACGGATGGTGTTGTATCGCGACACCGTGACGAGTTGGAGGAAGGCGTGGTGACCACGCTGACTACCGATCAGTACATAGAACTACAGGC
This sequence comes from Pseudomonas sp. TE6283, assembly GCF_054060555.1. NCBI lineage: Bacteria > Pseudomonadati > Pseudomonadota > Gammaproteobacteria > Pseudomonadales > Pseudomonadaceae > Pseudomonas > Pseudomonas sp. TE6283. The sequence continues at coordinate 73,102 of NZ_JBSSDH010000017.1, forward strand.
TTATCGTCGGGCATTGCGGGACTGGCCCCAGGGTAGCGACTTCCCGTCGGTTGAGCACCGGCCGCCGACGCCAGCCTTAATGGCCAGCATCATTCCATGACGCCTCGTACTGACGGGACGTTTTCTTAACCGCTGTATCAATGGCCTCGCTCTGCGGGGCCTTTTCGTATCTGGAGACTTACATGAGTGGATTCTTCCACGGCGTCACCGTAACTAACGTCGACACCGGCGCCCGCAGCATCGCGCTGCCGTCGTCCTCGATCATCGGCTTGGTCGACACCTTCACCGAAGGCCCGGGCGTCACCGCCAAGGCCAATGACCTGATCCTGATCACCAGCGAGCGCGAAGCGGTCGCGGCGTTCGGCCAGGATGCGGCGATCACCAAGGCCTGCCGCGCCATCTACAGCCGCGCCAAGGCGGTCATCGTCGCCTGCGGCGTGGCCAAGCTCGAAGACGCCGCCGAGCAGACCTCGGCGATCATCGGCAACGTGCTGGCCGACGGCAAGCGCACCGGCCTGCAGGCGCTGCTCGACGGCAAGAGCCGTTTCAACGCCCAGCCGCGCCTGCTGGTCACCCCCAAGCACAGCGCCACCCAGGCCGTCGGCACCGCCCTGGTGGCCCTGGCCGACAAGCTGCGCGCCATCGCCATCATCGACGGCCCCAACACCACCGATGAAGCGGCCATCGCCTACGCCAAGAACTTCGGCGCCAAGCGCGCCTTCCTGGTCGATCCGGGCGTGCGCTACTGGGACAACGCCGAAGAGGCTACCGTCGACGCGCCGGGTTCGGCCTGGGTCGCCGGCCTGTTCGCCTACACCGACCGCGAGTACGGCTTCTGGGCTTCGCCTTCGAACAAGGAGTTCGTCGGCATCACCGGCACCACCCGCGCCGTGGAGTTCCTCGACGGCGACGACACCTGCCGCGCCAACCTGCTGAACAACGCCAACATCGCCACCATCATCCGCGACGACGGCTTCCGCCTGTGGGGCAACCGCACCCTGTCGAGCGACCCGAAATGGGCCTTCGTCACCCGCGTGCGGACCATGGACATCGTCATGGACGCGATCCTCTACGGCCACAAGTGGGCCGTCGACCGCTCCATCACCGCCACCTACGTCAAGGACGTCACCGAAGGCCTGCAGGCCTTCATGCGCGACCTGAAGAACCAGGGCGCGATCATCAACTTCGAGGTCTTCGCCGATCCGGAACTGAACACCGCCAGCCAACTGGAGCAGGGCAAGGTGTACTGGAACATCCGCTTCACCGATGTGCCGCCTGCCGAAAACCCCAATTTCCGCGTCGAAGTCACCAACCAGTGGCTGACCGAAGTCCTCGATTCCGCCGCTTAAGGAGCGCATCCACATGGCAATGATTCCCGAAACACTGGCCAACCTGAACCTGTTCGTCGATGGCGTCAGCTTCCAGGGCGACGTGCCCAGCCTGACCCTGCCCAAGCTCACCCTGAAGATGGAAGAGCACCGCCCCGGCGGCATGGACATGCCGGTCGAGATGGACCAGGGCATGGAGAAGCAGGAAGCCGCCTTCACCACCACCGGCGTGCGCCGCGAGTCGCTGAAGTTCTTCGGCCTGGCCGACGGCACCGCCTTCAACGGCACCTTCCGCGGCGCCTTCAAGGGCCTGAAGGGCAAGATCAACCCGGTCATCGTCACCCTGCGCGGCTCGCTGAAAGAGATCGACATGGGGGACTGGAAGTCCGGCGACAAGGCCGAGATCAAGCACAGCGTCGCCGTCACCTACTACAAGCTCGAAGTCGATGGCCGCCTGGTCTACGAAATCGACGCCCTGGGCATGAAGCGGGTGATCGACGGCGTCGACCAACTGGCCGCCCAGCGCGCCGCCCTGGGTCTTTAAGGAGAACGCTCGATGGCTCAAGCGAAAAAACTGCCGCAATGGCTGACCGTCGACGCCGAGCGCGTGACCGTGCGCCTGTCGCGCCCCAGCGAGGCCAACGGCGTGCAGGTTGACAGCCTGTCGTTGCGCGCACCGACCGTGCGTGACATCCGCAATGCCCAGACCGGTGGCGCGGGCGATGACGAGCAGCGCGAACTGAACCTGTTCGCCTCGCTCGCCGAAGTTGGCGTCAAGGACCTCGAGGGCCTGGCCCTGAAGGACTACAGCCGCCTGCAGACTGGCTATTTTCGCCTGGTGCAGGACGACGAGGTTTGACCCTGCCCGGCAGAAGGCCGCCGCCAGGCGGCTGGCCAAGGAGCTGAACTTTTCCGCCAGCGAAATCATGACCATGTCGTACAGCGACATGGTCTGGTGGTTGGCGGAATGACAAGGAGGAACCCATGGCGAACACACAGGTGTTCACCCTCGGGCTCGGCGTCAGCGCCGACAGGCCGTTGGGCGCCGCGTTCGATAAGCTCCGTCAGCGCATCGGACACTTGCGCATGGAGGCGGATGGCACCCGCCTGGGACGCCTCATCGCAGAGGTGATCCGTCTGGGGTTGGAGCTGAACAAGGCGGGGCAGGTCGGCAGGAGGCTGGCCGGTGAACAGGCAGGAAGTCATTACACGCAGGTCGAGCACTTGCGCGATGAAGGCGATCGTGTCGCTGATCTGCAGCAGGCTTACGTTCGCCTCGGACAGGTGATCGCGGGGTTGCCGCGACTCAAACCGTTGCCCCCTCGCAGCGTCTGGCACCCACCCTTGCTGCTGCCGGCGGCGAACGGCAAGACAACGGCTGGGACGCCGGTCAAGCCGACGACACCGGCCAAAACCACATCCACACCCCGTAGTGCCGGCGAGAAAACCAGAATCGTCATGGCAAGCCTGGGTGGGCTTGCCGCGGGGGGGATTGCGGCATACAAGGCCAGTCGCCGTCTGTCTCCTGAAGAGCGGCAGCGGGCCGTCAAGGCGGTCAATAGCAAGACCGAGATGGGCGCTGTTACAGCGCTGCTGAAGGGCACCGAGGCAATGGTGACCGGCGAGGATGGCCGGGCGAAGTCCAAGGGTGTCGGTGCTGCCATCGGCGAGCTGGCCGGCAACCTCCTTGGCGCGGCCCTTGGGGCGGCGAAGGGCGGTGCGAGCGGCGGCAAGCGTGGTGAGGAGTACGGCAGCCTGTTTGGTGCCTACCTGGGCGAGAAGCTTGGCGGTCGCGCTGGCGAGGGGCTGTACGACTTCTTCACCGACAGCAGTGACGACAAGGGCAGCAAGCCCGAGGCGTCTGCGGATAATTCTGCCACGACTGCATCGTCGCTCCAGTTGGCCGGGCCCTCGGTCAGCCTGTTCGAGGCACAGGTTGACGCAGGCACGCTACCGGCCTTGGGCAGCGCCTTTGGCGAGCTCGGGGCCGGCGCTACACTTGCGGGCCAACGCCTGCTGGCTCTGGGTGATGCAACCGGGTCTGGTGCACAGGTCCCTCTGGTAGCTGCACCCATGCAAGCACCCGCTAGCGGTTTGCTGAAGGCCGTGGCGGATAAGCCACCAGCAGCACCCGCTTCAACGCCAGCCACGCCTTCCTCAGCAGCAGCCGACGCTCCCAAGGGAATGCTCGCCAAGATGGGCGGTGCCGTTAAATCGCTTGGCAAGCCAGCGGTGCTTGGCGCCGTGGGTAAAGGCCTTGAGACATTCACCGGTGACAAGTCCGATAGCGAGAAGGCCGAAGGCTACGGCAATGCTGTAGGTGGTTTGGTCGGCACGCTGGTTGGTGGTGCCTTGGGCTCGGTCGTGCCGGGCCTGGGAACTGTCGTCGGCTCCACGGTCGGCGGCATGGTGGGTGAGGCGGTCGGTGGCTGGGTCGGTAAAACCTGGTTCGGTGGTGACAAGGAGGTTGCCAAACCGGCCGCCGCAAACGTGGAGTCATCCGCAACGCCTGCTGCCGAGGGTGATCCGGAGGGCGCGAAGTCCGCAAGCAACAAGATTGCCGCGGCAAGCGAACCTGCCAAGGAGGGCGCGCAAGCTTCCCAAACGGCTCAACCTACACCCGATTCAGCCTCAGCACCGGAACCCAGGGGCGTTGGCGCGGCGATGAAGGTCCTGGCCAAGCCTGCGGTGCTGAAAGCGACTCGGCAAGGGCTGGAAACCTTCACCAGCGACAAGCCCGATGGCGAGAAAGCCGAAGGCTACGGCAGTGCCGTCGGTGGGTTGGTCGGGACGCTGGTCGGCGGGGCCATCGGCTCTGTCGTGCCGGTGCTCGGCACCACCTTCGGTGCCGCACTGGGTGGGATGGTGGGCGATCAGCTCGGCGGTTGGTTGGGCAAGACCTGGTTTGGCGGCAAGGATCAGCCGGTCAAAGGGGATGCTGCAGCCAAGGCCGGCGGGGCTACGTCCGCTGTGCCCAAGGACACGCTCGAACAGAAGGCCGTACCCGGTGATGTGGTGCGCTCGATAAGCAGTCAGGCGACACCTGCACAGGGGCCGCCCGCCGTTACATCGACACCTGCGGCCACACCGCCGGCACCCGTCTACAACCAGCAGTTCACGTTCACCTCGAACATGCCCGTCAGTGTCACCAATAGCCTCGACGACCCAGGCACGCTTGCGCAACTGGAGGCCATCGCCCGTCGCCAGCTCGAGGAACTCATGCGCCAGGCCCGTTCCGCGCAGTTGGTCGACACCCCACATATCGCACTTTAAGGAGGATCCATGACCTATCTGGAGCAGCTGCAAGCCACGCTGCACGCCCTGGTCAAGGCGGGAGAGGCAGGGCGTCGGCGTGCCGACGCCATGCTCGATCCGATGAACGACGCGATCGTCCATATACAGGGCGCGGTGGGTGAGCTGGAAGCCTTGCCGGTGGTCGGCCCGATCATCGGGGCCAAGCTGCAGCGCACCATGCGCGCAATCACCAACGCCCAGGCCCGGGTTGCCAAGGTGGTGGCCAAGTACGACCAGGCGGTGGCGGTGGTGCGTCAGGTGCGTGATCGCATCGACGGCTTCGCCGCCCATGCCGCCAAGGCCGGTGCGGCGATTCGCCGTGTGGTGGGGGAGGTGCGCTCGACCGTCAATGGCGTGCTGTCGACGCTGGGTTTCGCGCCCGAGGCGACGCCGGCCGCCGAAGCGGTCAAGCCGTTCCCGCACTTGCTGGTGCTGCAACCGCTCAAGGTGGGAGCGGCGCCGTACTACTTCAACCTCGATACCGCCGCCTTCGACCAGCTGCGCCGGCAGACGCGCTTTCGCTGGGCCGGGCAGGAGCGCCTGAGCCGCGCGAGCGCCCAGCAGGCGGTCAGCCTGGGCGAGGAGAGCATCAACATCCGGGGCGCGATCTTCCCCGGGTTCAAGGGCGGCCTCGGCCAGTTGCAGACGCTGCGCAGCATCGGCCGCCAACTGCTGCCGCTGTCATTGACCACCGGTTACGGCGAGGTACTCGGCACCTGGTGCCTGACCAGCATCGAGGAGGAGCAGAGCGTCCTGCTGGCCGGCGGCATTCCGCGCAAACAAGGGTTTTCACTGGAGTTCGTGAGCTATGGCCAAGACCTGCACAACGTCTGAGGGCGATCTGCTCGATACCCTCTGCCAGCACTATTACGGCCACTTGGCCGGCACGGTCGAGGCCGTCCTGGATGCCAACCAGGGGCTGGCGGACGAGGCGCAGCCGTTTCGCGCCGGGGTGAGGATCCTGTTGCCGGAACTGCCGATGACGACGAGCTATACCGTGCAACTGTGGGACTGATCTGGAGCCTCAATCGTGCAACCCCAATTTCGTATCACCGCCGATGGCAACGATATCACCACCCTGATCAACGACCGTTTGCTGCTGCTGCGCACCACCGACAAGCCGGGCCTGGAGTCCGACGAGTTCGAACTGCGCCTCGATGCGCGGGACGGCGCCCTGGCCTTGCCAGCCAGGGGCGCAATGCTCGAAGTGCACCTGGGTTACGCCGGTCAGCCATTGAACGGCCTGGGCCGCTACACCGTGGACGAGGTCGAGCTGTCCGGGCCGCCGGACACCCTGGTGATCCGCGGCAAGGCCAGCGACCTGCGCGGCAGCGGCAAGACCATCCGCAGCGGCAGCTGGGAGAACGCGACGCTGCAGCGCATCGTCGCCGAGATCGGCGCCCGCAATGGCTGGCAGGCGGTGTGTCCGGTGGCCGTGCAGGTGCCGCGGGTCGACCAGTACAGCGAGTCGGACTTCAACTTCATCACCCGCCTGGCGCGCCTGCACGACTGCACCGCCAAGCTCGCCAACGGTCAGCTGCTGGTGCTGCCGCGCCAGGGCGGTCAGAGTGCCAGCGGCAAGCCCCTGGGCGTGGTCGGCATTGCCCGCAACGAGGTCAGCCAGTGGCAATTCCGCCTGGCCGACAAGAGTACCCACAAGGCTGTCAGGACCCGTCACCACGACAGCGCCAGCGGGCGCCTGCAGGCGGTGGAACTGGACAATGGCGATGCGCCGGACGGCCTGCAGCCGGTCTATACCGACCGCCACCTGTACCCCAACCGCGCGGCGGCGGAGCAGGCCGCCCGCGCCCGCCTGGCCAGCTTCAACCGCGACACCGCCAGCGTGCGCCTGGACATGCCCGGGCGCACCGACCTGTTCGCCGAGCGCGCCATCGATGTCCAGGGCTTCCTGGCCGGGCTCGATGGGCACTACCTGATCGAGTCGGTCGAGCAGGTGTTCACCAGCAGCGGCTGGCGCACCACCGTGCAGTGCAACGGCGGTCGTCAGGGCAAGGCCAAGGCCAAAGGTTCCGCGCCTCGGCGGGCGGGTTCGCTCAAGGCCTGAGACAGGGCGGTGAGGGTTTCCCGATGCCTGCCGGCGGCGGCGTTCCCTATAGTCGCTGTCAGCCGGCCGCATCACCCTGTTTCCGAGCTCCAGATCAGGTGCGGCGGTCGCCACACCGTGACCTCTGTGAAAGCCACGCGCTTCGAGCCATCGCCCACGAGCGAGCCACAGGCGGCACTGGCCGCCTTTCGATCAGACCGCAATGGAGAATGCACCGATGCCGCTCACTGAACAGCAACTCAAGCAGATCTACCCGTTCGCCGGCCAACGCGTCGCCACCTTCCTGCCGGCGCTGAACACGGCCATGGCCAACTGGGAAATCGACCACCCCAAGCGCATTGCCGCGTTCCTGGCCCAGGTCGGCCATGAGTCCGGCCAGCTGCGCTACGTCAAGGAACTGGGCAGCGATCGCTACCTGGCCCGCTACGACACTGGCAGCCTGGCCCTGCGTCTGGGTAACACCCCCGAAGCCGACGGCGATGGCCAGCGCTATTGCGGTCGTGGTCTGATCCAGGTGACCGGGCGCAACAACTACCAGGCCTGCAGCCGCGCGCTGTTCGGCGACGAACGCCTGCTGGCGCAACCGCAGATGCTCGAGCAGCCGCGCTGGGCCTGCGAATCGGCGGCCTGGTTCTGGCACTCGCGCGGGCTCAACGCCCTGGCTGACCAGGGTGAGTTCAACCGCATCACCCGGCACATCAACGGCGGCCTGAACGGCTTGTCGGAACGCCTCGATCTGTGGGCGCGGGCGCGGGAGGTGCTGTGCTGAGCCGCCTGCAACTGGCGCTGTGCCTCGGCTTGATGGCGCTGTCCGCCGCGTTGGCCTGGCAACTGCAGGGCTGGCGCCTCGGGCGTCAGCTGGCCGAGCAGGAACAGGCGCTGGCGCGGCAGCGCCTCGACCAGGCCGAGGCGCTGCACGGCCTGCTGCTCGCTGAGCGCGATCAGCGCCAGGCCCTCGAACAACGCCTGCATGACAGTGAAGCGAAATATTTCCGGGAGCTGACCGATGCCCAACAGACTCAGGCTCGCCTGCGTGACCGCCTTGCTACTGCCGATCTGCGCTTGTCGGTCCTGGTCGAGCGCGACACCGCCTGTGCCCCAGTGCCTGCCGCCGCCGGCACCAGCGGCGTGGATCATGGCCCCGTACGCGCCCGACTTGACCCGGCGCATGCTCGACGAATTGTCGCCATCACCGACGACGGCGACCGTGGACTGATTGCCTTGCGGGCGTGCCAGGCCTATATCCGTGCGCTGTCGCCCTGAGCGCTTGCCAGCAGGGGCGGGAGTGGTAGGGTAGGGCGCAGTCTTGCCAGGAGCTAGCCATGGACCCGATCACCGTACTCTCCACCCGCCTGGGCGAACACCTGCGGCGCTTCAACGCTCAGGTGAGCACTGCTGAATCCTGCACCGGCGGCGGCATCGCCGAGGCGATCACCCGCATCCCCGGCAGCTCGGCCTGGTTCGAGGCCGGCTATGTCACCTATTCCAATGCCCAGAAAACCCGCCAGTTGGGCGTCCCCGAGGCGTTGTTCGCCCAGGTGGGGGCGGTCAGCCAGGAAGTGGTCGAGGCCATGGTGCGTGGCGCCCAGGCCGCCAGCGGGGCGCGTTTCGCGGTGGCGGTCAGCGGTGTGGCCGGGCCAGACGGCGGTTCGCCGGCCAAGCCGGTGGGCACGGTGTGGCTGGCCTGGGCCGACGGGTCCCATGTGAGCAGCGAGCGCCGGCACTTCGACGGCGACCGTGAAGCGGTGCGCCGACAGACGGTGATCGCCGCGTTAGACGGCTTGTTACAGCTTGGCGCGGAGTAAATCGCCCGACGGGGGTTTGCGGAAACGAATCGCTGTGGAATAATACTGGCTACTTATACAGTTATTCCGGCCGTCAGGGCCACGTCGAACACGTGAGGATTTCAATGGACGACAACAAGAAGCGCGCCTTGGCTGCGGCCCTGGGTCAAATCGAACGCCAATTCGGCAAGGGCGCGGTCATGCGCATGGGCGACCACGAGCGCCAGGCCATCCCTGCCATCTCCACCGGTTCCCTCGGCCTGGACATCGCCCTGGGCATCGGCGGCCTGCCGAAAGGCCGTATCGTCGAGATCTACGGCCCGGAATCCTCGGGTAAAACCACGCTGACCCTGTCGGTCATCGCCGAAGCCCAGAAGAACGGCGCCACCTGCGCCTTCGTCGACGCCGAGCACGCCCTCGACCCTGAGTACGCCGGCAAGCTGGGCGTCAACGTCGACGACCTGCTGGTCTCGCAGCCGGACACCGGCGAACAGGCCCTGGAAATCACCGACATGCTGGTGCGCTCCAACGCCGTCGACGTGATCATCGTCGACTCCGTGGCCGCCCTGGTGCCGAAGGCCGAGATCGAAGGCGAGATGGGCGACATGCACGTCGGCCTGCAGGCCCGCCTGATGTCCCAGGCCCTGCGCAAGATCACCGGTAACATCAAGAACGCCAACTGCCTGGTCATCTTCATCAACCAGATCCGTATGAAGATCGGCGTGATGTTCGGCAGCCCGGAAACCACCACCGGTGGTAACGCCCTGAAGTTCTACGCCTCGGTGCGCCTGGACATCCGCCGTACCGGCGCGGTCAAGGAAGGCGACGAAGTGGTCGGTAGCGAAACCCGCGTCAAGATCGTCAAGAACAAGGTTTCGCCACCGTTCCGTCAGGCCGAGTTCCAGATCCTCTACGGCAAGGGCATCTATCGCAACGGCGAAATCATCGACCTGGGTGTGTCCCAAGGCCTGGTGGAAAAATCCGGTGCCTGGTACAGCTACCAGGGCAACAAAATCGGTCAAGGCAAGGCCAACGCCGCCAAGTACCTGCAAGAGAACCCGGCCATTGGCAGCGAGATCGAGAAGCAGATTCGCGACAAGCTGCTGACCGCTGGTGCCGCCGCCGCTGCAGCAGCTGCCGCCAAGGCCGGTGCAGCCGAAGCCGATGCCGACGACCTGGCTGACGCCGACGCCGGTTATTGATTGGCCCCATGTCCGTCGTACTCGACACCCCCGTCGCCGTTCGACGGACAGCCATGGACCTGCTCGCACGCCGCGAGCATGGTCGCGTCGAGCTGACGCGCAAGCTGCGTCAGCGTGGCGCACCGGACGAGCTGATCGAGCCTGCGCTCGATCGGCTGGCCGAAGAAGGGCTGCTTAGTGAGGCCCGCTATCTGGAAAGTTTTATCCGCTACAGGTCCAGTGCCGGCTACGGCCCCGCACGAATTCGCGAGGAGCTCGGCCAACGCGGCTTGAACCGTGGCGATATCGACCAGGCCCTGCGCGACAGCGAAGTGGACTGGGCGACGCAACTTCGTGATGTCTGGCAGCGCAAGTTCGCCGGGCAACGCCCGCAAGACCCACGCGGCCGGGCTCAGCAGATGCGCTTTCTCGCCTACCGTGGTTTCCCCATGGACATGATCGGCCGGCTGCTCAGCGGTCGCGATCTCGACGATTATTGATGCCCCGTACGGCTGACGCCCATGCGTGTCAGCCGTACGGGGCATTTTGCGTTCAGCTGACCCGCAGCGCTTCCCGGGCGCGCTGGGTGGTGTGCATCGGCTGGGGTTTGGCCCAGTTCTCCGGCAGATTGATGAAGTCCACCAGTTCGCGCAAGCGGCCCTGGTCACGACCGTTGAAGGCGAAGGTCAGGCGCGTCAGGTGGCTGAAGTTGCCTTCCTCGTGTTCGGCACCGCTGTCCGGTTGCTGGTGGTACCTGCCGCTCAGGCGCAAGTCGGCGAAGCCTTCCTCCACATCATGCAGGGCCGCCTCGCTCAAGGGGTGGTGCATGCGGATCACGAACTGGCTCTTCAGCCAGCGGCTGGAGTGGTAGTTGCTGTAGAACTGGTTGATCTCCTCGACCGCCTCGTCGGCGCTGTGCACCAGGCGCACCAGCTTGAGGTCGCTGGGCAGGATATAGCGGTTCTCTTCGAGCTGGCGGCTGATGAAGGCCAGGGCGTCCTGCCAGAAACTGCCGCCGGGCGAGTCGAGCAGCACCACCGGCACCAACGGGCTCTTGCCGGTCTGGATCAGCGTCAGCACCTCCAGCGCCTCGTCGAGGGTGCCGAAGCCGCCGGGGCAGAGCACCAGCGCGTCGGCTTCCTTGACGAAGAACAGCTTGCGGATAAAGAAAAAATGGAACGGCAGCAGCTTGTCGGTGCCATTGACCGTGGCATTGGCGTGCTGCTCGAACGGCAGGGTGATGTTGAAGCCCAGGCTGTGGTCGGTGCCGGCGCCTTCATGGGCAGCGGCCATGATGCCGCCGCCGGCGCCGGTGATGACCATCAGGTCCGAGCGCGCCAGCGTTGCGCCCAGTTCCCGGGCCAGGGCGTACATGGGGTGCTCCAGCGGCGTGCGCGCCGAACCGAACACGGTGACCTTGCGCCTCCCCTTGTAGTGCTCGAGGGTGCGGAAGGAGTGGTCGAGCTCGCGCAGGGCCTGCAGGGTGATCTTGGCGTTCCAGCGGTTGCGGTCGTCGTGGGCCATGCGCAGCACGGTCAGCAGCATGTCGCGGTACAGCGGCAGGTTGGGACTGTTCGGCGCGACCAGTTGCAATTGTTCGTCGATCTTGCTCAGGTCGATGCCGTTGTCCCTGAAATGGTTGAACAGCAGCTCGTTCGATTGGTAAGGCATTCAACGTCTCCTTCTGCAGCAAAACCTCTGACCGGGTCGATGGCGTGTCCCGGCCGCGACACTGCGTGTGTCGCTGGCTGCTGTGGCTCGAGTGTGCCCCCCGAGCGTTGCAGTAGGCCTTCAAGGCCATGTTGCAGTGGCAATTCCATCGCGTTGTCGTTGTTATGGGTACTCGATATCAATCTAGACGCTGGCGCGGCTTTGTGCCGCCATAGGCGCGCACTACCGCCGGTCAGGCGAAAGCCAGTGACGACAGGGCTTTGGTTAACTGGGGGCAGTAAGGCGATACAGCGAGGTGGCGGTATGCACCGGCTGGTGATCGAGGTGGATGGGCAACTGTTGCAGTTGCTCGAGTACGAGGCCAAGGCTCATCACCTGAGTCTTGAGGGGGAGTGCCTGCGCCGGCTGCAAGGGGCCGAGGCGCATTCGCGCTACTTGCAGGCCCTGCTGGCTGAATTGCGCGCCGATGATGAGCAGCGGCGCGCCAGTAACAGCGATCAGCTGGCCTGAATCACTTCTTCTTGTTGCCGGCCGCGCAGCTGGCGGCGTCGAAGGCCTGGTCCATGACCGGCTGGTTGGTCTTGTAGACGGTGAAGCGGTAGACCATCACGGCGCCCTTGGTCATCAGCTGGCGGTAGCCGTTGTTGCGGCACACGCTGTCACCCAGCTGGCTGCGAACCTGCGCGGGATTGGCCTGCATACGCTGGGCGTGGTCCTGGCGCACGCTCAGGTGATTGACCAGTGCCTTGCCTTCGACGGTGTAGCCCTGGTCGAGGATGTCCTCGTTGATGGCACGCGGGGTGCCGACGCTGCTTTCCTTGGCGACCTTCTGCAGCATCTGGTTCAGCTCGTATTCCTGCTTGGACGCAGCCTGGGCGGCCAGGGGCAGGGCGAGCAGCAGGCTCAGGGTCGGGACGATAAGACGCAGCATGGATCTCTCCTGGTTCGATGACTGGCGCTTTGACCAGCGCCGACGGGCGGCGTTCCATGAAACCGCAGGGTTTCCAGGCCGCCAGGACCTGCGATTATAAAGGAGCGGCGCCGCTGGCTGCACGGCAAATGACGTGGGCTCTGGTAGACTGGGCGCCTTGTTTTCATCGAGTCGTCGCCGTGCCCCTCCCACTTCCCTGCCAAGGCCTGCTGCCATGAGCCACGCGGTAGCGCGCCTGCGCGCCGAACGCCTGGCGCGCAGCATCAAACCCTTTGTCGCCCGAGGCTCGCGCGCCGAGCGTTGCCCGGATTGCCGGGTGATCGCCACGCACTGCCTGTGCGCCTGGAAACCCCGGGTGCCGGCCGAGTCCGGCATGTGCCTGCTGATGCACGATACCGAGCCGCTGAAGCCGACCAACACCGGTTGGTTGATCGCCGATGTGATCGAGGACACCTCGGCCTTCGGCTGGCTGCGCACCTCGGTGGACGAGGGGCTGCTGGCGCTGCTGGACGATCCCCGCTGGCAGCCCTACATCGTCTTTCCGGGCGAGTTCGTCAAGGAAGATCGGGTGGTCAGCGAAGTCGTGCGCGAGCCGGGCAAGCGCCCGTTGTTCATCTTGCTCGACGCCACCTGGACCGAGGCGCGCAAGATGTTCCGCAAGAGCCCTTACCTCGATCGCTTCCCGGTGCTGAGCCTGCAGCCCGAGCAGATGTCGCGCTACCGCCTGCGCCGTTCCAAGCGTGATGACCATTTCTGCACCGCCGAAGTGGCCGCCATGTGCCTGGAACTGGCCGGCGACGGCCAGGCTTCGCAGGCCCTGGACGCCTACCTGGACGTCTTCAGCCTGCACTACCTGAGTGGCAAGCGGCGCCTGCCGCTGGACGAGCAGGACGAGGTCCACCAGCGTTTGCATACCTTCCTATAGTCCAAGGGGCAGGCGCGACGGATTGGTTCATACTGTCGGGGCTGGCAGCCAGGGTAGGCGGGTTCGACCGGGCAAGTGGCTTGACCACCCGGGGCGTGCTCGGCATCCTTGGCGCCGCTTCGGGCACGACGAAGCTGCTGTTATCCCGGACTTCGCCGTGCCATCCCGGCCCGCGGCCCTGCCGTTCGCGCCATGAGTTGCCCGCCAGGCGTCTCCCGTATCCCCTGCGCCTGCACAGAACAGGATCCATAGATCGATGGCCACATACGAAATCCTGATTGCCGATGACCACCCGCTGTTTCGCAGCGCACTGCGCCAGGCCGTTACCCTCGGTCTGGGCCCGGACGTGCGCCTGGTCGAGGTGGCGAGCATCGCCGAACTGGAAACCAGCCTCACCGAGAAAGCCGACTGGGACCTGGTCCTGCTGGACCTGAATATGCCCGGCGCCTATGGCTTCTCCGGCCTGGTCCTGCTGCGCGGCCAGTACCCGCAGATCCCGGTGGTGATGGTCTCGGCCCAGGAAGAGGCGGCCGTCGTGGTCAAGTCCCGCGAATTCGGCGCCAGCGGCTTCATCCCCAAGTCCAGCGAGCTCAGCAAGATCCAGGAAGCTGTGCGCAACGTGCTCGATGGCGATGTCTGGTGGCCGCCGCAGGCATTCGACAAGGTCGATGTGTCGGCCGAGGCCAAGGCCGCCAGCGAAGGCCTGGCCAGCCTCACCCCGCAGCAGTTCCGCGTGCTGACCATGGTCTGCGAAGGGCTGCTGAACAAGCAAATTGCCTATGAGCTGAACGTTTCCGAGGCGACCATCAAGGCCCACGTGACGGCGATCTTCCGCAAGCTGGGGGTGCGCACGCGGACCCAGGCGGCGCTGCTGCTGCAACAACTTGAATCGGTTTCGGCCAGCTAAGTACCCGTGCATTCACGCTTTTTTGACTCAGGCTGGACTAGCCTTCGGGCCTTTCTCCGGTGAAGTGACGGACACACATGTCGCCATTCAAAGGCCAGACCGGCCTCAAACGTATCGTCAACGCCGCCAGCTATTCGCTGGACGGCCTGCGCACCGCCTTCAAGGGCGAGGCCGCCTTCCGGCAGCTGGTGCTGCTCAACGTGGTGCTGGTGCCGCTGGCCTTCTGGCTGCCGGTCAGCCGCGGTGAGCGGGCGATCCTCATTGCCGTGTGCCTGCTGGGGCTGATCGTCGAATTGCTCAATTCGGCGGTGGAGGCGGCCATCGACCGCATTTCCCTCGACCGCCACCCGCTGTCGAAGAACGCCAAGGACATGGGCAGCGCCGCGCAGCTGGTGGCCATGAGCATGGTTGCGGTGGTCTGGGGGGTGATCCTGCTTGGTTGAGCCTTCAGGCGATCGGCGGCAGCACGATTTCGTCGCTGCGCCGCACGCCTGCAGTAAAGCTGCGGCACAGTTCGAGGAACTCGCGCATGGCCGAGGTCTGGTACTTCTGCTTGTGCCAGATGAAGTAGAACTGCCGCGCCAGGTCCAGGGTCGGGGTCTCCACCGGTACCAGGCTGCCGCGGCGGAAAGCATCCCGCAGGGCCAGGCGTGAGATGCAGCCGATGCCAAGGCCCGACTCCACGGCGCGCTTGATCGCCTCGGTATGTTCCAGTTCCAGGCGGATGTTCAGGTTGGCGCGGTGATGGCGCATGGCCTGGTCGAAGGTCAGGCGCGTGCCCGAGCCCTGCTCGCGCAGGATCCAGGCTTCATGGGATAACTGCTCGATACCGGCATGGCCGACCTTGGCCAGGGGATGCTGGGGCGCACAGAACACCACCAGCTCGTCCTCCACCCAGGGCTGAACCTCAAGATCGGGATGGTTGCAGTCACCTTCGATTAGACCCAGGTCAATTTCATAGTGGGCGACCTGTTGCACGATATGCGCGGTGTTCTGCACGTGCAGCTTGACCTGGCTTTCCGGGTGTACCTGCATGAAGCTGCCGATCAGCAGGGTGGCCAGGTAGTTGCCGATCGTCAGCGTGGCGCCGACGGCCAGCGAGCCGAACCCCGACTTGCCGTTGAGCAGGTCCTCGATCTCCTTGGCCTGGTCGAGCAGGGCCACGGCCTGGGGCAGCAGTTGATGGCCCAGAGCATTGAGACTCAGGCGCTTGCCGGCGCGGTCGAACAGCTGGCAGCTGGACTGGCGCTCCAGTTCGGTGATCGAGGTGCTGGCGGCCGATTGCGACAAGGCCAGCACGCCGGCGGCCCGGGACACGCTCTGGTGCTGGGCGACGGCGACGAATACCTGGAGCTGACGGAGTGTGAATCGCATATCGATATAACCGATAACACATATCTTGATAATTCAGTTAACAGATATTGTCGCTGCCCCTAAACTATCGCGCAACTGCGCGTCTTGCGCGCGCCGCGTTTTCCTTCAGGAGCCCCATCGATGAGCAACATGAACCACGAACGTGTCCTCAGTGTGCACCACTGGAACGACACCCTGTTCAGCTTCAAGTGCACCCGTGATCCGGGCCTGCGCTTCGAGAACGGTCAGTTCGTGATGATCGGCCTGCAGCAGGACAGCGGCCGTCCGCTCATGCGCGCCTACTCCATCGCCTCGCCGAACTGGGAAGAGCACCTGGAGTTCTTCAGCATCAAGGTGCCGGACGGCCCGCTGACCTCGCAGTTGCAGCACCTGAAGGAAGGCGACGAGATCATCATCAGCAAGAAGCCTACCGGTACCTTGGTGCTGGATGACCTGAACCCGGGCAAGCACCTGTATCTGCTGAGCACTGGCACCGGCCTGGCGCCGTTCATGAGTGTCATCCAGGATCCGGAGACCTACGAGCGCTTCGAGAAAGTGATCCTGGTTCACGGCGTGCGTTACGTCAACGAAGTGGCCTACCGCGAGTTCATTACCGAGCACCTGCCGCAGAACGAGTTCTTCGGTGACGCGGTGCGTGACAAGCTGATCTACTACCCGACAGTGACTCGCGAGCCTTTCGAAAACCAGGGGCGCCTGACCGACCTGATGCGCAGTGGCAAGCTGTTCAGCGACATCGGTCTGCCACCGATCAACCCGCAGGACGACCGCGCGATGATCTGCGGCAGCCCGAGCATGCTCGACGAGACCAGCGAAGTGCTCGACAGCTTCGGCCTGAAGATCTCCCCGCGCATGCGTGAGCCAGGTGACTACCTGATCGAGCGTGCGTTCGTCGAGAAGTAAGGCGAGCGGCAGGCATGAAAAACGCAGGCTTGGCCTGCGTTTTTTTATGCCTGGAATGTGGGTCTTATCGACACCCCATTACTCCGGCGTCACCTCCAGCACCCGAATCACATCCGGCTGCGGATAATGCCAGCGCACCTGCACATCCCAGAACTTCACCCCATACACTCGTTCGGGCGGTGGCACCTGGTACGCCGGGCGTGGATCCTGGGCCAGGCACTGCTCGATCAGCTCGACCAAGGGTTCGCCCAGGCGCAGTGCGTGGGTGTGTGCCTGGGGCAGTGCGCTCTCGCTCCATTGCACCCTGATCGGCTCCGGCGCATCACTGGCCATCAGGTTCGATGCCTCGGCGACGCTGTCCGCATACGGCACGTAAGGCTTGATATCCAGCACCGGCGTACCGTCCAGCAGGTCGATCCCCGACAGCAGCAGACGCCCCGGTTCGACGCCTTCCAGGCGCACCACCGACTGGCCGATGCCATTGGGCCGGTGGGTGGCCCGGGTGGCGAACACCCCCATGCTCTTGTTGCCGCCCAGGCGTGGTGGCCGCACCTTCAGGCGTGGCTTGTCTTCCAGTGCCTGGTGGAACAGGAACAGCAGCCACACATGGCTGACCTGTTCCAGCCCTTCGACGGCATCGCCCTGGTCAAAGGGCGGCAGCAGCTCCAGCACGCCACGGGCGGCCGGCGCCAGCTGGGGCTGGCGGGGGATGGCGAACTTTTCCTTGAAGCAGGAACGGACGATGCCGACCGGCGAGACGCTATGCTGCATCACGGCTCAGCCGCGCACGCGAAGGGTCAGGCCCTTGAGGAAATTGCGCAGCAACTGGTCGCCGCAGGGGCGGTAGTTGTCGTGGCCGACCTTGCGGAACAATGCGCTCAGCTCGGGCTTGGACACCGGGAAATTGACTGACTTGAGCACTGCGTGCAGGTCGTCTTCCTTCAGCTCGAAGGCCACCCGCAGCTTCTTGAGTACGGTGTTGTTGGTCACCGGCACTTCGATCGGCTGCGGTGGGCGGCTGTCGTCGCGGCCGCGACGGTGGATCACCAGGCCGTCGAGGAAGTGCGCCATGACCTTCTCCGGGCAGCGCACGAAGCCAGGTTCCTCTTCTTTCTTGACGTAGCCGGCGATGGCCTCGGCGGAAACCTCCAGGCCCGAGAGCTTGATAATCTCGGCCAGCTTCTGGTCGTTGGCCTTGAGCATGTAGCGCAGGCTGCGCAGTACATCGTTGTGGTTCATTGCAGCGAATCCTGTTCTGTTGCCGTGTCAGTCTTTGCGCGGCGGTAATGCTGGGCTCTGTACGAAATGTATCTGCACTCGCCCATACTGCGTTGGAACGGGGCTCGGAATGCTCATGTACTCCAGTACACTGCGCTTCCTCCCCCCGTTTCGCCTTGTCTGGCCTTCGCGCAGACACATTTCGTACAGACCCTAGAAGCGTTCTGTAGCGGCCACATAGCGCCATTGGCCCACTGGCAGCTTGCCCATCGACACGCCGCCCAGGCGAATGCGGCGCATCGCCAGGACCTTGAGGCCGGCGGTTTCGCACAGTTGTTCGATCAACCCGGGCTGCGGGTTCTTCAGGACCATGCGCAGGTGCTGTTCGTTCTGCCAGCTGGCCTTGGCCTTCGGCAGTTCGACGCCCTTGCGCTCGACACCGCGGGCCAGACGCTCGAGAGCGCCTGGCTTGGCTTCACCGCTGACCTGGACGATGTATTCCTGCTCCATTCGGCGCAGGTCGGCGTCGAGCTTGCGGGTCACCCGCCAGTCCTGGGTGAACAGTTGCAGGCCGCTGGCGCCTGGCAGCAGCGGGGCGACACAGGCCTGGCGGGCGAAATGCCCGTGCAGCGGGCGCACGCCTTCGCGGTGCGCTTCGCTGAGGCTGGCCATGCTCATGCCCGCCTGGGCGCTGGCGACGTCCTGTCCGGCCTGCTGGTTGAGCAGCAGGGTCACCGGTTCAAGTGTTTCGGCACGGGCGCCCGGGAGCAGTTCGATGCGTTGTCCGGCGACCTTGAACTGCGGCTGTTCGACCACCTCGCCGTCGACCGTGACCCAGCCTCCCTCGATGTACAGTTCGGCCTCTCGGCGGGAGCAGCCAAGCTGTTCGATGAGGCGTTTGGAGAGACGAATGGGTTCGGACATGGACACGGGTATCACGCGGTAGGGAAAGCTCTCATTGTACCTGCCCGCGCAGGGTAGCGGCTGCAAATCGATGTCATTTGCGCCATTTCGGAGCGGGGTGGTGGTTTCCTTGGCTTTTGTCCTAGGACGTTGTACGAACCAGCCTCATGTGCAGCAGGGGATAGGGCTGCCCCAGGCCGTCGGTTTCCGAGCGCCCGTACACCTCGAAGCCTTCGTGCAGATAGAAGCCCAGGGCCTGCGGGTTCTGCTCGTTGACGTCCAGGCGTTCGGCATTGAGCTCTCTTACAGCATGCCGCAGCAGGCGTTGGCCAATACCCTGGCCACGGTACTGCGGCGCGACGAAGAGCATGTCGACACGGCCATTGGCCACGCCGGCGAAGCCGAGGATGCGTCGCCTGGCGTCCTTGCAGCAGACCAGCATCACCGCGTCGAGGTATTTGCGCAGCACATGCTCGCGCAGCAGCACGATGTAGCCGTCGGGCAGGAAGTCGTGGGTGGCGCGCACCGACGCCTCCCACACCCGCACCAGTTCGGGGTAGTCGCTCAGGTGGGGCGTTTGCAGCGTGACGGTGGGCGACATCCTGTGATCCTCGGGGCCATTGAGGAAAACATAGATGCAAAAAAATACCCCGCCAGTGGGCGGGGTATCTTCAGGCGAGCATCGCTCAGACGGGCTCGGCCCACATGTCGTACTCGTCGGCATCGACGATGCGGCAACGGACCTTGTCGCCCGGCTTGAAGCCGTGGTCGCCGTCGATGAACACGTTGCCGTCGATTTCCGGCGCGTCGAAGAAGCTGCGACCGACCGAGCCCTGCTCCTCGACCTCGTCGATCAGCACTTCGATCTCCTTGCCGATGCGCTGTTGCAGGCGCGCGGCGCTGATCGCCTGCTGGTGGGCCATGAAGCGGTCCCAACGTTCCTGCTTGACGTCGTCCGGTACTTCATCCAGGCCCAGGTCATTGGCCGGGGCGCCTTCGACAGGCGAGTACTGGAAGCAGCCGACGCGGTCGAGCTGGGCTTCGGTCAGCCAGTCGAGCAGGTACTGGAAGTCTTCCTCGGTCTCGCCGGGGAAGCCGACGATGAAGGTCGAACGGATCACCAGCTCCGGGCACTGTTCGCGCCAGCTCTTGATGCGCGCCAGGGTGCGGTCTTCGAAGGCCGGGCGCTTCATCGACTTGAGCACCTTGGGGCTGGCGTGCTGGAACGGAATGTCCAGGTACGGCAGGATCTTGCCGGCGGCCATCAGCGGGATCACGTCGTCGACGTTCGGGTACGGGTAGACATAGTGCAGGCGCACCCAGGCGCCCAGGCTGCTCAAGGCCTCGCACAGCTCGAGCATGCGGGTCTTGACCGGGCGGCCGTTCCAGAAGTCGGTCTTGTACTTGACGTCGACGCCGTAGGCGCTGGTGTCCTGGGAAATCACCAGGATTTCCTTGACGCCGGCCTTGACCAGGCGCTCGGCCTCGCTCAGCACTTCACCGACCGGACGGCTGACCAGCTTGCCGCGCATCGATGGGATGATGCAGAAGCTGCAGCTGTGGTTGCAGCCTTCGGAAATCTTCAGGTAGGCATAATGGCGCGGGGTCAGCTTGATGCCTTGCGGCGGCACCAGGTCGATCAGCGGGTTGTGGTCCTGGCGTGGCGGCACCACCTCGTGCACGGCGTTGACCACCTGCTCGTACTGCTGGGGGCCACTGACCGACAGCACGCTGGGGTGCACGTCGCGGATATTGCCTTCCTCGACACCCATGCAGCCGGTGACGATGACCTTGCCGTTCTCCTTGATCGCCTCGCCGATCACTTCCAGCGACTCGGCCTTGGCGCTGTCGATGAAGCCGCAGGTGTTGACCACCACCACGTCGGCGCCATCGTAGGTAGGCACGACTTCATAGCCTTCCATGCGCAGCTGGGTCAGGATGCGTTCGGAATCGACCAGGGCCTTGGGGCAACCCAGGGAAACGAAGCCGACCTTTGGGGTGGCGGGAGTGGTGGACATGGCTAACCTCGGTATTGAATACAGGTCGCCCGACCGGTAACGGGGGCGATCCTGGCGGACGCTTTTGGCGCCTCTGATCAAAAAGTGCGCAATTCTAGCGAGCGCAAGGTCGCTTTACCAGCAGAAATACGACGAACGCTGCGCTATGCTTCGCGCCGTTGCGCCGGGGCATCCGGGATGGCCCGGCGCGGGTAGGAATTCAACCGGTCTAGATGGCCGTCTGCGGGAGTGGTCGATGGTTCAGGCAAGCAGTCACGCCGAAGGCGGACAGGGCGCGGCACGGCCGCTGGGCCTGCTGGTGGCAGCTGTTGGGGTGGTCTATGGCGATATCGGCACCAGTCCGCTTTACACCCTCAAAGAGGTCTTTACCGGTGGTTATGGCGTACAGGTCAACCATGACGGGGTGCTGGGCATCCTGTCGTTGATCCTCTGGTCGCTGCTGTGGGTGGTGTCGTTCAAGTACGTGATGTTCATCCTGCGCGCCGACAACCAGGGCGAGGGCGGCACCATGGCCCTGACCGCGTTGGCGCGGCGGGCCACGGCGCAGTACCCGCGGTTGCGCATGCTGATGGTCGGTTGCGGCCTGGTCGGCGCCTCGCTGTTCTACGGCGACAGCATGATCACCCCGGCGGTGTCGGTGCTCTCGGCGGTGGAGGGCATGGGCCTGGCGTTCGAGGGTATCGATCACTGGGTGGTGCCGATTTCGCTGGTGGTACTGGTGGCGCTGTTCCTGGTGCAGAAACACGGTACGGAGAAGATCGGCAAGGCCTTCGGCCCGATCATGGTCGCCTGGTTCCTGGCCCTGGCGGCGCTCGGGGTGCACGGCATCTCGCAGAGCCCGGAAGTGCTCAAGGCCTTCAACCCGGGCTGGGCGCTGAATTTCTTCATCGTTCATCCGGGCATGGGGGTGGCGATTCTCGGTGCTGTGGTGCTGGCGCTGACCGGCGCCGAGGCCCTGTACGCCGACATGGGCCACTTTGGCCGCAAGCCTATCGCCCGCGCCTGGTTCGCCCTGGTGCTGCCGGCGTTGGTGCTCAACTACTTCGGCCAGGGTGCGATGCTGCTGCAGAACCCGGAGGCGGCGCGCAACCCGTTCTACCTGCTGGCGCCGAGTTGGGCGTTGCTGCCGCTGGTCGGGTTGGCCACCATGGCCACGGTGATCGCTTCGCAAGCCGTGATTTCCGGTGCCTTCTCCCTGACCCGACAGGCCATCCAGCTGGGCTACGTGCCGCGCATGCAGATCCAGCACACTTCCAGCGACGAGCAGGGGCAGATCTACATCGGCGCGGTGAATTGGACGCTGATGGTTGGCGTGGTGCTGCTGGTGATCGGTTTCGAGTCCTCCGGCGCCCTGGCCGCCGCCTACGGCGTGGCGGTGACCGGCACCATGTTGATGACCACGATCCTGGTGTCGGCGGTCATGCTGCTGCTGTGGAAGTGGCCACCGGTGCTGGCGGTACCGCTGCTGGTGGGTTTCCTGCTGGTCGACGGGCTGTTCTTCGCCGCCAACGTGCCGAAGATTGTCCAGGGTGGTGCCTTCCCGGTCTTGGCGGGGATCGTGCTGTTCGTGCTGATGAGTACCTGGAAGCGCGGCAAGCAGATCCTGGTCGATCGCATCGATGAAGGCGCGCTGCCGTTGCCGGTGTTCATCAGCAGCATTCGCGTGCAGCCGCCGCACCGGGTGGAGGGCACCGCGGTGTTCCTCACTGCCCGGCCCGATGCCGTGCCCCATGCGCTGCTGCACA
The DNA here is from genome assembly GCF_054060555.1 of Pseudomonas sp. TE6283. NCBI lineage: Bacteria > Pseudomonadati > Pseudomonadota > Gammaproteobacteria > Pseudomonadales > Pseudomonadaceae > Pseudomonas > Pseudomonas sp. TE6283. The sequence goes on from NZ_JBSSDH010000017.1 coordinate 95,346, forward strand.
ACATGCTGCACAACCAGGTGTTGCACAGCCAGGTGGTGCTGCTGACGGTGGTCAGCGAAGACCGGCCCAGGGTGCCGGAGCACGAACGGTTCGAGGTGGAAGCCTACGGCGACGGGTTCTTCCGGGTGCTGCTGCACTTCGGCTTCATGGACGAGCCAGACGTGCCGGCGGCGCTGAAGCTGTGCCACCTGGACGCGCTGGACTTCAGCCCGATGCGCACCACCTACTTCCTCAGCCGGGAAACGGTGATCGCCTCGCGCCTTGAAGGCATGTCGCGCTGGCGCGGGAACCTGTTCGCGTTCCTGCTGAAGAACGCCAACGGCAACTTGCGGTTCTTCAACCTGCCGCTCAATCGGGTGATCGAGTTGGGGACACAGGTCGAGATCTAAGCTGGGTCAGGGCCGCGAAGCGGCCCTTTTCCCTGTCATTTTTCAGCGACGTTGGCCTTTCCCTGGCGGGTCTCGATCTCGCCGATCAGGCGCTTGGCCAGCGCCGGGTAGTTCTCGTCGAAGTGATGGCCGCCCGGCAGCTTCATGCGCTCGCCCACGGCTGTCTTGTCAGTGCAGCCGCTCTCGTCGGTCTCTTCGACGCCATAGATGCACACCACCTTCGCTGCCGGCAACCTGGCCATCTCAGGTCCGGTCGGCGCCTCCTGGCCTTCCTTGCCCAGCCAGCCCTCCACCTCGATCTCGAAGCTGCCGCTGCGGGCGAAGGCCAGCAGGATCACCGCGTCGATACGCTTCTGGTCTTCCTCGGAGAGGCGGTTGTAGATGGCCGGCAGCACATCGGCGCCGAACGAGTAGCCGGTCAGCACGAAGCGCTTGGTGCCCCATTTCTGGCGGTAGTGCTGCATCAGTTCGGACAGGTCGGCGGCGCTCTGTTCCGGGGTCTTGTGCTGCCAGTAATAGCGCAGGGTGTCGATGCCGACCACCGGGTAGCCGAGCTTGGCCATCTCGCCGGCCACGTCGCGGTCCAGGTCGCGCCAGCCGCCGTCCCCGGAAAGGAACAGGGTCACGGTGTCGGTGGTCTGCCCGGCCGGAACTTCCACCACCGGGATCGCCAGGGCGTTGCCGTCATGGCCGACCAAGGCCTGGGTCAGTTGGGCCTTGAGCACCTGGGGCAGGTGGATGTCGTAGTCGGCGATGCTGGTCTCGGCGTTGGCCTGGTCGCGCACGAAGGCGGCGCTGGCGTCATCCGGGTTGTCGTTCCAGGCCACGTTCCAGTGGCCGTGGGCGGCGGACTTGGGCAGGGCGACCTGGCAGCCGGGCTGCTCGACGGTAAAGTCCACCGAGATGGCCCGGGCCTTGTCGTCGCCTTGTGCGGCCAGCCAGCGCCAGGCCTGGGCCGCGCCCGGGCCGATGCCGGCGACCAGGGTCGGTTTGTCGGCCAGGCGGGTGAGGGCCTGGTCCATCGCCGCCTGCTGCTTGGCGCAGTCGGCGGGCGGCAGGATCACCTGCACCAGCTGAGCCTCGCCGGCCTGGCTGAGGTCGAGCAGTTGCTTGTCGGTCAGGGCTTGGTCCTGGGGCACGCCGATGGCCACCTGGGCCTTGGCGTGCACGCCGGGGGTGGCGCGGGTCAGGGCACTACCGTCGTCGAGGGTGAGGTGCTCCAGGCGCGCCTCGGGCGCCGGCCGGGTCCACAGCCAGAAGGCCGCGCCGCCGGCCAGCACGGCCAGCAGCAGGGGAATCAGTACGTACAGCCAATAGCGTCGGATCATCAACGTTTCACCAATCCAGTCAGGCCGCCAGCGATCAGGGCGGCAGTATCAGCCAGTGCCACGAGCGGGTCGAGCCCGGCCGGCACGGCCATGTAGCGGGGTTCCCAGTCCGGCTGGAACTTGTCCTTGAAGCGCCGCAGGCCCTGGAAGTTGTAGAGCTGCTCGCCGCGCTGGAACACCATCGAGCCCAGACGCTGGGTCAAGGGGGCGCCACGGCGTGGCTGCAAGCCGGAGAGAGGGACCATCCCCAGGCTGAATCGGCCATAGTCATGGCTCTTGTAGTGCAGGATCAGGCCGACCATCATGAATTCCATGGTCAGTTTCGGTGCCTCAGGGTGCGCACGCATCAGGTCGAGGCTGGCCAGTTCGTTGCTGCGGGTTTCCAGCAGGTTGGCGAAGGCCACCGGACGGCCCTGGAAGCGGATCAGCGCGATGCGGAAATGCTGCAGGTACTCGGGGCTGAAGCGACCGAGGGAGAAGCCTTTCTCGCGCACATTCTTGCCGGCGAGCCAGGCGTCGGAGATTTCCTTGAGCTCGGCCAGCGGCGCTTGACCAGGCTCGTGGATCTCCAGGCTCAGCCCGTCCCGCCCGCCTCGGTTCCAGGTGTAGCGCAGGTCCTTCATCTCCTTGCCCTTGGCTTCGATGTCGAAGCGCCGCAGGTCGACCCGGGCCTCTTCGCCGAGCTTGATCGCGGTCAGGCCGATGTCCATGTAGAACGGCAGGTTCTCCGCGCGTACCTGGTAGAACACCGGGCGTGCATGATGCAGGTCGCACAGGTCGCGGAACTGCCAGATCATCTCGGCGCGCTCCTGGGCCGGGCCGATCGGATCGTACAGGGCCACCAGGCTGCGGCCACGGCGGGCATACATGAGGAAGGCGTTGTCGTTGGGGTGGAACAGCAGCGCCTTGTCGCCGGTCAGGGCCAGGCCGCCGTCGGGCTGGTCGGAAGCCAGCAGGATGCGGTTGGCGCGTTGCAACTCGTCGTCGGTTGGCAGATGGATGACCGGGCGGGCGGTGCGCAGCAGCCAGGTCAGGGCGACGATAACCAGCAGCACGGCGCTGCCGAGGGCGGCGCGCAGGCCGCGCGGCGCGTCGGCATCGAGGGTGAACTGCCACCACAGCTTGTGGGTGTAGGGCACGTCCTGATAGGCAAACAGCAGCAACCACACCGAGGCACCGACCACGCAGGCGCTGGCCACCAGGTACACCGGCGAGAACGGGAGCTCCAGCAGACGGCTTGGGCGGTAGAACGAGCGGCGGAACAGGGCGAGCAGGGCGGCGGTGAAGCACATCAGGCTGGCTTCTTCCCAGTCGAAGCCCTTGAGCAGCGACAGTACCGCTCCCACCAGCAGCAGCACCGTGGTCAGCAGCCAGGCGGCCGACAGGCGCCGGCGCAGGCCCTGGGCGAGCAGCAGGCAGAGCACGCCGATCAGGCTGGCACCGAAATGCGAGGCATCGATCAGGCGGTGCGGAATCAGGAAGCCCATGTGTTCCAGACGGCTGTCGATCTCCGGGGTGGCGCCGGAGAACAGCAGCACCACACCGGAGAGGAACACTAGGATTGCCAGCACCGGCGCGGCCAGGCCGGAGGCGGCGCGGATCGCCTGCTGGGCGACCATCAGGCGCCGGGCCTCGTTGGCCAGCAACAGCACACAGGCCAGCAACAGCGGCAGGACCACGTAGATCAGCCGGTACAGCAGCAGCGCGGCAGCCAGTGGCGCGGCCCCCAGCTGGTTGGCGAAGGCCGCCAGCAGGATCGCCTCGAACACGCCGACGCCGCCCGGCACATGGCTGAGCACGCCGGCGGCGAGGGCCAGCAGGTAGACCAGCACGAAGGCGCCGAACGGCGGCGCTTCCGGTAGCAGCAGATAAAGCACGGTGGCGGCGGCGGCGACATCCAGGGCAGTGATCAGCAGTTGCAGCGCGGTCAGGCGCGCCCCCGGAAGGCGCAGAGTACGACGGCCGAACTGTACCATCAGGCTGTCGGCCAATGGTTGTTCGGGTAGGCGCCGGCGATACAGGCCCATCACCACGGCTGCGGCGGCCACCAGCACGGCAATTGCAATCCCGCCCAGCAGTGGCGCGGGCAGACGTAGCGCGGTTGCCGCCGCCGGCAAGTCGCTCAGGGTGGCCAGGGCAGCCAGGGGGGGGAGGGCGCATCCCAGCGAGAGGCTGGCAAACACCGTCATGCGCGCGACTTCCGCGGCGCCCAGGCCTTGGCGCGCATAGAGGCGATATCGGACCGATCCACCGGACAGCATCGACAGGCCAATGGCGTTGCCGATGGCGAAGGCACTGAAGCCGCCGAGCACCAGGATGCGGGGTGGCAGTTGCACGGCCGCATAACGGCTGGCGGACCATTCGTAGCCCAGCAGGATCACGAAACCGATCACGGTGGCCAGTATTGCGCCGATCAGCGAACGTGCCGGTACTTCGAGCATGGCGTCATGCAGCGCGTAGATATCCAGCTCGCTCAGCAGGTGACGGCAGGCAATCAGGCCCATGGCGAACAACACCAAGGTCACTGCCAGCCCAATGGGCTGGCGGTACTTGCTCAGCCGCTCCAGCCAGGGCAGGCGCTGAGCCGCCGTGGGCAGGGCCGCTGTCAATGGCGCCTGGGTTTCGGGAGTGGGGGCGGTCATGGGGTGCCTCGTGCAGTCTGCGCGAGGTGGAGGCGAGGTACGGCCAAGTGAAAGTCCCTTTGGAAAACGTATCCGAATATTACTCCGGGCCGGCGTCTTAATCTGTTTCAGGATAGTTAAAGATAGTTCATTCAGCCGCAGGGTCGGCAGGGGAGCGAGGAGGGCGGGGAGGATTGTCTTTTACAGGGCGCTGAATGCAACAAACCCCGCGCTATCTTGCAATAGGCGGGGTTCGTTCTGACGAATATGGTTGCGGGAGCCGGATTTGAACCGACGACCTTCGGGTTATGAGCCCGACGAGCTACCAGGCTGCTCCATCCCGCGTCAGAGGGGCGCATTATACGGATTGGCCGTTAGTTGTCAAGTGCGTACGTTAAGTACCACGTCGCTTGGCTGATCAACAGACAATAAAAAGGCCACTGTCGAAACAGTGGCCTTTTTTTGAATCTGGTTGCGGGAGCCGGATTTGAACCGACGACCTTCGGGTTATGAGCCCGACGAGCTACCAGGCTGCTCCATCCCGCGCCTGTGGGATCGGATTCTACGGATTTTGTACTGGGAGTCAAGCGTTACTGTTTGATTTTTCGAATGTTTTTACTGATCGATAATCAATAGGCAACAAAAAAGGCCACTGTCGAAACAGTGGCCTTTCTTTGAATCTGGTTGCGGGAGCCGGATTTGAACCGACGACCTTCGGGTTATGAGCCCGACGAGCTACCAGGCTGCTCCATCCCGCGCCTGTGAGATCGAATTCTACGGATTTCCTTTCCGGTGTCAAGCATTAATTCAAAAAAATCCTTTTTTGTTCAAACCCTTAGCGTCTCAAATCGGCACGCGGCTCAGTCGCGACGGGGCTTGCAGGCCGATCGTCCCGCGCAGGCTGTTTCGGGGCAGGGGCATGGGATACTATCTGTATGAATTTACAGTAGTGGCTGTCGTCCATGTCCCTGCGCAAGATCATCCACATTGATTGTGACTGTTTCTACGCCGCCATCGAGATGCGTGACGACCCGCGCCTGGTCGGTCGACCCATGGCGGTGGGCGGGCAGCCTGGGCAGCGTGGAGTGATCGCCACCTGCAACTATGAGGCGCGCGCCTATGGCGTTCGCTCGGCGATGGCATCCGGGCATGCGCTGAAGCTGTGTCCGGACCTGGAGATCGTCAAGCCGCGCTTCGAGGCCTACCGCGAGGCGTCGCGGGAGATTCACGCGATCTTTCGCGACTACACCGAGTTGATCGAGCCGCTGTCCCTGGACGAGGCCTACCTGGATGTCAGTGACAGCCAATGGTTCGCCGGCAGCGCCACACGGATTGCCGAGGACATTCGCCGTCGGGTGGCCCGGCAACTGCACATCACGGTGTCTGCCGGTGTGGCGCCGAACAAGTTCCTGGCCAAGATTGCCAGTGACTGGCGCAAGCCCAACGGCCTGTTCGTCATTACCCCGGACCAGGTGGAGGCGTTCGTTGCCCATCTGCCGGTGGCGCGCTTGCATGGGGTTGGCAAGGTGACAGCGGACAAGCTCTCGCGGTTGGGGATCGATACCTGCCTGTCGCTGCGCGACTGGTCGCGGCTGGCGTTGGTTCGCGAGTTCGGCAGTTTCGGCGAGCGCTTGTGGGGGCTGGCGCGGGGGATCGACGAGCGTGCGGTGCAGAACGACAGCCGGCGGCAGTCAGTCAGCGTCGAGAACACCTATGACCATGACCTGCCCGACTTGAACAGTTGCCTGGATAGACTGCCGGAGTTGCTGGCCAGCCTGAACGAGCGGATTGCGCGGATGGACAGCAGCTATCGGCCCGACAAGCCCTTCGTCAAGGTCAAGTTCCATGACTTCAGCCAGACCACGCTGGAGCAGGCGGGGGCGGGTAGGGATCTGGAGAGTTACCGGCAGTTGCTGAGCCAGGCGTTTGCCCGGGGTGGCAAGCCGGTACGTTTGCTGGGCGTTGGGGTGAGGCTGCGCGATCTGCGCGGTGCGCATGAGCAGTTGGAGTTGTTCGCAGATACATAGGAGAAGGGCTGCAAAGCAGCCCTTCTTCGTGTTACTGCACGCCCGGATCGGCCACCAGGCGCCCGGTGGCCTTGGTCAGGGTCTGCAGGAACTCCTGTTGCAGCTCCGGATCGTTGCGGGTCAGCTCGATCAGGCTCTGCTCCAGTTCACTGGCTTCTTCTTCCAGCCCCAGCTCCGACAGACGCTTGACCCGATGCACCCACTGGCCGACATCATCATCCTCGAGGTCATCGAAGATCAGCTCGTGAGCCTCGAGCAGCTTGCCACGCAGGTTGCCGCTGACCAGCAGGCTGGCGTCGCCGCGCACCTGGTTGTCCTCGTCGACCACCTGCAGGTGCAGGGTGCCGATATGGTTGAGGTTCTGCTCGGAGAACGGGCTGTCGAGCAGGTTTAGGCGCAGCACACCGTTCTTGTCGGTGGTCAGCTCGTGGGTCATCTTGCCGGCTTTGACCTCGACCAGGCGCTCGTTCCACGGCAGGCTGATGGCCTCCTCGCGCTTGCCCTTCTCGATCTCGTCGATGCCGGCCAGGTTCTGCTGGGCGCGACCGTTGGACTGCACGTTCATGAACGGGTTGACCCCCGCCAGGCCATAGCTGAGCCAGTCGTGGGTGACGCTGTCCGGCAGGTTGCCCAAGGCGAACACGTTGACCACGTTGGCACCAACGCCGGCCACCACCGCCACCGCGCCCAGCGGGATCTCGTAGATCTCCCGCCAGGGTTGGTAGGGGGTGTAGCGGTCGTAGCGGCGGGTCACCTCGAACTCGGTGACCTCGAAGCGCTTGAGCTCATGGATGCGTACACGTCGTTGCGGAAGCTCCATCACCTTCGGCTCGCCGACATCGATCTGCAGACTGTGCTCGAGCAGTTTGCGCTCGACGCGCTCCTCATGGTCGCTGCGCTGGGACATCTGGTTGGCACAGCCGCCGAGGAGCAGGGCGCCGCACAGTGCAGCGCCCCCCAGGGTGTAGGTACTTCGCTTGGACATGATCACTCGCGTAACGGGTTATCAGCGGCGGATGCGGGCCTGCAGGAAGGTCAGCACGTCCGCGAGCGGCAGTGCCTGGGCCTCCGATTCGGTGCGGTGCTTGTACTCCAGGTTGCCTTCGGCCAAGCCACGGTCGCTGACGACGATGCGGTGCGGAATGCCGATCAGCTCCATGTCGGCGAACTTGATGCCGGGGCTGGTCTTCTTGTCGCGGTCGTCCAGCAGCACTTCGAAGCCGGCGGCGGTCAGTTCGGCATACAGCTTGTCGGTGGCTTCGCGGACCACATCGGTCTCGTAGCGCAGCGGTACCAGGGCGATCTGGAACGGTGCCAGGGCGTCGTTCCAGATGATGCCTTTTTCGTCATGGCTCTGCTCGATGGCGGCAGCGACCACGCGGGACACGCCGATGCCGTAGCAACCCATGGACAGCACCACAGGCTTGCCGTTCTCACCCAGCACCTGGCACTTGAGGGCCTCGCTGTACTTGGTGCCGAGCTGGAAGATATGGCCGACTTCGATGCCGCGCTTGATCACCAGGGTGCCCTGGCCATCCGGGCTCGGGTCGCCCTCGACCACGTTGCGCAGGTCGGCGACCTGTGGAACCGGCAGGTCGCGCTCCCAGTTGACGCCGAAGTAGTGCTTGTCGTCGATGTTGGCGCCGATGCCGAAGTCGCTCATCAGGGCGACCGAGCGGTCGATGATGCACTCCAGCGGCAGGTTCAGCGGGCCGAGGGAGCCTGCGCCGGCACCGATGGCGGCGCGCAGCTCGGCGTCGGAAGCCATGACCAGCGGGTCGGCGACCTGCTCCAGCTTGGCAGCCTTGATCTCGTTGAGCTCATGGTCGCCACGGACGATCAGGGCGACCAGCTTGCCTTCCTCGGCGCCATGCACGATCAGGGTCTTGACGGTCTTCTCGATCGCCAGGCCGAAGTTTTCCACCAGTTCGGCGATGGTCTTGGCGTTCGGGGTGTCGACCAGGCGCAGCTCTTCGGTCGGCGCCGGACGCACGGTTTCACGCGGGATGGCCTCGGCCTTCTCGATATTGGCGGCGTAGTCGGAGGTGTCGCTGAAGATCACGTCGTCCTCGCCGGAGGAGGCGAGCACGTGGAACTCGTGGGAGTAGCTGCCACCGATGGAGCCGGTGTCGGCCTGCACCGGACGGAAGTCCAGGCCCAGGCGGGTGAAGATGTTGGAGTACGCCAGGTGCATGCGGTCGTAGGTTTCCTGCAGGGAAGCCTGGTCGGCATGGAAGGAGTAGGCGTCCTTCATGATGAACTCGCGGCCGCGCATCAGGCCGAAGCGCGGACGGATCTCGTCACGGAACTTGGTCTGGATCTGGTACATGTTCAGCGGCAGCTGCTTGTAGCTGGACAGCTCGTTGCGCGCCAGGTCGGTGATGACCTCTTCATGGGTCGGGCCGACGCAGAAGTCGCGCTGGTGGCGGTCCTTCAGGCGCAGCAGCTCGGGGCCGTATTGCTCCCAGCGGCCGGATTCCTGCCACAGTTCAGCCGGCTGGATGCTCGGCATCAGCACTTCGAGGGCACCGGCGGCGTTCATTTCCTCGCGGACCACGGCTTCGACCTTGCGCATCACCCGCAGGCCCATCGGCAGCCAGGTGTACAGGCCGGAGGCCAGTTTGCGGATCATGCCGGCACGCAGCATGAGCTGGTGGCTGATGACCACTGCATCGGCAGGGGTTTCTTTCTGGGTGGCGAGCAAATATTGACTGGTGCGCATGGTGGGCCGTGTCGATTGCCTGAATGTGAAATGACCCCGCATTGTACGGGGGCGAAACGAAAGCGTACAGAATGCAGCAGTCAGGCTTTTCTGTCAGCCAGGAAAAAGCCCGGCGATTGCCGGGCTTTTTCATTCGCAGAGCGATGCAAGCAAGGGCTTACAGGATGCTCAGCGGGTACTCGACGATCAGGCGCAGTTCGTCCAGCGACGGGGAACCATAGTAGACACCGTCGGCGGAGCGGTAGGTGGCTTGGCGCACGCGGAAGCTCAGGTCTTTGGCCGGGCCTTCCTGGAGTACGTACTTGATGTCGATGTCGCGTTCCCATTCCTTGCCGTTGGTGGTGCCGGCGACGTTGGCGTCGCTGCCGCGGGCGTAACGGGTCATGAAGGTCAGGCCTGGAATGCCGTACTCGGCAAAGTTCAGGTCGTAACGTGCCTGCCAGGACTTCTCGTCTTCGGCGTTGAAGTCGGAGCGGGCGATGGAGTTGGCCAGGAACACGGTGCCGCCGCCGTCGATGCCGTAAGCGTAGTCGCCATCACCGGTGACCTTCTGGTAGGCGAGGGTGAAGGTGTGCGCGCCTACGTTATAGGCGGCCGAGAGGCTGAAGGCTCGGTTGTCGAGCTTGTCGCCATCGAACGCCTTGACGTTGGCGGCGCCGCTGCTCTTGGTGTCGTAGATGTTGAAGTCGAATACCAGGCCTTGTTTATCGGACAGCGGTACTGCCCAGTTCACGTTGGCGTAGTATTTGCGCCAGTAGTCTTCGACTTTGGAGTAGTAGAGGCTGGTGCTCAGGCCGTCGGTGATGGCATAGGTGCCGCCGAAGATGTTCGCTTCGGTCAGGCCGCCGTTCTTGATGCCGGCATCGTTGCGTCCGCGGATACTGTCCTTGTAGCTCTGGGCTTGTGCGTCGAGGCGAGTGAAGTGACCCGCGTTGAGCTCAAGGCCTTCGATCTCCTTGCTGGTCAGCAGGAAACCCTCGGCGGCTTCAGGCAGCAGACGGCTATCGTCAGTGGCGAAGACTGGCAGTGCAGTAAACTGACCGCCGAATTTCAGCACGGTGTTGGAGATGCGAGCTTTTACCGCGCCGTAGCCCTTGGAGTAGCTATCTTCCGGGCGGCCTTCGGAGTCGACCGGGAACAAGCCGGTGTTGGTGGTTCCGCGGCCGCCATCCAATTTGATGCCCAGCAGGCCGATGGCGTCGACGCCGACGCCAACGGTGCCTTGGGTGAAGCCGGATTCGAAGGTGCCAATGAAGCCTTGGCCCCATTCGGCTTGACGGCTCTGGCGGTCACCTGTCTCCGGGTCACGGTCATCGTTGCGACGGTCGCGGCTGAAATACAGGTTGCGCATTTTCACGTTCAGCGTGCTGTCATCGACGAAACCCTTGGACTCGTCCTGCGAAGAGGCGACAGCCAGTTGCGAAGTCCCTGCCGCTACGGCCAGGGCGATCATGCTCCACTTCATCACGCGCATCGTGATTTGCTCCTTTGGTTTTTAGGAAGAGTACCGCCGCACCCGGGTATTTTAGTTATGGGGCCGGCTCTTTCTTGTTATGTCGGCGAAAATGTATATCACGCGGACTATTCTTGGCGATATGGGCAGAAACAACCTTTCGGTAACTTTATGGCCATGTCGCTGTTGGTTGTCTCCATGTCGCAAATCACGCCTGTCATATAAGGGCGTACAACTCCAGCGCTGTCTCGAAACCGTCATTTTTGTATAAATACAAAGTACGGCTTGTGAAACTCCCTGGTTTATCCGATGCCGCTGTTGTTATTTGTCGCGTCCACCCCGCAATGCAGGGGGCGTGCCGACTTGGCGTGAAACGAATGCAACAAGCGTGCTCAAAATCACGAACGCTTGATGAAATTTTCACATTTGCCTTGAGCGGGGCTGGGAAACCTCCGCAAACACGGGGCGCGACCGGTTCGTCTGTGGGTCGCGATCCTTCCATGTGTTTGCTTGTGAAGCTGCCTTCCAAGTCAAGGTGTTACCGCCGATTGTTTATCCTGGCTGTTTTATGTGAAGGATGTGTGGCGAAGGTCTGGCGAGCGGCATCATTTTGGTGCGAAAAGTAGCGCAGTGTTACCGAAGCAGGGCGTTGATGTTGTCATTCGCGTGCCACAAATGCCCAGGGTCGACGTCGACGGGTGTGGCAGCGGTCGAAGCGGAGTATCCTTGCGCGCCTGTGCCCGACCGCTCGGAAGGGCTGAATCGCTTTAAGGAGGTTTGCCGTGTTCACCCTCGATTCGCGTCTGCAGGAGGATTCCCTGGTGCTGGGCGACCTGCCGCTGTGCCGCCTGCTGCTGAGCAAGGATGCCAACTACCCTTGGTTCATTCTGGTGCCGCGTCGCGCCGATATCACCGAAGTGTTCGAGCTCGAGGAGGCCGACCAGCAGCAACTGTGGGTCGAGACCACCGCCCTGGCCGAAGCGCTGAAGGATGCCTTTGCCGCCGACAAGATGAATGTCGCGGCGTTGGGTAACGTGGTCAGCCAGTTGCACATGCATGTGATCGTGCGCCGCCAGGGTGATGCTGCCTGGCCTGCCCCGGTTTGGGGCAAGGTGCCGGCCATCGGCTACACCCAGGAACAGATCGACGGCATTCGCCAGCAAGTGCGTGCGCTGCTGGGCGAAAGCTTCAAGGGGGCTTGAGGATGTCGCAGGAGCTGGAAATGCGCATGGTCGAACTGGAGACCCGTCAGGCGTTCCAGGACGACAGCTTGCAGGCGCTCAATGATGTGATTGTCGAGCAAAGTCGAGTAATCGAACGCTTGCAATTGCAGATGGCGGAGCTGATCAAGCGCTACGAGGAAATGGCCGGCCAGCAGGGCGGCGGGGAAGAAGAAGCGCCGCCGCCTCATTATTGAGCGCGGCGGCGGCAAAGGGTCAGCGGCGCGCGACGGCGACCACGTCTTCGGCCTGCAGGCCCTTGTCGCGGTGCATCACCGAGAACTCCACGCGCTGGCCTTCGACCAGCACCCGGTGGCCCTCGCCGCGGATGGCGCGAAAGTGCACGAAGATATCGTCACCGGAGTCGCGGGAGATGAAGCCGAAGCCCTTGGAGGTGTTGAACCACTTCACGGTGCCGGTATCGCGATTGCCGGCGTCATGCGAAGTGCCTTGGGTGGAGCGGGCCTTTCGCGTGCCGCGAACGAAGCCGGCAATCAGGTGCAGGGCGCAGGCCAGGACAGCACAGGCCAGGGCTGGCAGGTTGCCCAGCTCCGGACGGGCCAGCAGGGTGACGGTCTGCAGCACCACAGCCAGCACCAGCAGCAGGCTGGCGGCGTGTTGCAATTGCTGACGCATGCCTTTGTAGTACTGCGGCAGTACCGGGGCAATGACCAGGTTGAGCAGCCCGAGCAGCGCCAGGTAGACGGCTTCGGGTTGTTGCAGGAAGGGTGTTGCGTCAGCTTTCAGGCTGGGTATGAGCGATAGCAGCAACGCCGCCAGGCCCGTCACCAGATGGACGATCTTGAACATTGGTTTGGCTCACATTGATAAGGCCGATCACAGGATGAGCTGGTCGCACGGTGCGCGTGAACGGTAGGCGCGAAAACGTGGCGGGCCAGCCTATGCACCCGGCACTGACAATCCGCACGGGTGGCACACTGCCTATTTAACAGCAAAGGCGCAGGCTTCTCAAACCGGTTGGCACGGGCGGCCCTGTGCCGCATGCGCCGGGCGGCAACTCTTGTTAGAGTGTTTGCTGCCCGCTTGATGATCAAGCCTTATGGAAAGGGGAGCTTCATGGCAATCGATATCGGTATCAGTGAAGAAGATCGCAAGTCCATCGTCGATGGGTTGTCCCGCCTGTTGTCGGATACCTATGTGCTGTATCTGAAAACCCATAACTTCCATTGGAACGTCACCGGTCCGTCGTTCCGTACTCTGCACCTGATGTTCGAGGAGCAATACAACGAGCTGGCCCTGGCGGTCGATTCGATTGCCGAGCGCATTCGTGCCCTGGGCTTCCCGGCACCGGGTTCCTACGCCTTCTATGCCCGCCACTCCTCCATCAAGGAAGAGGAAGGGGTGCCGCCTGCCGAGGAAATGATCCGCCAACTGGTGCAGGGGCAGGAGGCGGTGGTGCGCACCGCGCGCAGCATCTTCCCGGTGGTGGACAAGGTCAGTGATGAGCCGACCGCCGACCTGCTGACCCAGCGCATGCAGGTCCACGAGAAAACGGCGTGGATGCTGCGGGTCCTGCTCGACGGGAACTGATTGCCGGTTGCTTGTCGTTCGACCCAGTGAAGCCGGGCCCGATACCGTCAGCGGTATCGGGCCCGCGCGTTTGCGGGGAAGGCTTTGCCGCTGCTATCGGCCTGGTCGGTGGCGCTTCATGACGGTCATGGACCTGTTCGGCTGACGAACGGGGTGTGGTTTCGTGACGATGGAGCGGTGCGATGGGCGATCCGATGCGTGGTATCGATGGTAATGCAAGGCAGGGGGGCGGCAACCCGCGTCTCGACCCGTTCAGGCGAGATTTCGACATGACCCAGGCCGGGCCCGTGTCGCGCTCGGTGCGGCTCAACGGCTTTGCCACCTGCCTGCGCCTGGAGGTGGTGTACTGGCGCATCCTGGAGCGCATCGCCCAGGCCAACCGCTGTTCGGTGAGCGCCGTGCTGTCCTATGTGGATCGCGAGGTGCACCTGCGTCATGGTGGGGTGCGCAATTTCAGCGGCTTGGTCAGGGTGATCTGCGTCGCCTGGCTGCAGGAAGCGCGAGACGCGCACTGATCGCCGGGCTGCGCTGCTCTTCTTTACCATATATAATCCCGCTTTTTGCTGCCCTGGGCAGCGTGCGATGTGGTTGACGAGAGACACCCATGCCCCTGTACGACTATCAATGTGCATCCTGCGAACACCGAATGGAGGTGTTGCAGAAGATCAGTGCCGCTCCGCTGACCGATTGCCCGGCGTGCCAGGCGCCGGCATTGAAGAAGCTGCTGTCGGTCCCCGGCTTTCGCCTGAGTGGCAACGGCTGGTACGAGACCGACTTCAAGACCGGGGCGAAAAAGAATCTGGCAGGCGGCGACAAGGCCGACTGAGTTGAATTGCATCCGCCAGGTCTTGCAGTATTAGCCCCTTGGGCGGCCAAGACCTCCACCGAACACACGAATCACGAGAAGCGAAACCACGATCATGATGCGCAGCCATTATTGCGGCCAACTGAACGAGTCCCTGGACGGCCAGGAAGTCACCCTTTGCGGCTGGGTCCATCGTCGTCGCGACCACGGCGGGGTGATTTTCCTCGACATCCGTGACCGCGAAGGCATGGCCCAGGTCGTATTCGACCCGGATCGCGCCGAAACCTTCGCCGCCGCCGACCGCGTGCGCAGCGAATATGTCGTGCAGATCACCGGCAAGGTGCGCAAGCGCCCTGAAGGCGCGGTGAACGCCAACATGGCCTCCGGCGCCATCGAGATCCTCGGCTACCAGCTGAACGTGCTCAACGAAGCGGAAACCCCGCCGTTCCCGCTGAACGAATACTCCGACGTCGGCGAGGAAACCCGCCTGCGCTACCGCTTCATCGACCTGCGCCGTCCGGAAATGGCCGACAAGCTGCGCCTGCGTTCGCGCATCACCAGCAGCATCCGTCGCTTCCTCGACGAGAACGGCTTCCTTGATGTCGAAACACCGATCCTGACCCGCGCGACTCCTGAAGGCGCGCGCGACTACCTGGTGCCGAGCCGCACCCACGCTGGCAGCTTCTTCGCCCTGCCGCAGTCGCCGCAACTGTTCAAGCAGCTGCTGATGGTCGCCGGCTTCGACCGCTACTACCAGATCGCCAAGTGCTTCCGCGACGAAGACCTGCGCGCCGACCGCCAGCCGGAATTCACCCAGATCGACATCGAGACCAGCTTCCTCGACGAGTCCGAGATCATGGGCCTGACCGAAAGCATGATCCGCAAGCTGTTCAAGGAAGTGCTGGACCTGGAGTTCGGTGAATTCCCGCACATGACCTTCGAAGAAGCCATGCGCCGCTACGGTTCCGACAAGCCGGACCTGCGTATTCCGCTGGAGCTGGTCGACGTCGCTGACCAGCTGAAAGACGTCGACTTCAAGGTCTTCGCCGGCCCCGCCAACGATCCGAAGTGCCGCGTCACCGCCCTGCGCCTGCCGGGCGGCGCCAGCATGCCGCGCAGCAAGATCGATGAGTACACCAAGTTCGTCGGCATCTACGGTGCCAAGGGCCTGGCCTACATCAAGGTCAACGAGCGCGCCAAGGGTGTCGAGGGTCTGCAGTCGCCGATCGTCAAGAACATCCCCGAGGCCAACCTCAACAACATCCTCGACCGCGTGGGTGCCGTGGATGGCGACATCGTGTTCTTCGGTGCCGACAAGTTCAAGATCGTCAGCGAGGCCCTGGGCGCGCTGCGTATCCGCCTGGGTCACGACTTCGAGCTGCTGACCTGCGAGTGGGCGCCGATGTGGGTCGTCGACTTCCCGATGTTCGAAGAGAACGAAGACGGCAGCTTCACCGCGCTGCACCACCCGTTCACCGCGCCGAAGTGCACCCCTGAAGAGCTGGAGGCCAACCCGGCCACCGCGCTGTCGCGTGCCTACGACATGGTCCTGAACGGCACCGAGCTGGGTGGCGGTTCGATTCGTATCCACCGTAAAGAGATGCAGCAAGCGGTCTTCCGCCTGCTGGGTATCGAAGCGGCAGAACAGGAAGAGAAGTTCGGCTTCCTGCTCGACGCCCTGAAGTTCGGCGCACCACCTCACGGTGGCCTGGCCTTCGGCCTGGATCGCCTGGTCATGCTTATGACCGGCGCCCAGTCGATCCGTGAAGTGATCGCCTTCCCGAAAACCCAGAGCGCCGCCTGCGTCATGACCCAGGCCCCAGGCATGGTCGACGCCAAGGCCCTGCGTGAACTGCACATCCGTCTGCGCGAGCAGACCAAGGTCGAGTGATCGACCGGGGTGCCCCGGCAACGGGGTGCCCCCGCGCTTGAGGCGCAGGATTCTTCACGTTCCGCCCTTCGGGGCGGAACCTGTTTCTGTTTCAAGGATTCGGAGTCGTTATGGCTGGTCATTCCAAGTGGGCGAACATCAAGCACCGCAAAGAGCGCCAGGATGCCAAGAGAGGCAAGGTCTTCACCAAGTGGATCCGCGAACTGACCGTCGCGGCCAAGCAGGGCGGTCCTGACCCGGCCTCCAACCCGCGCCTGCGCCTGGCGCTGGACAAGGCCCTGGGTGCCAACATGAGCCGCGATATCATTGATCGTGCCGTGGCCCGTGGTGCCGGCACCAACGAAAGCGACAACGTCGAAGAGCTGAGCTACGAGGGCTACGGCCCGGGCGGCGTGGCGATCATGGTCGAGGCCATGACCGACAACCGCAACCGTACCGCCGCCGCCGTGCGTCATGCCTTCACCAAGTGCGGTGGCAACCTGGGCACCGACGGTTCGGTGGCCTACCTGTTCGAGCGCAAGGGGCAGATCAGCTTCGCCGCCGAGCTTGCGGTCGACGAGGACGCGCTGATGGAGGCCGCGATGGAGGCCGACGCCGACGACGTGGTGGCCAACGACGATGGCTCCTTCGAGGTGTTCACCTCGTTCAACAGCTTCTATGCCGTGCGCAATGCGCTCGAAGAGGCCGGCTTCAAGGCCTCGGACGCCGAGATCGTGATGCAGCCGACCACCAGTGCCGAGCTGGACAAGGACGGTGCGGAGAAGGTGCTCAAGCTGATCGACATGCTCGAGGACCTGGACGACGTGCAGAACGTCTACTCCAATGCACAGATCTCCGATGAGATCATGGAAACGCTGGGCTGATCGTTTCGGCAATCGGCTTGATCGCGGGGCAAGCCCGCTCCCACAAGACTTGCGCCAGATGGCGGTGTAGTTTTTGTGGGGGCGGGCTTGTCCTGCGATATGGCCGGCAATTTCGCACATCTTTGTAGGCGTTATGACTCTCATTCTTGGTATCGACCCCGGCTCGCGCATCACCGGCTTCGGCGTGGTCCGCCAGACCGCCCGTGGCTGCGAGTACGTGGCGTCGGGTTGTATCCGCACCGGCGGCGGCGAGCTGCACGAGCGCCTGCAGATCGTCTTTCGCGGAGTGAGCGAAATCATCCGCGAGCATGGCCCGGTGACCATGGGTATCGAGCGCGTGTTCATGGCGCGCAACGCCGATTCGGCGCTCAAACTGGGCCAGGCCCGGGGCGCGGCCATCGTCGCTGCGGCCGAGGCCGGCCTGGAGATCGCCGAGTACACCGCAAGCCAGGTCAAGCAGGCCGTGGCCGGCACTGGCGGGGCCAATAAAGAGCAGGTGATGATGATGGTCATGCACCTGCTCAAGCTGACCCAGAAACCGCAGATCGACGCCTCCGACGCCCTGGCCATCGCCCTGTGCCACGCCCATACCCGTTCCAGCCTGATTCCCCATGGGTTGGCGACAGCGCGGCGGCGTGGCGGGCGCTTGCGTCTGTAACCGCTTCATGCGCTGATACACATTTTGTCCGGGTGGCGCGCGCTCCCGGCGCATTTGCTGATAGGGTGGACCGGTTTTCGACCGGCGCCCGAGAGGAAGGAACGGAACGTGATTGGACGTTTGCGTGGCACCCTGGCGGAAAAACAGCCGCCGCACCTGATTATCGACGTCAACGGCGTGGGCTACGAGCTGGAAGTGCCGATGACCACCCTGTACCGCCTGCCCAAGGTCGGCGAGCCAGTGACCGTGCACACCCACCTGGTGGTGCGCGAAGACGCCCACCTGCTCTATGGTTTCGCCGAAAAGCGCGAGCGCGAGCTGTTCCGCGAGCTGATCCGTCTCAACGGCGTGGGGCCGAAGCTGGCGCTGGCGCTGATGTCCGGCCTGGAAGTGGACGAGCTGGTGCGCTGTGTGCAGGCCCAGGACGCCTCGGTCCTGGTGCGCGTGCCCGGCGTCGGCAAGAAAACCGCCGAGCGCCTGCTGGTCGAGCTCAAGGACCGCTTCAAGGCGTGGGAAACCTCCCCGGCGATGTTCACCCTGGTCTCCGACGGCCCGCTGCCGGTGGCCAGTGAGTCCTCGGCCGAGGCCGACGCGGTCAGCGCCCTGGTCTCCCTGGGCTACAAGCCACAGGAAGCGAGCAAGGCGATTGCCGCGATCAAGGACAAGGCTGGCCTTAGCAGCGAGGAACTGATCCGTCGCAGCCTTAAAGGGATGATTGCCAAGTGATCGAGACCGACCGCCTCATCGCCGCCAGTGGCCGCGACCGTGAAGAAGTCCAGGACCGCGCGATCCGCCCGCTGCGCCTGGACGAGTACATCGGCCAGCCGGTGGTACGCGAGCAGATGGCGCTGTTCATCCAGGCCGCGCGCGGGCGCAACGAGTCCCTCGACCATACCCTGATCTTCGGCCCGCCGGGCCTGGGCAAGACCACCCTGGCCAACATCATCGCCCAGGAAATGGGCGTGTCGGTCAAGAGCACCTCGGGCCCGATTCTCGAGCGCCCGGGCGACCTGGCGGCGATGCTGACCAACCTCGAGCCCCATGACGTGCTGTTCATCGACGAGATCCACCGGTTGTCGCCGGTGGTCGAGGAGGTGCTCTATCCGGCGATGGAGGACTTCCAGCTGGACATCATGATCGGCGAAGGCCCGGCTGCGCGCTCGATCAAGCTCGACCTGCCGCCGTTCACCCTGGTCGGCGCCACCACCCGTGCCGGCATGCTGACCAACCCGCTGCGCGATCGTTTCGGTATCGTCCAGCGCCTGGAGTTCTACAGCAACAAGGACCTGGCCACCATCGTCAGCCGTTCGGCCGGCATTCTCGGGCTGCCGATGGACGACAAGGGCGCCTTCGAGATCGCCCGCCGGGCTCGGGGGACGCCGCGCATCGCCAATCGCCTGCTGCGGCGGGTGCGCGACTTTGCCGAAGTGCGTGGCAAGGGCGAAATCACCAAGGCGGTGGCGGACATGGCGCTGAACCTGCTGGATGTCGACGAACGTGGCTTTGATCATTCCGACCGCCGTCTGCTGCTGACCATGATCGAGAAGTTCGACGGCGGCCCGGTGGGGCTCGACAACATTGCCGCGGCGATCGGCGAGGAGCGTCACACCATCGAGGACGTGCTCGAGCCCTATCTGATCCAGCAGGGCTACATCATGCGTACTCCACGAGGCCGCGTGGTGACCCGGCACGCCTACCTGCATTTCGGCCTGAACATCCCCGGGCGTTTCTGCGAAGGTGGCGAATATGCCGCCCAGGACGACATATGACAGATCAAATCGGGTTTTTCGTGGTCCTACCGCTGGCACGCCGCAGGCTCGCTGGCAATACGACATTATCGATGCAAAAACAGTTGCCGGGGCGGATTGGCAAGTTCAGGAGTAACCACTAGAGTATGCGCGCGCAAAATGGGCTGGAACCGTTCGCACACCGTTGTCGCGTCTATTACGAGGATACCGACGCCGGTGGCGTGGTGTATTACGTCAACTACCTCAAGTTCATGGAGCGCGCCCGCACCGAGCGGCTGCGGCACCTTGGGTTCTCCCAGGCCCAGCTGGCGCAGGACAACCTGTTGTTCGTGGTCCATTCCAGCGAGGCGCGCTATCACGCGCCGGCCCGCCTGGACGATGAGCTGCGGGTGACCGCGCAAGTGCTTGAATTGAATCGTGCCAGCCTGCGCTTCGTGCAGCAGGTGTGGCGAACACAGGATGAAGTGCTGCTCTGCGAGGGGCAGTTCCTGGTGGCCGCCGTGCGCGCCGACACTTTCAAACCCCGGGCCATTCCGCCAGAACTGCGCGACGCCTTCCTGGCGGACGGCACGGGTACTCAATCGAACGCAGGAGAATAAGCGTGGAAGCAAACGTCGTCGACCATACCTCCATGTGGAGCCTGGTCGCCAATGCCAGTATCGTGGTTCAGCTGGTGATGCTGACCCTCGTGGCAGCCTCGGTGACCTCTTGGATCATGATCTTCCAGCGCAGCACCATGCTGCGCGCCGGTCGTCGTGCACTGGACGCTTTCGAAGAGCGTTTCTGGTCAGGCATCGACCTGTCCAAACTGTACCGTCAGGCAGGCAGCAACCCTGACCCGGACTCGGGTGTCGAGCAGGTGTTCCGCGCCGGCTTCAAGGAGTTCTCGCGCCTGCGCCAGCAGCCGGGTGTCGACCCGGACGCGGTCATGGAAGGTGTCGGTCGTGCCATGCGCGTAGCCATCTCCCGCGAGGAAGAGAAGCTCGAGCAGAGCCTGCCGTTCCTGGCCACCGTCGGTTCCACCAGCCCGTACATCGGCCTGTTCGGTACCGTATGGGGCATCATGAACTCGTTCCGCGGCCTGGCCAGCGCCCAGCAGGCTACTTTGGCCACCGTGGCGCCTGGCATCGCCGAGGCGCTGGTTGCCACCGCGATCGGCCTGTTCGCCGCGATCCCCGCCGTTATCGCCTACAACCGTTTTGCCGCGCGCAGTGAAGTGCTGATTGGCCGCTACTACACCTTCGCCGATGAGTTCCAGGCGATCCTGCACCGCAAAGTACACACCAGCGAAGAGTGATCAGGTAGAAACCCATGGCCCGAGTTCGCCACAAACGCAAGCCGGTCGCCGAGATGAACGTGGTGCCCTACATCGACGTGATGCTGGTGCTGCTGGTCATCTTCATGGTGACCGCCCCCATGCTCAACCAGGGCGTGAAGGTGGACCTGCCCAAGGTTTCCAGCGAAGCCCTGCCGCAGGACAACAACGTCCAGGTCCTGACCATCTCGATCAAGGCCGACAAGACCTACTACTGGAACCTTGGCAGCGAAGTCGACACCGACAAGCAGATGGACAAGGCCATGACCTTGCCGGAAATGACCGGTGCGGTGACCAAGATCATCGCCGCCGGCCGTGACCAGGGCAAGCAGACCCAGGTCTTCATCCGAGGCGACAAGGCCGTCGACTACGGCGCGGTCATGGGCGCCATGGGCGGGTTGCAGAAGGCCGGTGTCGGTAACGTTGGCCTGATTACCGAGGCGCCCTGATGCAGCAGCGAGAGCCATCCGCCTCGGAAAGCTACTTCTGGCCCAGTGTCTGGGCCATTGGCCTGCATGTGCTGGTGTTCGGCATGCTGTTCGTCAGCTTTGCCATGACCCCCGAGCTGCCGCCGTCCAAGCCCATCGTCCAGGCCACGCTCTACCAGCTCAAGTCCAAGAGCCAGGCGACCACCCAGACCAATCAGAAGATTGCCGGGGAGGCGAAGAAGACCGCTTCGCGCCAGACCGAGGTCGAGCAGATGGAGCAGAAGAAGGTCGAGCAGGAGGCCGTGAAGGCCGCGGAACAAAAGAAAGCCGACGCCGCTCAAAAGGCCGAGGAGGCTCGCGAAGCCGCCGAGGCGAAGAAGGCTGAGGAGGCCGCCAAGGCCGCCGAGCAGAAGAAAGCCGCCGAGGCCAAGAAAGCCGAGGAAGCGAAGAAGGCCGCTGAAAAGCAACAGGCCGACATCGCCAAGAAGAAGGCTGAGGAAGAGGCCAAGAAGCAGGCCGAGGAAGAAGCCAAGAAACAAGCCGCGGAAGAGGCGAAGAAGAAAGCCGCCGAAGACGCGAAGAAAAAAGCAGCCGAGGACGCCAAGAAGAAAGCGGCGGCCGAGGAGGCGAAGAAGAAGGCAGCTGAAGAGGCCAAGAAAAAGGCCGCGGCAGACGCCCAGAAGAAAAAGGCACAGGAAGCGGCTCGCAAGGCGGCGGAAGACAAGAAGGCCCAGGCGCTCGCCGAGCTGTTGTCCGACACCACCGAGCGGCAGCAGGCGCTGGCCGACGAGCAGGGTGACCAGGTGGCCGGCGACTTCGACGACCTGATTCGCATGCGCGCGGCCGAAGGTTGGGCGCGTCCGCCATCTGCGCGCAAGGGCATGACGGTAGTTCTGCAGATCAACATGCTGCCGGACGGCACCATCACCAACGTGAGTGTGGCCAAGTCCAGCGGCGACGGCCCGTTCGACAGCTCGGCCGTGGCCGCGGTGAAGAACATTGGTCGGTTGACCGAGATGCAGGGCTTGAAGCCGAGCGATTTCAATCCGTATCGTTCATTCAAGATGACATTTACACCTGAGGATCTAGCGTTGTGATTAAACGTCTGAGAGGACTCCTGGTCTTGCTCTGCTGCGTGGCAGGCATGGCCATGGCAGAAGAAAAGAACATCCTGGTCACCAGTGGTAGCGACCGGGCAACTCCCATTGCGGTAGTGCCGTTCGGCGTGCAGGGCGGCAGCGTGCTGCCCGAGGACATGGCTGACATCATCAGCAACGACCTGCGCAACTCCGGTTACTACGGGCCGATTCCGCGGCAGAACATGATCAGCCTGCCTACCCAGGCCAGCGAAGTGATCTTCCGTGACTGGAAAGCCCTGGGCGCCCAGTACGTCATGGTCGGCAACATCGTGCCGGCAGGTGGTCGCCTGCAGGTGAGCTACGCGCTGTTCAACGTCGCCACCGAGCAGCAAGTGCTGACCGGCAGTGTTGCTGGCGGCGTCGACCAGCTGCGCGACATGGCTCACTACATCGCCGATCAGTCGTTCGAAAAGCTCACCGGGATCAAGGGTGCGTTCTCCACCCGCATGCTGTACGTGACCGCCGAGCGTTTCTCGACCAACAACACCCGTTACACCCTGCAGCGTTCGGACTACGACGGTGCCCGTGCAGTGACCCTGTTGCAGTCGCGGGAACCGATCCTGTCGCCGCGTTTCGCGCCGGATGGCAAGCGTATCGCCTATGTCTCGTTCGAGCAGAAGCGTCCGCGCATCTTCATCCAGCACATCGACACCGGCCGTCGCGAGCAGATCACCAACTTCGAAGGCCTGAACGGCGCTCCAGCCTGGTCGCCTGACGGTACCCGCCTGGCGTTCGTGCTGTCGAAGGATGGCAACCCGGACATCTACGTGATGAACGTGGCCTCGCGCCAGATCACCCGCGTGACCGCAGGCCCGGGCATCAATACCGAGCCGTTCTGGGGCAAGGATGGCAACACCCTGTACTTCACCTCCGACCGTGGTGGCAAGCCGCAGATCTATAAACAGTCGATTGGTGGCGGTGGTGCCGAGCGCGTGACCTTCGTTGGCAACTACAACGCCAACCCGAAATTGTCGGCGGACGAGAAGACCCTGGTGATGATCCATCGCCAGCAGGGCTTCACCAACTTCAAGGTGGCCGCTCAGGACCTGCAACGCGGAAGTGTAAAGATTCTCTCCGAGACCAGTCTTGATGAGTCTCCCACTGTTGCGCCAAACGGCACCATGCTAATCTACGCCACCCGCCAGCAGGGCCGGGGAGTCTTGATGCTCGTGTCGCTTAACGGCCGTGTGAGGCTCCCACTTCCTACCGCTCAAGGCGAAGTCAGAGAACCGTCCTGGTCCCCTTACCTGAACTGATTGCGGCGTAACATTTTTTGCTTAACACACTGGGGTTTCATTAGGAGTTTCACGATGGAAATGCTGAAGTTTGGTAAATTCGCTGCGCTGGCTCTGGCCATGGCCGTAGCTGTAGGTTGCTCCTCGAAGGGCGGTGACAACGCTGGTGAAGGCGCTGTTGACCCGAACGCTGGCTACGGTGCCAACACTGGCGCTGTCGACGGCTCCCTGAGCGAAGAAGCCGCCCTGCGCGCAATCACCACCTTCTACTTCGAATACGACAGCTCGGATCTGAAGCCAGAAGCCATGCGCTCCCTGGACGTTCACGCCAAGGACCTGAAAGCCAACGGCAACCGCGTTGTTCTGGAAGGCAACACCGACGAGCGCGGCACCCGCGAGTACAACATGGCTCTGGGTGAGCGTCGTGCCAAGGCCGTTCAGCGCTACCTGGTTCTGCAGGGCGTTTCCCCTGCTCAACTGGAACTGGTTTCCTACGGCGAAGAGCGTCCAGTTGCCACCGGCAACGACGAGCAGTCCTGGGCTCAGAACCGTCGCGTAGAACTGCGTAAGTAAGTTCTTATGCGTATGTGCCGTCGTGCTGTAACCGTCCTCGCACTCAGCCTGCCCCTTTCGGCGTGGGCTGCGGTTCCCGTAGTAGATGACAACGCGGGTGGCTATCCACCTGCGGGTTATGGCACGAGCGGCGCCTATGCCGGAGCAGGGGCTTCGGCCCCTGCTTCTGCAAATGGCCAGCTGTTCATGCAGCTGCAGCAGATGCAGGACCAGATTTCCCGCCAGCAAGGCATCATCGAAGAGTTGCAGAACGATGTGTCGCGCATGAAGCAGGAAAACCTCGAGCGCTACCAGGATCTCGACCGCCGCATCAGCAGCGGTGCCGCGCCTGCCGCGACTCCAGACAATTCCTCCACCGGTGGCGCGAACAACGCAGCCACGGGTGCCGCCGCCGGCGCCAGCGCCGCGCAGCCACCGGCCGCCAGCAGCGAGCCGGGTGATCCGGCGAAAGAGAAGCTGTATTACGATGCCGCTTTCGACCTGATCAAGCAGAAAGACTTCGACAAGGCCAGCCAGGCTTTCAACGCCTTCTTGCGCAAGTACCCCAACAGCCAGTACGCCGGCAATGCCCAGTACTGGCTCGGCGAGGTCAACCTGGCCAAGGGCGACCTGCAAGGCGCCAGCCAGGCCTTCGCCGAAGTCGGCCAGAAGTACCCGAAACACAGCAAGGTGCCGGACTCGCTGTACAAGCTGGCCGATGTCGAGCGCCGCATGGGCCACACCGACAAGGTCAAGGGCATCCTGCAGCAGGTCATCACCCAGTACCCCGGCACTTCCGCCGCACAACTGGCCCAGCGCGACCTGCAGAAGCTCTGAGCGATCCGTTGATGAATAAACCCGCGCCTGTCGCGGGTTTTTTCGTTAGAATCACGGCCCTTTTTTCGTAAACACGCTGCCGCGGATAACGCCATGTCGAGTCCGCGACAGTGCCTGACGGAGGCGGACAGCCTGTTCAGCTGTCACGCCCGTGGCGATCATGCAAGACACATTACGCATCACCGAAGTGTTTTACTCGTTGCAGGGTGAAACGCGAACGGCCGGGCTGCCCACGGTTTTCGTGCGCCTGACCGGTTGCCCCCTGCGCTGCCAGTACTGTGACAGTGCCTACGCCTTCAGTGGCGGCACTATTCGCACCCTCGATTCGATCCTCGAGCAGGTCGCCGGCTTCAGGCCGCGCTACGTCTGCGTGACCGGCGGCGAGCCGCTGGCCCAGCCCAACGCGTTGCCGTTGCTGCAGCGCCTGTGCGATGCCGGTTATGACGTGTCGTTGGAAACCAGCGGCGCCCTCGACATCAGTGGCGTCGACACCCGGGTCAGTCGCGTGGTCGACCTCAAGACCCCAGGCTCGGAAGAGTCCCATCGCAACCGCTACGAGAACATCGAGCTGCTGACCGGCAACGACCAGGTCAAGTTCGTCATCTGTTCCCGCGAGGATTACGATTGGGCGGTTTCCAAGCTGATTCAGTACAACCTGGCCGAGCGTGCCGGGGAGGTGCTGTTCTCGCCCAGCCATCATCAGGTGAGCGCTACCGACCTGGCCGACTGGATCGTCGCCGACAACTTGCCCGTGCGTTTCCAGCTGCAGCTGCATAAGTTGCTGTGGAACGACGAACCCGGACGTTGAGGAGAAAAACATGACTGACAAACGCGCGGTAATCCTGCTGTCCGGTGGCCTGGACTCGGCCACCGTGGTGGCCATGGCCAAGGCCGACGGCTACCAGTGCTACACCATGAGCTTCGACTACGGCCAGCGCCATCGCGCCGAGCTCAACGCCGCGGCGCGGGTTGCCCGTGACCTGGGCGTGGTCGAACACAAGGTGATCGGCCTGAACCTCGACGGCATCGGTGGCTCGGCCCTGACCGACAGCAGCATCGATGTGCCCGAGGCGCCGAGCGAGGGAATTCCGGTCACCTACGTGCCGGCTCGCAACACCGTGTTCCTGTCCCTGGCCCTGGGCTGGGCGGAGGTGCTCGAAGCCCGTGACATCTTCATTGGTGTCAACGCCGTGGACTATTCCGGTTATCCGGACTGCCGCCCGGAATTTGTCGAGGCCTTCGAGCGCATGGCCAACCTGGCCACCAAGGCCGGCGTGCAAGGGCAGGGCTTCCGCATCCAGGCACCGTTGCAGAACCTGAGCAAGGCGCAGATCGTCCAGGCGGGCATTGCCCGTGGCGTGGACTACAGCCTCACCGTTTCCTGCTACCAGGCCGACGACGACGGGCGTGCCTGCGGCAAGTGCGACAGCTGCCGCCTGCGGGCTGACGGCTTCAAGGCGGCCGGTGTAGAGGATCCCACCCGGTATTTTTGAAAAAAGTTGCGATGGGGTGTTGATTTCCTCTGAGAAATCAGTAATATACGCGCCATCCAACGGGTCGTTAGCTCAGTTGGTAGAGCAGTTGGCTTTTAACCAATTGGTCGTAGGTTCGAATCCTACACGACCCACCATATTCTCAACCTTTCCAGTCTGGAATGGTTGATACGAAAAACCCGCCTATAGGCGGGTTTTTTCGTTTCCAGGCCAAATAAGCAAGGACTTGGCGCTTTTTGAGCTTACACGCTCTATTGCGCGTTGCCGCGGAACCCGTTCCTCACTCACTTTCCCTCTGCCCCAAGCCAGGAGCCATGGCGCGGTGGCTCATTGCAATTATCTTTTCAAACTCTACAACTATTTGCAGCGCTAAATGTCATTCTTTGCAGGTCGGCTGTTCATGGGGATGCCGGCCTAACCGCATAGGAGCGAACACACATGGCAGCACTGCACGGCAGCACATTGGAAGCCATCAAGCACAACCAGGCGCAGTTGTTGGAGCAATGGACGGCAGCGCTTGAGGCCAATGGCGCTACCCGCAATATCAAGGAACAGACCCTGTTGCAGGAAACCCGCGATTTCCTGCAACTGCTGGTCGATGTCTTGCAGACAGGCAGTGGCAATGACATCGCCATCAGCGACTGGGATGAAACCCGCCGGTTCCTGGAAAAACTCTCGGCCAGCCGCGCCCAACTGGGGCACGACTCGCACCAGGCGGTGTATTTCATCTTCGCCCTCAAGGGGCCGCTGTTCAGCCTGCTGCAAACGCATTTCAGCGACGACCCGGCTCGCTTGGCCGAGCAATTGTGGTTGATCTCCGAGCTGGTCGACACTTTAGGGATGCACACCATCCGCACCTATCAAAAGACCCGCGAAGCGGTTATCAAGCGCCAGCAGGAAGAGCTGCTGGAGTTGTCCACTCCGGTGGTCAAGCTGTGGGATGGCGTGCTGGCCCTGCCGCTGATCGGCACGCTCGATTCGCAGCGTAGCCAGACGGTGATGGAGTCGTTGTTGCAACGTATCGTCGACACCGGCTCGGAAATCGCCATCATCGACATCACCGGTGTGCCGACTGTCGATACCCTGGTCGCCCAGCATCTGCTCAAGACCGTCACCGCCATCCGGCTGATGGGCGCCGACTGCATCATCAGCGGGGTGCGCCCGCAGATCGCGCAGACCATCGTGCACCTGGGGTTGGACCTGGGCACCCTGACTACCAAGGCTAACCTCGCTGATGCGCTGAAGCTCGCGCTCAAGCGCCTGGGTGTGAACCTGGGCGAGCAGGCCTGAGCCCATGGACCGTATCCCGATTCTGCGGATGGGCGAGTTTCTGCTCGTGACCATCCAGGTCGACATGCATGACAAGCTGGCCATGCGCTTGCAAGACGACCTTACCGACCGCATCAGCGCCACCTCCGCACGGGGTGTGTTGCTCGACATCTCGGCGCTGGACATGGTCGACTCGTTCATTGGCCGGATGATCGCTGACATCGCCAGTCTGTCGCGGCTGATGGATGCCCAGGTGATGGTGGTGGGCATGCAGCCGGCCGTGGCCATTACCCTGGTGGAGCTGGGCTTGACCTTGCCTGGGGTGAGCACGGCGCTGGATGTGGAGCGAGGCATGCAGCGGCTCAGCCAATACGTGAGGCACCCATGAACGGCGAGCACAGTGGCAGCCTGCCGGTACGCATCGAGCAGGACGTGGTACTGGCCCGGCAATTGGCGCGCAAACTGGCCAGCGATTGCGGCATGCGCCTTGTGGACCTGACCAAGCTGGTCACCGCTGTCAGCGAGCTGGCGCGTAACACCGTGATCTATGGCGGTGGGGGCGACATGGATTGGCAGGTGCTCGAAGAGGCGGGCCGCACAGGAGTGCGCTTGTTGTTCCGCGACGAAGGGCCGGGTATCGCCGACCTGAAGCTGGCCCTGACCGATGGCTGGACCTCCGGCAATGGCCTGGGCCTGGGCCTGACCGGCGCACGCCGTCTGGTGGACGAGTTCGAGCTCGACAGCGTGCCAGGCGAGGGCACGCGGGTGACGATCACGCGATGGATATGAACATATCTGCCAGCCGGACGCTGGTCTTGCCCTTGGAAGAGGGTAGCCAGATCGGCC
This sequence comes from Pseudomonas sp. TE6283, assembly GCF_054060555.1. NCBI lineage: Bacteria > Pseudomonadati > Pseudomonadota > Gammaproteobacteria > Pseudomonadales > Pseudomonadaceae > Pseudomonas > Pseudomonas sp. TE6283. Next base: position 123,736 of record NZ_JBSSDH010000017.1, read on the forward strand.
ACGCCCGGCGCACCGCACAGCGCCTGGCCGAGCAACAAGGCTTCGACAACGAGGACGCCGGTCGTGTGGCGTTGCTGGCTACCGAGCTGGCCAGCAACGTGCTCAAGCATGCCGGAGAGGGTGCATTGCACTTGCGCAGCGTGCCCGGTGCCAACGGCCTGGGCATCGAGTTGCTGGCAGTGGACCGGGCTCAAGGGTTCGATGCCCAGACATGCCTCGCCGACGGCTATTCCACTGGTGGTACACAGGGCATCGGCCTGGGCGCGGTGACACGTATGGCCGAGGTGTTCGACATGCACACCGACGCCCGCGGCTCGGTAATCATGGCCCGCGTGTACCAACGCACTGCCGAGAGTCGTGACCTGCGCATCGGCGTCAGCCATCACGCGCTGCATGATGACCCGGCTTGCGGCGACACCTGGCACGTCGCGCTCACCCGCGGGCGTCTCAGCGCCTTGCTGGTCGACGGCCTGGGGCATGGCCCGGATGCCGAGGAGGCGGCCCTGAGCGCGGCAGCGGCATTCGCCGAGGACGCCTTTCTCGACCCACTTTTGCTGATCGAGCGGCTGCACCTGGCGATGTGCAGCACCCGGGGCGGCGCGGTTGCCATCGCACAGCACGATCTGCACAGTGGCCATATGGCCTTTTCTGGCATCGGCAACATCGGCGCCAGTCTGGTGGCGCCGACTCGCATGCGCGGCATGCCCTCGCTTCCAGGTATCGTCGGCGGGCAATACCGCAAAGCCCAGGTCTTCGACTACGCTGACGTGACCGGCAACCTGCTGATCCTCTACAGCGACGGCCTGCAGTCGCGCTGGAATCTACAAGACTACCCTGGGTTGGTGCATCGCCACCCCGCGGTGATTGCTGCCGTGCTGCATCGGGATTTCTGCCGGGGGCGGGACGATGTGACGGTGCTGGTGATCGACCTGGAGCCAGACCATGGCTGAGCCTACCATGCGAGACGCCGAGCAGTTCGCGCGGCTGCAGGCCGAAAACGAGGCCCTGCGCGCCGAGCTCGAAGAAACCAATCAAGGCGTGCTGGCCTTGTATGCCGAGCTGGACATCCAGGCTGAGCAGTTGCGCCAGGCGTCCGACCTTAAAAGTCGCTTTCTGTCGTACATGAGCCATGAGTTCCGCACCCCGCTGGGCTCGATACTGAGCATCACCAGCCTGCTGGCCGACGAGCTGGACGGGCCGCTGTCGGAAGAGCAGCACCGCCAGGTTGCATTTGTCAGCAATGCGACCCGCGAGTTGTCGGACATGGTCGACGACCTCCTCGACCTCGCCAAGATCGAAGCCGGGCGCATTACCATCTCGCCGGCCTGGTTCGATATGTTCGACCTGTTCGCGGCGCTGCGCGGGATGTTTCGGCCGATCGTCGACGCCACGGCGGTCGACCTGATTTTCGAAGAGCCGGTGGGCCTGCCGCGCCTTTATACCGACGACAAGAAGCTTGCGCAGATCCTGCGCAACTTCATCTCCAATGCCTTGAAGTTCACTACCCGCGGTGAAGTGCGGGTGTCGGCGCAACTCGTCGATGCGCAGCACATCCGCTTCGCCGTCAGCGATACAGGCATTGGCATTGCCTCGGAGCTGCTGGGCACGTTGTTCGAGGATTTCGCACAGCTCGATTCACCCTTGCAGAAACGCCTGCGTGGCACCGGCCTGGGGCTGTCGTTATGCAAGCGTTTCGTCACGCTGCTGGGCGGGGAGGTAGGCGTGCACAGCGAGCCAGGGGTCGGTTCCACTTTCTTCGTGATCATTCCGCTGGCGTTGGCCCAGGAGAGCGTGGATGAAACCTGACCTGCGCCTGCTCATCGTCGACGACAACGTCGCCACCCGTTACGCCCTGCGCCGCCGTCTCGGCGCGCACGGCTACGAAGTGCTCGAAGCGGGTACCGGCGGGGAGGGGCTGGCGCTGATTCGTGACGAGCAAGTGGATGCGCTGATCCTCGACGTCAACCTCCCGGACATGAGCGGTTTCGACATTGTCCGGTTGCTGCGCGAGGACAGCCGCACGGCGCTGTTGCCGGTGATCCACGTGTCGGCGGCATCGGTCCAGAGCGGCGATATCATTACTGGCCTGAACGCCGGTGCCGATGCTTATCTGATCCACCCGGTGGACCCGGACGTGCTGCTTGCCACCCTGCGCACCCTGCTGCGAGTGCGCGACACCGAGCGGGCCTTGCGCCAGAGCGAAGCGCGCTTCCAGGAAATCTTCCGGGGTGTGTCCGCCCCCATCGCCGTGCTCGATGGCGACTTGAAGGTGCACGAATGCAACCAGGCCTTCGCCCACCTGGTACAGGACAACCGCGACCCGCAGTGTCTGCACGAGTGCTTCGCCGAAGGCCAGGTCAAGGCGCTCGAGGAGTTGCGCCAGCACCTCGCGGCGGGGGAACGCTGGAAAGGCACGCTGGGCATGCGCCTGCAGGGGCAACCGCGCGACACCGAGTGGCAACTGTCGCCGTACCAGGCGCCTGGCCTGTGTCTGGTGTTCGTCGAGGACATCACCGAACACCGTCACCGCGAGCGCTCGCACCTGGCACGCCTGGACGATGCCAACAGCCAGTTGGCCAGGGAAGTGGCCGAGCGCGTGCGCACCGAGGCGCAACTGTTGCAGTTGCAGAAAATGGATGCCTTGGGCAGCCTCACCGGGGGAATCGCCCACGATTTCAACAACCTGCTGACCGGCATCATCACCAGCCTTGAGCTGATCCGCAAACGAGTGGCGGAAAACCGTGTGGAAAAGGTGCCGAAGTATGCCGAGGTGGCGCTGAGCTCGGCCAACAGCGCCGCCGTGCTCACCCAGCGGCTGCTGGCCTTTGCCCGCCAGCAACCGCTCGACACCCGTCCGGTGGACGTCAACCAGCACATACGCTCGCTGGAGGAACTGGTGACCCGCACGATCGGTGAGCGAGTCACCCTCACCCTGGACCTGTCCACCCTGCCGGCCATCGCCCTGGTCGATCCGGTGCAACTTGAAAGCGCGGTGCTCAACCTGGTCATCAACGCCCGCGATGCGCTGCCCAAGGGCGGGCAAATCTGGGTCAACACTTCGGCGGCCTGGTGCCACGGCGACGCCAACCTCGCCGATGGCGCCTACGTGGCCGTGACCGTGCGCGACAACGGCAGTGGAATCGAGGCCGAGTTGCTCGACAAGGTCTTCGATCCGTTCTTCACCACCAAGCCTCTCGGCCAGGGCACTGGCCTGGGCTTGTCGACCATCTATGGTTTCGCCCGCCAGTCGGGTGGCCATGTGGAGCTGCGCAGTGTGGTTGGCAAGGGCACCGAGGTGACGCTGTTGCTGCCGGCCAGCGACGAGGCGGCGGTCAGCCTGGACCGCGAGGTAGGGAATGACCAGCAGGGCAATGGCGAGCACGTGTTGATCGTCGAGGACATGGCCTCGGTCCGACTGTCGGTGGCCGAGGCGCTGGGCGAGGCCGGGTACCGTTGCACCTTGGCGTCGACCATCGATGAGGCGTTGCAATACCTGCAGCAGGAGGAGAGCATCGACCTGCTGTTGACCGATGTCGGACTACCGACCATGAGTGGGCGAGAGCTGGCTGACATCGCACGGTTGCATCGACCAGGGTTGCCGGTGCTGTTCATGACCGGGTACGCCGATGCGGCGCTGGACCGCCAGGCGTTCCTGGGGACAGGGATGGAAATGCTGGTGAAGCCATTCAAAATGTCGGAGTTGCTCGACAAGGTCAAGCACGCGGTAGTGCGCTTGGGCTGAGGGGCACCGTGACCTTCTCGCCGCTGTACACGTTTGGGTTACCCCGATGCGCATGATCGGCATGCCATCAATGGAATACCGGCGTCAACGGTTCAGCCGCCGCGCATCGAAGGCATCGCGTGCCTGGTAGGCGGTGTAGGTGGCCTGAGCTGCCACCAGGCCGGCCAGGCCAAAGGTGCGTTCGAGGCCGAACCGGCTGAAACCACTCGGGATCGGCAGGCGACGGGCGATGGCGTCCGCCAGGACTTCGCCGGCGACCGTGGTCGGTGCCATGCCGTGGCCGCCGAAGCCGACGGCGTGCCAGATGCCGTTGGCGTCCTGGCCGATCTGCGCCATCTGGTGGCGTCCGTAGCTCATCAGGCCGCCCCAGGCGTATTCCAGTGCCACGTCCTCGAGTTGCGGATAGACGTTCACCAGGTCGGCCTTGAGCAGCTTGGCGATGGCCTGTGGCCCGCGATCGAGGATGGAGATGCGCCCGCCCCAGAGGATCCGGGTGTCTTTCAGCGGGCGGTAGTAATCAAAGGCGAAGCGGGTGTCGTAGATGGCCGACTGGCAGTCGATGGCATCCGGCAGGCGCGCGCCCAATGGCGGGGTAGCTACCACGTAGGTGGCGATCGGCAGCACGGCGCGCTCGATCGGGGCGTAGACGCCGCGGGCATAGCCCCCTGCGCTGAATACCACCTCCTCGGCATGTACTTCGCCTTGGTCGGTGCGCACGATATAGCCGCCAGCTTTCTTCTCGATACCGGTCACCGGCGACTGCTCGTAGATCGTCACCCCGGCCTGGGCGGCAGTCTGGGCGATGCCGCAGACGTACTTGAGCGGGTGGAAGTGGAATGCGTTGCGCTCCAGCAACCCGCCGTAATAGCGCTCGGTCCTGAGCTGTTCCTTCAGTTCGCCGGGTGCGATGTATTGCCAGTCGACGCCATAGGCCTGCTTCATCAGCTGGCGCGGATTCTCCAGGCGCGACGGGTCGTTGAACCAGTTGGCGAGGATCACGCCCTGGTCGATCAGGTCGCAGTCGATGGTGTAGCGGCGGGTGCGTTCGCGGATCAGGTCGACGGCGTCGAGTGTCAGTCGATACAGCTTGCGTGCCTCGTTGGCGCCCAGCGCCGATAGCAGGTCGGCGTTGCCAAGGCTGTAGCCGCCGAAGACGAAGCCGCCGTTGCGTCCCGAGGCACCATGGCCGACGCGTTGCGACTCGAGGATCGTCACATCGCTCACCCCGCGCTCGGCAAGCCCTATCGCGGTCGACAGGCCGGCCAGGCCGCCACCGAGGATGCACACGCGGGTATCGGTGCGCCCACTCTGGGCAGGGTAGAAGGTTCTGCTGGCGGTGGCTTCGTAGTAGGAGTCGAAGGTGCTGTTCATCAGGGTCCCGGGGCAGTGATGGGCGGACCGGGGCGGGTCCGCCAATGGAGTGTTCAGGCGGGTTGCTGGCTGGCCGCGAGCGCATCGCCGGCGGGCTCTGCCTTGCTGCGTTCGGCTTTGCGAATCTCGATACTGGAGAAGTCCATTTCCCTGTACCGCACCACCCTGGAGCCTGTGACCAGCTTGTGGCCGAACCAGACCACCACGAACAGCACCAAGCCGACATAGGTGGCGAAGGCACCGATCCAGTCGATCTGCCCGCCGATGAACGCCTGGTAGTTCTGCCCGAGCATCACCACCATGCACAGGCCGAAGGCGAACAGCGGACCGAACGGGAAGTACTTCGAGACATACGGCAGTTTCGCCAGGTCGTGGCCATGGAACAGGTAGCCGCGGCGGAAACGGTAGTGGCTGATCGCGATGCCCAGCCAGGCGATGAAGCCGAGCATGCCGGAGGTGTTGAGCAGCCACAGGTAGAGCTTGCCGGGGCTGAACAGGAAGCTCAGCAGGCACAGGCCGGCGACTGCGGCGGTGGCCAGCAGCGCCCAGACCGGCGTGCCGCTGCGGGTCACCCGGGCGAAGATGGCCGGCGCCTTGCGCTCCAGCGCCAGGCTGTAGAGCATGCGTGAGGAGGCATACATGCCCGAGTTGCCGGCGGACAGCACCGAGGTCAGGATCACCGCGTTCATCACGGCGGCGGCGGCGAGCATGTCGGCCTTGGCGAAGATCAGGGTGAACGGGCTGATGGTGACGTCCGACAGGCCGTCCTTGAGCAGCCGTGGGTCGGTGTAGGGGATCAGCAGGCCGATCACGACGATGGTGAGCACGTAGAACAGCAGGATGCGCCAGAAGATCTGACGCACGGCCTTGGGAATATTGCGCCCTGGGTTTTCCGTTTCGCCGGCGGCGATGCCTACGAATTCGGTGCCCTGGAACGAGAAGCCGACGATCATCGCCACGCCGATCAGCGCCGGCAGGCCGCCGGCAACGGGCGCGTCGCCGATCTGCCAGAGGTGGGCGCCGCCGTCCTGGCCGCCTTCGAGGATGCCCAGCAGCATCAGCACGCCCACGGCGATGAAGATGATGATGGTGATGACCTTGATCAGGGCGAACCAGAACTCCGCCTCGCCGAAAAAGCGCACCGAGGCGACGTTGAGGGCGAACAGCAGCACCAGGAAGGCCGCGCTCCAGATCACCCCGGGGGTGTCCGGGAACCAGTAGAGCATGATGATCTGCACGGCCACCAGGTCCACGGCGATGGTCACGGCCCAGGAGTACCAGTAGTTCCAGCCCAGGGCGAAACCGAAGCTTTCTTCCACGTAGCGCGAGGCATAGGTGGAGAACGAGCCGCTGACCGGCATGCACGCGGCCATTTCACCGAGGCTGGTCATCAGGAAGTAGACCATCAGGCCGATTACCGCGAAGGCCAGCAGCGCGCCGCCGGGGCCTGACTGGGCGATGGTGGCACCGGAGGAGACGAACAGGCCGGTGCCGATGGAGCCGCCGATGGCGATCATGTTCAGGTGGCGGCTGGTGAGGGTGCGTTTGAGGTGTCCGGAAGGCGGGGTTGCGGCAGTCAAGTTTGCATTGTTGTTCGAATGGGTCATGGGCAACCTATTGGATCTGCATTCGGGTGAGTTGTTGTTTTTGTTGTGATCTGACCACTTCCAGTTGCAGGTGACAGGCGCGGTTTGGGCGCCGGTCGGCCGGCGGCTTCTCCAGTGCCGCGGCGGTCGCGATTGCATTGATTGAAATCAGTATTGGCGTTGAAAGGCGTTCTCAACAAACGACAATTAGTTGCTACATCATTCCATTTTGGAATGTTTTGTTTCGTCGTTTTGATCATGTGCCAAAGCGGGTATTCGCACGTATTCATCTGAGTTTCCCGTATTTGCTGAGATGCAGTGACGTCATTCTGAAGTGGGATATTGTCGTTTTGTATTTTTCATGAAATGTACGAAACAATATGGCGGAAATTTATTCATCATTGATGCAACAAAAAACCGATATCTGAGAGACCAGATATCGGTTTTGGGGGCGTGTCCCTTCAAGCGGAGGGATTGGTATGAGGGCGGCCTTGTCGCGGGCTGTCAGCCTTCGTCAGGGCGAACCGTGTCGCTGCTGGCGGTCCGCTGCTCCTGTTTCGTTCGGGCGCCGGGCAGTTTGTCGAATTCGTGCAGCCCGTTTTTCGCATACGGGTCGCCGATCCAGCGTGGGCTGGCGGCGAAGGCATCGTTGACCAGGCTCTTGGCCGGCTCGTAGCGGTCGTAGCTCAGGCCCGCCAGGTCGGACAGGGTGTGGATCAGGTGCGCGCTGCTGTAGGGGCGGTCGGTCATCGACTGCAGGTCGCGCGGGTGCGCCGCCTGCCAGCTGGGCGAGGTCCAGAGCAGGAAGGGGATGGTGTACATCGGCCGGGTCGGGTCGGCTTCGTTGCGGCCGAGGCGATCATGATTGCCTGAGCTGTAGACATCCTCGCCATGGTCGGAGAGGTACAGCAGGAAACCGTTCGGTGTGCTGGCCGAATAGCGCTTGATCAGGTCGGACACGACGAAGTCGTTGTAGCGTACGGCATTGTCATAGAAGTTGTAGGTCTGTACCTGGTCGGGGGACAGCGCCGCCGGCGCGTCGGTGTGGTCCTTGAAGTGGTCGAAGCCGGCCGGATAGCGGTAGCGGTAATCCATGTGCGTGCCGAGCAGGTGGACGATGATCAGCTTCTTGCCGGCCGGGTCCTGCAGGGCTTTTTCGAAAGGCGCCAGGACCACGCTGTCGTATTGGCTGGCGTTCTGGTTGCGCTGGTTGTTCAGGTAGACCGGCATGTCCGTCTGCTGGGAGAAGGTGGTGAGCATGGTGTTGCGCTTGGTCATCGTCTGCTGGTTGGTGATCCAGAAGGTCTTGTAGCCGGCCTGTTTCATCAGATTGATCAGCGACGGGTCGGTGAGGAAGCGATCAGGATGCTGTTCATCGCCGAACGTCAGGATTTGCTGCATCACTTCGATGGTGTACGGGCGTGGCGAAACGACGTTGCGGAACACGGTGAGGCCCTTGTCGCTGGCGGCCAGGGCGTCGAGGTTCGGTGTGGTGTCGCGGTTGTAGCCGTACAGGTGCATGTGCTCGCGAGTGGTGGACTCACCCAGTACCAGCACCAGGGTGCGTGGCGCGTCGCCGCTGTTGTCCTTGAGGTTCTTTAGTGGCGGCAGGGCGGCGTTCTGCTCCAGCAGGGCCTGCATGTTGTCCAGTTGCTGGCGGTATTGCCGGTAGCCGACCACCAGTTGCCAAGGCACCGCGGCCGCCATGCGCTGTTCGACCTTTTCCCGGGCGTCGACGAAGCTGCGTTGTTGGGAGACCATCTGCTTGTAGAACGGGTAACCCAGGGTTGCTGTCAGTAACACGGCGACCACCGGCAGGCGGCTGTACAACGGCAGGGTGACCGGGCGGATGCGCCGCCACAGCAGCACGGCGATCGCGCTGTAGAGCAGCAGCCCCAGGCATAGCCAGACGCTGAAGTATTGGCTGAAGTATTCCCCGGCCTCGGTGGTGTTGGACTCGAACATCACGAAGATGACGCTTTGCGAGAACTCCTGGCGGTAGATGGCGAAATAGCTCAGGCCGACCAGCGAACTGGCCCACAACACCAGCCCGATCAGGGCGGCGAGGGGGCGGGTCAGGCGGGGTAGCAGCAGGACCGGTGCCAGCCACAGGCTGCTGAGGAACAGGGCGTCACGGAAGCCGGCGAAGCCGGTGGTGCCGCTGAACAACAGCAGAGCCTGGGTGATGCCGGAGAAGTACCAAAAGAACAGCAGGAGCCAGCCGAGGCCGGGCCAGTCGATGGATTTTCTAGCGGGGGGAGTTGTACGGGACACGTGTGCCTCAGAGCGCGGTTGCCTGCCGGATCGGTTGGCAGGCGACGCTAAAGGGGACCGCGTGAAAAGATCGTCAACAATTCATGAAAGTCCCGGAGAGACCGACGACTGAGATACGAGTAACTTGCTCTTGTTGTTCGCTCTTGTTGTTCGCTCTTGTTGTTCGCTCTTGTTGTTCGCTCTTGTTGTTGCTGTTTGCTTTTGCTTCTAAGCGCGCGGTAGATCAGGCAACACCAATTGCGACTTCAGGAGGCCGAGCGGAGTTCTTGCGAAGGGAGGTGACGGGCATGGATGCCCGTCAAGCGCTGCGCCCCAGGATGGGGCGTTCAGCGCGGTCCTCCCGGGAGCAAGAACGGAGCGAGGGGAC